>JAFWTH010000151.1 GCA_017518975.1 Clostridia bacterium
ACCGATTATGTTAGCGCGCCGAAGTGCACGTCGAAGGGTTATACGAGACATAAATGCACGAGATGCGGTGACAGTTACGTCGATACTTATACCGACGCTCTCGGCCACGACTTCGGCGAGTGGACAGTGACGGCGGCTCCGACCTGCACCGAGGCAGGCGAAGAGACGAGATACTGCTCGAGATGCGACTCGACCGAGATCAGGACCGTCGACGCTCTCGGACACGACTACGTTCCCGCCGTGACCGCTCCGACCTGTACGGAACGGGGTTATACGACTAACGTCTGCAATCGCTGCGGCGACAGTTACGCTGATTCTTACGTTCCGGCTCTCGGACATGATTTCGGCGATTGGGTCGTAACGACCGAACCGACCTGCACCGTGGCGGGCGAAGAGGTGAGATACTGTTCGAGATGCGGCGTGTCCGAGACACGGACCGCCGACGCTCTCGGACACGACTACGTTCCCGTCGTGACCGCTCCGACCTGCACGGAACAGGGTTATACGACTCACACCTGCAGCCGGTGCGGGGACGCGTACGCCGATACTTATACCGACGCTCTCGGACACAGTTTCGTCGGCGGCGTCTGTACCGTTTGCGGAGCCGTTTCACCTGACAGCGCGAAGGCAGCGTTTGAAAACAAGAGAGCGAAACCGGGCGATGAGATCACGGTCGCCGTGAGTATCGCGGACGCTCCTCCTATCAAATCGCTCGCGGTTTCGGATTTAACGTTTGATTCTACGGTTCTTACGCTTCTCGGAGTCGAGTGGGATATCGAAAACCTCACTCTCTCAGGATGGGATGAAAATACCGGAATGGGAGTCGCCGCGATGACTCAGGCGCGGGATATAAACGGAACGATCGTCACTCTGACGTTTAAAGTCGGCGACGACGCGGAAGACGGCGACTACTCGCTGACGCTTACGGTCAACGGAAAGGGAGCGAACAACGCGGACGTCACTTTCGTGACGGAACCCGGGACGGTCTCTGTCCGGTCGGTGCTGAGAGGCGATTTCAACGGCGACGAAGCGGTAACGGACGACGACGCGGTATATCTGCTGTTCTACACGTTCTTCCCGGAGACATATCCGCTCAATCAGGACGGTGACGTCAACGGAGACGGAACCGTTACCGACGACGACGCGGTATATCTGCTGTTCTACACGTTCTTCCCGGACGTTTATCCGCTGAATTGATGCGAAACATGAACAAGGATATATAATTTAAAGAAAGATCCCGAAATTTTATCTTGAAATTTCGGGATCTTTTGTTGCATTTTTATCCGAAACGTGATAAAATGAACAGCAGCAATTGTTAATTTTTTCAACATGATACGTTTTCATATTCTGAGAAATGATCGGCAATTGCTTTTTTGGCGTTTTATTGGGCAAAGCAGGGAATTTGACTTGTGATCTGCGGCATCCGGTCGGCGGATTCCCGGCTCGCCTTTACATCTGCACGCTCAATTACGTCGGTATCCTGTTCGCGATTATCGGACGAGTGAAAACCCTGTCGTCCGGATCGCCGCAAGTACGTATATTATATACTGCAACTACAGCAGAAAGGGAGATACTATGGCAAAAAGAATCATTTGTGCGGTCGCCGCGTTGATCTTTTTCGTATCGACGCTGGTGATCCCGACGTCCGCTGACGTCCCGACTTCCGGGACGACGGAGAACGGTTATCCGATCCCCGAACTTTGCGCGAGGACGAACGAACCGAACGTAACGAACTACGCTTTCGAGCTGAAGCGCGTTCACGCCGGATACGTCGTCAAGGACGGCGTCATCGGCGAGAACGAGTATTATCCGCTCGGCATCCCGAGAGACGAGATCATCCTCAAGGGTTCGAACGAT
>JAFWTH010000152.1 GCA_017518975.1 Clostridia bacterium
AACCTCGGATTGATGAAGGCGGTTGAAAAATTCGACTATACAAAGGGATATAAATTTTCTACTTACGCAACATGGTGGATAAGGCAGGCCATCACCCGTGCCATAGCCGACCAGGCGAGAACGATCAGAATACCTGTTCATATGGTCGAAACCATACATAAGGTTTCCAGAACTTCACGTCAGCTCCTTCAGGAACTCGGTCACGATCCGACGCCTGCCGAAATAGGTGAAAGACTCGGAATGAATACCGAAAAAGTACGTGAGATTATGAAAATCGCAAGAGATCCCGTCTCGCTTGAAACTCCGATCGGAGAAGAGGATGACAGCCATCTCGGAGACTTTATTCCCGATAACGATTCGCCCGCTCCTGCCGACGCTGCGTCTTACCAGATGTTAAAAGAACAACTCAACGAAGTGTTGAGGACCCTGACTCCGAGAGAAGAACTCGTGCTTAAACTCAGGTTCGGACTTGACGACGGTCGCGCCAGAACGCTTGAAGAGGTCGGTCATGAGTTCAACATTACAAGAGAAAGAATCAGACAGATTGAAGCAAAAGCTCTTCGTAAACTCAGACACCCCAGCAGAAGCAAACGGTTAAAAGATTATCTAAACTAAAATCTTCCCGTAGTTCTAAACACGATAGGTCTTAAGCACTTGACAAACATTGACGTCTAATCTATAATAATGTGAGGCGTAAAAACACAACGCGCCTTAGATAACGGAGGGATCCTGATGAGTAAAAAACTGATAGCTCTGATTCTTGGAATCTTTATGCTCTTATCCGTTTTCTTCACTGGTTGCAACAGCAAAAAGCCTGAAGAGACGACCGGGACGGGAGACGATAAAACGGCGGAAGAAACCGGTGATAGGAAACCGATGACGTTAAGTTTATGGCTTCCGACTGATTCTTCTACATCTCAAGCGGCTGTCAAACAAGTCGAAAAAGCGCTGAACGAGATTACTGAACTTAAGTTCTCGACAAGACTTGAGCTTCACGCCGTTTCAGATGATGAGTATCAGGAAGCGATCGACGCCAAGATTGACAGTATTGCTGACGTTGAACAGCGTATTAAACGAGAATCCGAATCTCTGAAACAGAAAGAGATCGAACTTGCAGAGCAGGGAATCAGAATGGATGAGTACGTCGAGTCCGAGCCTGAGTCCGAAATAGATGAAGAAACAGTCGAGACAATGATCGACGAAAACGGTGATACCGTCTCCGTATATCCCGAAGTCAAAGAAGATCAGCTCGATATTTTCCTTATTCGAGGATATGACAATTATAAGCGTTACGCGGATGAAGGTCTCGCGGAAATGCTTGACAGTGAACTCACCGGAAACAGCAGACTCCTTCGTACTTATATTTTCCCGAGTTTCCTTGAATGCGTTAATCAGGGAGGAATCTACGCAATCCCGAACAATCACGTTATCGGCGAATATCAGTTCCTTCTCATAAATAAGGAACTCGCGGAAAAATATGATTACGACGAATCCGAATTTGATACGTTCGCCAATTGCCGTGATTTTATAGTTGACATAGGCGATATGCATCTCGACGGCGTCGTTCCGCTACTGGGCGAGGTTGAACCCGGGAATATGGTTTATTTCTCTTCTGACGGTAACTGGTCGCTTCTTGCCGACAGAGTTGAAGCAGGGTACGGATATAAATCCGAGATTGAACTTGGAACTATATTTGATCTCCCTATAGTTAATGACGTTATTCGCGTTATGAAACAAGTCGAATCGCTCGGATACGTTGGCAACGGAACCGTAAAAGAGGGCGAGAAATTCGCCGTCGGTGTTGTAAAAGGCGACTTCACGCTCAAAGAAAAATACGAAGACGATTATTATGTCCACATACACGCCGTTCCTTACGCAGATGAAGACGATATTTTTGCGTCTATGTTTGCCGTAAGTCCCTATACAAAGAGCGTGTCAAGATCAATGGAAATCATAACGTATCTCAATACCAATGAAACTTTCCGGACAATTCTTCAGTACGGGGTTCAGGGGGTTCATTGGGATATCGATCCGAATGACCCGGACGTCATCGTATCACGTTCCGACGACTACAAGATGAACATCGAAGACACCGGAAATATCTTTATTACTTATCCCGACTTCGGTGTACCGATGAGTTTCTGGGACGGAGCTAAACAGCAGAACCTTGACTCTGCAACGAGTCCGTTTATCGGATTTGAATACGTTACTGACGCAAACCGTGCGGAGTATGAAGAACTGGCTAAACTCTCCGCAAGGATTAAAGCTCAAATTGATGCAATATCGTATGAAAACCTTTCAAAAGAACTCGGAGCCCTGAGGAAACAGATGGCAGTGAACAATCTGCTTGTTGATATGCTTAACGAAAAAGACTCTGAAATGGAAGATTCTTTTGCTGCGATGTATAAAGTTTATTCAAAGGGTAAATAATTAACGTAATTAAAACTGACGCCGATAAAAAGTATCGGCGTCAGTTTTTTGTTTGTTATTCTTTTATTTTTCTCATTTCCAGGTAGTATCTTTTACTTCTTGCATCACCCATTGAGAAAGTTTTTCTTGGATACGGACCGTACCTTGATACATATTCGAATAAATCCTCTTTATCAATTCCATCGAATATGAATCCAACCGCACCGTCTTTCAAAGACAGCTTGATAAGATCCTTCCTCCCATGAATATAGTCACATTGCGCTTTCGGGAAATGGTTTAGATAACCGTCAATAAAGTTTTGAACCGATCCTACAGTCAACGGAGAAGATGGAGAAGTGAAATTCATCTCTGATCTTATATCTTTAGTGATAACCGTAATCTGTTGGGTGCCTGTACCCGACGTTTCCTCATCAAGGGCTTTTAAAAGATCATAAACGTCACAGTTTGTAACTATGCGGTAAATGGGCTCGAAAAAAATTGAATCACTTCCGATATTGATGATCTCGCAAAGGGCGTATCTTAAAGGATGAGAAAGGGCGATATCCCCGATTTCTTCCTTTAGCTCAGAATAACGGGCTTTTGCTGCAGCTAAAGAATGATTTCCGTCACCTATTGCATACAAAACATCGCGTCCGGATTGCTCATATGCGGCAATCCTTTTCAAGAGGGAATCCGCTTCATTTCCGGTAATCTTGTATCCTTTTACATGTCCGCCGCCCATCATAAGTTCAAAATCATATAGCGGGTCGTCACCGGAAACCAATAAGCCTGCTTCATCAATTATTTTGCATTCAGAAGGGACAAAAACCATAATATGCGGGAGTTCATAATCCGCGGATTTTCTTATTTCAACACGAGCCGGTATTCTGGATTGCACAGTCTCTTCCGTTGCTCTTATTTTTGAATTTGAATCAGGAGAATAATCGTATTCTTCAAGATCGATCGCACCAACGACGCCCTCTCTGACGGAGCCATCGGGGAGTGTTCTTACAACGTAAACAAATCCGTCAAATATGTCATAATCGGAAACGTTCACAGCTTTCATTTTTTCTTTTATGCGTTTTTTCGTTTCCGCTTCTTTTTCTGATCCCAGATAGGCCTCAGGGAGAATATAATCAAGAGTTGACGGGGAGTTAGCAACAAGTTTTTCAACTGATTTCCAATAATCTATATCTGACGTGAACTGATCGCACGCTATAACAGACCATAAAGAAAGATCCACATTTTGGGGGATCATTATTTCAGCGTTTCTGAATATTGTTTCACTTTTCATTCAACGGTTACCTCGATGACTAATTTACGTAAAGTATATATTAGCAAGCACGATTTGTCAACTGCCGTTAAAAGCAAAGCACTCTCAGCCGACGATTTGTATAAAAACAATATTGACTTATTCCGACTGTTACAATATAATTTTAACGGAATAAAATATAACCGAGGATTCAATTAACGAAAGAAGAATAACCTATGATAGATAAGATCCAACTAACGCAGAAAGAGAATATTGATTCGAATATAATCAAATCGGCTTTTTCCGAGGACGGGTTAGTTGTCGCGAAATTCGGAGGAAGTTCTCTCTCAAACGGAGAGCACTTCAAAAAAGTCAAAGAAATCGTTATGTCTGATCCCAGGATCAGATACGTCGTGCCATCTGCTCCCGGAAAACGTTTCAAAAATGATGATAAAGTCACGGATATGCTTTATGAATGCTACTCATTATCGTCCTCCGGAAAGAGCATAGACGATCTATTCTCATCAGTTACCTCAAGATATGACTCAATTATCAACGAACTTGGTATTGAACTTGATCTTATTGAAGAATACACGCATATTAAATGGGCTATCATGCATCACGCAGGACGCGATTACGCCGCATCCCGCGGAGAGTATTTGAACGGCAAAGTCCTTTCGGCTTTTCTCGGATTTGATTTTATCGATCCCGCTCCTTTCATTAAATTTGCAGACGACGGGATCTTTGAACCTGAAATCACGGATTCGCTTTTATATACTGAACTGAAAAAACATGAATATGCGGTGATCCCCGGTTTTTACGGTTCAATGCCTAACGGAACCATTAAAACTTTCTCCCGCGGGGGATCTGATATAACGGGTTCAATCATTTCCCGTGCCGTAATGGCGTCGGTATATCAAAACTGGACCGATGTCGACGGATTTCTTATGGCCGATCCCAGGATCATAAAA
>JAFWTH010000153.1 GCA_017518975.1 Clostridia bacterium
ATCGTTCGAACCCTTGAGGATGATCTCGTCTCTCGGGATGCCGAGCGGATAATACTCGTTCTCGCCGATGACGCCGTCCTTGACGACGTATCCGGCGTGAACGCGCTTCAGCTCGAAAGCGTAGTTCGTTACGTTCGGTTCATTCGTCCTCGCGCAAAGTTCGGGGATCGGATAACCGTTCTCCGTCGTCCCGGAAGTCGGGACGTCAGCGGACGTCGGGATCACCAACGTTGATACGATGAAAATCAACGCGATGACCGCACTGAATAATCTTTTGGCCATATAAAACCCTCCAAAAATAATAAAATTTCCGAAAAACAGTTCGCATACATTATGCGATATAGTAATAATAGCACAATTATTCCTTGTTTGTCAAGCGAATAAGAGAAAAAATGGATAGAATATTACAAAAAACAAGGACCGTTTTGAATGGCGATCAAACGGTCCTTTTTAGCTGCAGATATATCCTTCGCGCGATCCGACGTTACTCCGTATGCTCGCTCATGGTAACGTTTTTTCGGTTTCACGTTATTATTCCGAGTCCGCAGACGGGGGAAGCGCTTCGGCGGAGCGGGATCTGAGACCGGAACGCCTCCTTCTGATCCACATACCGGGAGCAAATATCATAAGGATCGGGAATATCTCAAGGCGTCCCATGAGCATATCAAAAGTAAGGAGCAGCTTCGCGGGCTGAGAGAAGAACATAAAGTTTCCGTCCGGCGGGCTGATCTTTCCGAGTCCCGGTCCGATATTGTTCAGACATGACAGCACCGCGGTAAAAGTCGTGGTGGTGTCGTATTCGGTAGCGGGATCGATCGACAGAAGCAGGCACGAGGAAATAAAGACCGTCGCATAAAGCGCGAAGTATATGAACGTGCCGCGGATGGTCGCGTCGTCGACGGGCTTTTTATCGATCGTGACCGGGTGAACGGAGCGCGGGTGAAGCATTTTTTTCAGTTCCGCGACTCCCGCCTTGAACAGAATGATGATGCGGGAGAGCTTGAAGCCGCCTCCGGTAGATCCCGCCATCGCTCCGAAGAACATAAGAAGAACGATGATGCATTGCGAAAGGTTAGGCCAGCCGTTGAAATTGACGAGATTTCCTCCCGTGCCGAAACCGGTCGTGGTAACGAGAGACGACACGTGGAAAAAGGCGTATCGCAGAGACGTACCGAAGGATTTGTAAATGTGGAATATATTCGCGGTAATGACGCCCGTCGCGATACCGACGGTGATGAGGTAAACACGGAGTTCGAGGTTGCAGAACACCTTTCTCATCTGGCGAAGAAGAATGAAATAATAAAGATTGAAGTTTACTCCGAACAGAAGCATAAAGACCGATACGACGACGTCGATATATACGCTGTTATACGCGCCTATGCTCGCCGCCTGGTTGGAGAATCCCCCCGTTCCGGCTGTTCCGAACGAATGGATCAGGGCGTCGTATACGGTCATACCCCCGCAGACGAGGAAAACCGTCTCGATCAAAGTGATCGCGAAGTAGATCGCGTAGAGTATCTTAGCCGTATTGCTCATTTTGGTGACGAGTTTGCCCACCTCGGGGCCGGGCACTTCAGCACGCATTATATGCATACTGCGGGCGCCCGAGATCGGAAGGACCGCCATAACGAACACAAGAACGCCCATACCTCCGATCCAGTGGGTGAAACTGCGCCAAAAAAGAACGCCGCATCCGATCTGCGCAGGAGTCCCGGTCGCGACGTCCGCGAGTTTTGCGGGATCTATAACGGACGCCCCGGTCGTGGAGAAACCGGAAGCAGTCTCAAAAAGCGCGTCTATATACGTCGGAGTCGCACGTGAAATAAAGAGAGGAAGCGCGCCGAAAAGAGACATGATGATCCACGAAAGGGCGACGATGGCAAGTCCGTCGCGCGCGAAGAGCGCGCCGTCGCGCGGCGCCTTTATGCTTATGAGAATTCCCGCGGCGACGAGAGCCGCGATCGGAATGACGAACGCGGGAATATCGTAAAACTCCCGGTATATCAGCGCCACCACAAGCGGGATCGCCATGAAAGCCGCTTCGGCGAGCATGATCCTGCTGAGGATATACCTCATTGATTTGAAATTCACTTTTTCGCGCCTCCCCGACGAACGATATCGGGCAGCGTCGTGAGCGTCTTATCCATCGTAATGACGATAACGCTGTCGCCGTCTTCGATCTCGGACGAGCCGTCCGGGATCACTATCCTTCCGTTTTCACGAACGATCGCCGCGATCAGGACGTCGTCCCTTATCGACAGATCCGCAAGCGGTTTGCCGGTGAGTCCGGTCTGTGCTGACGCGGTGAATTCGACAGCTTCGACGCGTCCTCCGACGAGTTGATGAAGCGTCTTAATTCCGTTTTCGGGAGACGTCCTCATCGACCTGACGTACTGAAGGATCCTGTCAGCCGTTATCGCGCTCGGCGAGACGATCGTATCGGTAAGCGTACTGCGCGAGACGAGATCCGAAAACGACTTTCTGTTGACTTTTGCGACGACCTTCCCGACTCCGTTCTTGACGGCGTACATAGAAAGAAGGATGTTCGCCTCGTCGATCCCCGTGAGAGCAACGAACGAGTCAGTCTTCGTGAGCCCCTCTTCGGCGAGCAGTTCGATATCCGTGGCGTCGCCGTTGATGATGAGCTCGTTCGGGAAATGCTCGCTCAGATGACGGCAGCGGATCGGATTCTTTTCAATGATGGTGAATTTTATCCCGGCGTCGGTCAACTCTTTCGCGAGGTAATACCCGATATTGCTCCCGCCCGCGATCATCGCGGAGGATACTCCCGCGCGAAGAGCGCCGAGGTGAGAGAAGAAATTCTTCAGTTCCTGCGTCGACGCGGTGATATAGATCGTATCGCCCTCGCGAAGAATAAAATCTCCTGACGGTATGGTAACGTGACCTTCCCTCTCGACCGCGCAGATCAGGACTTTGGCGCGGACGGACGAGGAGAGACCGGACAAAGCGATCCCGTCGAGACGGGACCCCTTGACGATCATATATTCGAGAAGTTCGAGACGCCCCTTTGCGAACGACTCGAGTTTGATTGCGGTCGGGAACCGCAGAACGCGTGCAATCTCCCGCGCGGTCGCCTTTTCCGGATTGATCGCCATCGAAAGGCCGAAATCGTCTCTCATCAAGCGGAGCTGCTGCTCGTACTCGGGATTCCTCACGCGAGCGATCGTATGATGAGTTCCGAGTTTTTTTGCGAGCATACAGATGAGCAGATTGATCTCGTCGGCGTTCGTACAGGCGATAACGAGATCCGCGGTCTTGGCTCCCGCTTCCTCCTCTACCCCGTAAAGAGCGCCGTTGCCGCAGATACCGATAATATCGCACGTATTGACGATATCCTCGATGACTGCTTTATCGATATCGACGACCGTGACGTCGTGCGATTCGGAGGAAAGGCGCTCCGCAAGAGATCTGCCGACTTTTCCGGCTCCTATTATGATGATCTTCATAGTTGACGACTCCGTTTCCAAAGCACGGGAGAACGCTCCCGCGTTATCAACTGCAAATTATAACACCAAAAATATATATTTTCAATACTTAAAACGAATTCGGTCAAATTACCCGAAATCGGAGCGTTTTTTACCCGGATTTTTTTCGTCCTCCGCCTTTGTTTTCCGTTGCATTTTTACTCGCTGTGTGGTATATTTATTAGCGTAAAATACAAATCCGCAGGAAGACCGTTCCGTTCTCCCCGCGGGAAAGGAAGATTTTAAGATGGGATATACCGAAAAAACGCTTGACACGATCAGAGCAAAGTACGCGCATCAGCCTGAGTTCCTGCAGGCGGTGACCGAGGTATTCGAGTCTCTCGAACCCGTCATCACCAAGAACGAAAAGCTCTATGAGAGCGAGGCGATCTTAGAGAGGATCACCGAGCCCGACAGACAGATAATATTCAGGGTTCCGTGGGTCGACGACTCCGGCAAGATCCGTGTGAACACCGGTTACAGAGTACAGTTCAACAACTCGATCGGTCCTTACAAGGGCGGTCTGAGACTTCATCCCTCCGTCAACCTCAGCGTCATCAAGTTCCTCGGGTTCGAGCAGGTCTTCAAGAACTCCCTTACCGGTCTGCCGATCGGCGGCGGCAAGGGCGGTTCCGACTTCGATCCGAAGGGCAAATCCGACCGCGAGGTCATGGCGTTCTGCCAGTCCTTCATGACGGAACTCTGCAAGTATATCGGCGCGGATACCGACGTCCCCGCGGGCGATATCGGCACCGGCGCGCGTGAGATCGGATATATGTTCGGTCAGTACAAGAGGATCAGAGGTCTTTACGAGGGCGTCCTCACCGGAAAGGGCCTTTCCTACGGCGGTTCTCTCGCGAGAACGGAAGCAACCGGATACGGTCTGCTCTACATCGTCGACGCGCTCCTCAAGGATCACGGCACTTCTCTCGACGGCAAGACCGTCGTTATCTCGGGCGCCGGCAACGTCGCGATCTACGCGGCGGAGAAGGCGACCGCTCTCGGCGGGAAAGTCGTCACGATGAGCGACTCGACCGGCTGGATCTGCGACAAAGACGGGATCGACCTGAAGGCGGTCAAAGAGATCAAGGAAGTCCGCCGCGCCCGTCTCTCCGAATACAAGAACTACCGTCCGAACGCCGAGTACCACGAGGGACGCGGCGTATGGAGCGTCAAGTGCGACGTCGCTCTTCCCTGCGCTACGCAGAACGAGCTCCTCATCGACGACGCCAAAGCGCTCGTCGCGAACGGCGTTACCGCGGTCTGTGAAGGCGCGAATATGCCCACGACGATCGAGGCGACAAAATACCTGCAGGAAAACGGCGTCCTGTTCATCCCCGGAAAGGCGGCGAACGCGGGCGGCGTTGCGACCTCCGCGCTCGAGATGAGCCAGAACAGCGAGCGGCTCAGCTGGACGTTCGAGGAAGTCGACAGCAAGCTTCACGGCATCATGACGAATATCTACGCGAACATCGCGGGCGCGTCCGAGGAATTCGGGATGAAGGGCAACTACGTCGCGGGAGCGAACATCGCGGGATTCAAAAAGGTAGTAGACGCAATGCTCGCTCACGGCGCTTGCTGAACGCAGGGCAGCCGCATTAGGCGCAGAACGATAAAGCGCAGGTCTCTTTCATTGATTAACCAGAGAAAATCCGTAGGGTTTCATCTCTTTTCAAGGTGAAAATCCTACGGATTTTTTCAATGCGCTTTATCTATCGCCGTTTTTTCCCTCGTCGTATGCAAATACGCCTCACGGAAAAAAACGGCGATTCTGCATCCGAATGCAACCGCCCTGTTACCCGTGTAGTATCTGTGCCGGGCAGCCGCATCAGGCGCAGGATGAAATAATATGATACGAACCGTGTGCGGTCTGACCGCACACGGTCCTTTTCTGCGTTTTTTATCAATAAATAACCGCGGAATCGTATTTTTGTGAAAACTTGTTGTTGAATATGCCGATTAAAAATTCGCATCGGCATATTGATTTTGACCGCGGCTTTTGTTATAATACACAATACGGAAGACAGGACGCGCCATACGGGCGCGATCCGCACCGTCACTTTTGAAACAGGAGCAGGAAAATGGTTTCACGTGAGGTAACTATCAATAACAATGTGGGACTGCACGCGCGCCCCGCTACTTTCTTCATTCAGAAAGCAAACTCGTACAAGAGTTCCATCTGGGTCGAGAAGGATGATCGCCGCGTGAACGCCAAGAGTCTGCTCGGCGTTCTGTCTCTCGGAATCGTCAAGGGAATGACGATCACTCTTCACGCCGACGGCGCTGACGAGGCAGAGGCGATCGAGGGGCTTGCCACTCTGATCGACACCGGATTCTCCGAGTGACCGAAAGCACAAACTTTAATATCGAATGATCAGAGCGAGGCGAACTATGTCCTCGCTCGGTTTTTTATCGAAAGGAGCCGGCGCTTTGGAAAACGAACGGACGCCACGAAAAAGAGATCTCGCGGCGCTGCGCAAAAAAGCGGCGTCCCTTCCCCGCTCCCCCGGAGTCTACATCATGCGGGACGACTCGGGAAAAATCATCTACGTCGGCAAGTCGCGTTCTCTGCGCGACAGGGTCTCCTCGTATTTTCACGGAGCGCACGACGTCAAGACGGAAAAGATGGCGTCGTCCGTCGCGGATTTTTCCTTCATCACGTGCGATACGGAGATGGAGGCGTTCGCGATGGAGAACTCCCTCATCAAGCAGCATACGCCGCGCTACAATATCAAGCTCAAGGACGCAAAGTCCTATCCCTATATCAAGGTTACGGTAAAGGATGAGTATCCGCGTATCGTGATGACGCGTAAACGCGCGGCTGACGGTTCCCTGTATTTCGGCCCGTACTCGTCGACGTCGACGGTCTTCTCCGTTATTTCGTCTCTTGAAAAGACTTTCGGGATCCCGTCGTGCCGAAAAAAGTTTCCCGAGGACATCGGACGAGGCAGACCGTGCGTGAATTATCAGATAAGGCGCTGCCTCGGCGTCTGCGCGGGACGAGTTACGCCGGAAGAATACCGGGCGGCGATCGGCGACGCCGTCGACGTTCTCCGCGGCGACACCGCCGCCGTCGAGCGGAAGCTCGAGAACGATATGGAGAAGTTCTCGGAGGAACTTCAGTTCGAATCCGCGGCAAAGTGCCGCGACACGCTCTCAGCGCTCCGCAAACTCCGCGAAAAGCAGAAAACGGTCGGTTCTCCCGAAACGGAGTGTGACGTTATAGGTCTCTGTACCGCTTCGATGACGGAAGCGAACCACGACTCCGTTTCCGTTTACTATATACGCGGCGGATGCGTTTCGGACAGCGAGCATTTCCTTTTCGACGACCGCGCGCTTACCGTGCAGGAAGGAGAAGATCCGCCGGAGGAATCTCCACTCGCGTCGTTTGTCGCAGGTCTCTACCGGACGAGAGAGTATATCCCGAAGGAGATACTTCTGTCGTTCGAACTGTCCGAAAAGGATACCGACGAGGTCGAGTCGTTCCTTTACACGCTGTGCGGGCACAGAGTCACGCTCCGCACCCCGAAAAGGGGCGCGTCGAAATATCTGTGCGATATGGTCGTCGGCGATGCGAGATCGCACACCGAATCGAAAGTGACGAAAACCCGCGCGGCGGAAAAGACGCTCTTCTCACTCGCTTCCCTCCTGTCGCTCGAGATCTTTCCCGAGCGGATCGAGGCGTATGATATTTCAAACCTCGGTTCGGAGCATATCACCGCAGGTATGGTCGTCGCGGTGGACGGAGCGATGAAAAAGAGCGAGTACAGAACGTTCTCGATAAAAGGGCTGTCGTCTCCCGACGACTACGCCTCGATGAGAGAAACGCTCCTGAGGCGCGTCTCGCATATCGAACCGGGAGCGCCCGAGGGGATCGGACGTGCGCCGGATCTCATCCTGCTTGACGGCGGGGCGGGTCACGTCTCGGTCGTCAGAGAGGCGCTTGATGAGGCGGGATACGGCTATATCCCCGTTTTCGGTATGGTAAAAGACGATTTTCACAAGACGAGGACGCTCATATCTCCCGACGGAGAGTGCGATATTTCGAAGCAGGAAAACGTATTCAGATTCATCTACGGCATTCAGGAAGAAGTCCACAGATTCACTATAGGGCGGATGAAAAAGGCGAAAAGAAAAACTCTGAGGACGTCGTCGCTCGAAAAGATTCCGGGGATCGGTCCCGCAAAAGCAAAAGCGCTCCTCTCCCACTTCAAAAAGCTCGACGCGATAAGATCCGCGAACAAAGAACAGCTTATGAGCGCGCCGGGGATCGGCGCGAAGGACGCCGACGCGATAGTCTCCTATTTCAAGGATAAAGGAAAGGAAAAGAACTGATGAGGGTAATAACCGGAACAGCGCGGGGAACAAAACTCGCGACTCTCGATTCGGACGCGACGAGGCCGACGTCCGATAAGGTCAAAGAAGCGATCTTTTCTATGATCCAGTTCGATCTCGAGGGGCGGGTCGTGCTCGACCTTTTCGGCGGATCGGGTCAGCTCGCGATAGAGGCGCTGTCGCGCGGTGCGGAACGAGCCGTCATCGTCGACTCGTCGCGCGAGGCGACGGCGACGATCATCGAAAACGCCAAAAAGACGAAACTCTTTGAAAAATGCAGAGTATCGACGTCCGATTACGCATCGTATCTCAAAGGCGCGGCGGGACGCGAAAAGTTCAAT
>JAFWTH010000154.1 GCA_017518975.1 Clostridia bacterium
AACTGAAACTTGACCTCGGTTATGAGACGCGTCAGGTCGTTTCCGGTATAGCAAAATACTACAAACCGGAAGATCTGACAGGTAAAAAAGTGATCGTCGTCGCGAACCTTGAACCCGCTACTCTCTGCGGAGTCGAATCTCAAGGTATGATCCTCGCCTCGGGCGAAGAAGAAGTACGAGTCGTTTTCCTCTCCGACGACACGCCTCTCGGAGAACGAGTGAGATAAATATGCGACTGTTCGACACTCACGCGCACTACGACGATCCGAAATTCCGAAACGATTTTCCGGGCGGAACCGATGAAGCGATTAAAAAATCCCGCGAAGCGGGAGTGGAAAGAATCATCTGCGCCGGAACCAGACCGGAAACGAATCTCTCGACCATTGAACTTGCAAAAAAATACGACCTGATTTACTCTGCCGTAGGCATACATCCTTCCGATATCAGATTCTACGGACCGGAAAAAGACGATATATTGCTTTCTGAAACCGAAAAGCTTCTCAATCATCCGAAAGTCGTCGCCGTCGGAGAGATCGGTCTCGATTATCACTACGAGGGTACTGATCGCGACAGGCAAAAGTATTTCTTTGACAGTCAGATGAAGATCGCTGAAAAGTATTCCCTCCCCGTCGTGATACACGACAGAGACGCCCACGGCGATTCGTTTGATATCGTCAGGAATAATCCCAAAGTAAGCGGAGTATTTCATTGCTATTCCGGAAGTACGGAAATGGCAAAACAGCTCGTCGGAATGGGTTACTTTATATCTTTCGGCGGAACCGTTACCTTCAAAAACGCGAAAACCGTTAAAGAAGTCGCCGCTCTCGTCCCGGATGATATGATACTTATTGAAACGGACGCACCGTACCTGGCGCCGTCTCCTCACAGAGGCGAGATTAACTTTTCCGGTCTCCTTCCTCTCGTAGTCGAAACGCTCGCACAGATCAGAAACGTTTCCCCCGAAAGGATTGCGGAACTGACATTTGAAAATGCAAAAAGACTTTTCCGTATCGAATAAAAAGATCTCCGCTGACAGCGGAGATCTTTTTATTCGATATAAGGTGACGATCTGACGAATCGTCCCTTTGAAGCGGGAGGATCCGAACAAAGAGAATATAACTCGTCCGCTCTCAACTCAAGATCCGTCTGTCTTGAACGACATCTCAAAACGTCTGACGGCTTTGTGAAAACTTCAAAGTCCCGCCCGACAAAGGCGGAAAGATAATCTCTTCCTTTTTTATCAGCCGCAAGAAGGAAAGAAAACGACGGGCGGATCGCAAGGTCGTTTCTGGTTACGCAGAAAAGCGAATAAAGAGCAGCACGCCTTATCCTCGAATCGGTATATCTCTTCGTTTTAACCGACGAAAAGAATTCAGATGGAGAAGATGACGATGCTGCGATACGAAGAAGTCTGTTCCCCAATCCGCCGTTCGCCTCAAAAACGTCTCCGAGCGTTTCGTTGGTGAAAAATCGAAAAAATAAAAACTCAATTAAATCAAACTTCTCACGCGATGATCTAATCGTTGTTCCGGAAATATATGAATCGTACGCCTCCGGCGCTATCATGTTTTTTGCCGAGGACAAACCGGAAGATAATATCTCATTTCTGATCTTTGAAGCGCCTGCAACAGCGGAGTCTCTTTTTACGGTATCGAATGAAACGTCTTTTCGTCCGTAGCGTGAAACGGATTTTATATACTCTATCGCAAGTTTATCATTCTTCCCGATCTTGAAACCTCCGGAACGAAAAGCGGAATCAAACGCTTCGGCTGACCCGGTTTTCGGATCGGAAAATAACTCTTTCGTTTTTTCAATAAAATCGGGAGACTGAGAAAAAGCGGCGGCTCTTTTCAGTTCCTCGACATCTCCGCATTCTGAACCAAAGAAAAACGCATCAACTCCGAGAGAAAGTGCGATAGAAACCGCTCCGAAAGAATAATACTCCGCTCCCGCGCAAGACCACGGAAAAGGAAGTTCAATAACGAGATCGACGCCGCATCCGACTGCCGCGCGAGCTCTCGAATATTTGTCAAATAAAGACGGCAGCGATCGCTGAGTAAAATTGCCGCTGAGAATTCCGACGACAACATCCGAACGACTTTTTGCAAGGTCAATTACTTTTTTATGACCCGTATGGAGTGGATCAAACTCACATATAACGGCACCGACTCCGCTCATAAATTGTTTATTCCTCCAAAACGGTAAATTCCACT
>JAFWTH010000155.1 GCA_017518975.1 Clostridia bacterium
GAAGAGTTTTGCCGGAGATGATTTTTGTCCCGGCAAGGCAGTGCCCGAAGCAGGTAGCGACTCCTACCTGCGAGGGTGATAACGAAGCAGGGGCAAAAATCAACCCGTCAAAACCGGGTTCGGATAGCCCCTGTTACCCTAGGGACGCCTCTTAGGCGTCCGCACCTCAGATCCCGCGCCCGCAGGCGCGTTTCGATCAAATCGCGGCGAAGCCGCGGAATAATGTCCGGACGGCCTCGTGAATCGGTGACCGGAAAATACGTCTTTGCAAGTATTCACGAGAGCGGTCCGAACCATGAAATCCGCGCTCGCATGCGCGGGATATAAGTTCGGAGCGATCAGGGGATCGCTCCCTACGACACACAAAATGAAGAGCACATAAAACGCCGTAGCGTTCCTGTTCGCGCTATGAAAGAATAAACCGGACTATAAAAAATATCCCCGGCTCGCGCCGGGGATATTTTTGTGATCAGAAGCATCTTTCGCTCCGGCCGTTTTTGCATCTTTCGATGTTCCCGCACCGGTAGCACAGCTCGTTGTCGCATATTCCGTCGTTTTCAAAGAAAGAGAGAACGTTGTTCACAGTCGTTTCCGCAATGCCGTTGAGCGCCTCTTCTGTCAGGAACGCCTGATGCGAGGTCACGAGCACGTTCGGCATCGAGATCAGCCGCGAGAGCAGATCGTCGTCGAGAATATGACCCGACCGGTCCTCGAAGAACACGTCCGCCTCCTCCTCGTACACGTCGAGGCACGCCGCGCCGATCTTTCTCGACTTGATCCCCTCGAGAAGCGCCTCTGCGTCGATCAGCGCGCCGCGCGAGGTATTGACGATCACGACGCCGGTCTTCATCCTGTCGATCGCGTCGGCGTCGACGACGTGGAACGTTCCGTCGTTCAGCGGACAGTGAAGCGAGATTATATCGCTTACGGCGAAAAGGCGGTCGAGCGGGACGTATTCGATACCCGCGTCCTCCGCGGGGTAAGGATCGTATGCGATCACGTTCATACCGAAGCCCCGGCATTCGTCGATGAAGATGCGTCCGATCTTTCCGGTGCCGATCACTCCGACGGTCTTGCCGTGAAGATCGAATCCGCAGAGACCGTTCAGCGAGAAGTTGAAATCCCTCGTGCGGTTGTACGCCTTGTGGACGCGCCGCACGGACGTGAGCAGCATCGCCATGGCGTGTTCCGCCACGGCGTACGGGGAATACGCGGGGACGTGGACGACGTGGATCTTTCCGAAAGCGTGCCGCACGTCGACGTTGTTGTACCCCGCCGAGCGCAGGGCGATCAGCTTAATGCCGAGCGCGTAAAGACGGTCTATCGCCGCGGCGTTCACCGTATCGTTAACGAAAACGCACACCGCGTCGCACCCCTTCGCAAGCTCGGCGGTGTCCTCGTTCAGTTTCGTTTCCAGATATTTGAAACTCACGCCGCGAAGCGCGCCGTACCGCTCGAACGACGGCTTATCGTACGCCTTCGCGTCGTAAAATGCGACCTTTATCATATTTTCAGCGATCCTTTCGATTCGTTTATTCGGTTTTAGTATACCATCGTTGGGCCGATAAATCAATCTTTCGGCCGCAGCGGAGATTCCGGTCTAAAGACAACGTCCGCTTCCTCCGCCGGAGTAACCGGAAGCCACGGATCATAAAACATATCCAAAATGCCTGGAGTCCCGGTTCACGGGGATCTGCTTTTGAAATGCGTCAATATCCGCGGACGCGGTAAACGTGGCATTGTCACGGTATTATTTGACTAATATATCCCAATCGATTCAAAACGGATATCCGGGAAAACAACGCCGTCTTTGATTACGTTGATCAACGACATCAAATCCTCTATGCTTCCCGGCCTGATCAATACGGTATAAACAAATCCCGAACCAAAGCGGATAATCTGGGAATTGAGATTTACTGATACTGAAAAATATGATATAATTAAATATATGGTTGTCAAATTATTGTATGGAGTGTTTTAAAATGAAAAGAAATAGCTTTCTCGTGTTTGTTTCACTATTATTCTTATTTGTTTTCATTATCAATTCAGTTCCGATTTCTGTCGAAGGAGAATCCCTTTATGTTTCCAGCACGGACGTTTTCTCTGACGTCAAGCCCGGTTCCTGGTTCAAAAACTCAGTAGATTATGTTTATAGCAATGGCCTGATGAATGGAACGTCAGCAAAAAAATTTGAGCCGAATACAAAAATGAGCCGCGCGATGCTAGTTACAGTCCTTTGGAGATACGAGGGTTCTCCGTCCAATTATTCAAATAATTTTAATGATATACCCGCAGGAACATGGTATACGGATGCTGTTTGCTGGGCAGGCGAGAACGGAATCGTTACGGGAGTCGCAGCCGGTTTGTTCGATCCAAATGGGAATATAACAAGAGAACAACTCGTGACAATTATGTACCGTTACACGCAGTATATGGGATGCAATGATTCTGCGTCAACTAGAGTAAATGTATTTCCGGATGGTTCGAAAGTATCGGACTGGGCAAAAAAAGGAATGGAGTGGGCGATTGCCGAAAGCATTATTTCCGGAACAAAAGATCTTAAAGGAACGACAATCCTTGCCCCCCGCGATAATGCAACGAGAGCGGAAGTCGCAACCGTTCTGATGCGCTACTGCTCAAACGGTCTTTATATCCATTATTGGGACGAGGGACGGGTCAACTCAGAACCTACGTGTACAGAAAAAGGTGAAGTTGTCTATGTGTGTATGGACTGCGGTATTGAAAAGCACGTAGCTCTTTCGGCACTCGGACATATTAAGACACAAAGGACAGTAACTAAAAACCCGACTTGTACCACCGAAGGCGTAGCTTCATTCTATTGTACCCGTTGCGAAAAATGGAACGATGAACCTATCGCCAAATCAGATCACAAATGGAACGCCGCAACGTGTACGTCTCCAAAAACTTGCAGCGTTTGCGGAAAGACGTCGGGAAGTGCTCTCGGACATCAATATCAGGCTGCTACGTGTACAAAGCCTAAAACCTGTAAGGTGTGCGGAGCAACAACGGGGAATGCTCTCGGTCATCAATATCAGGCTGCTACGTGTACAAAGCCTAAAACCTGCAAAGTATGTGGGGCAACAACGGGAAGTGCTCTCGGACATCAATATCAGGCTGCTACGTGTACAAAGCCTAAAACCTGTAAGGTGTGCGGAGCAACAACGGGGAGTGCACTCGGACACGATTGGAAAAATCATGTTTGTTCCCGCTGCAAAGCGAAAGAGCCTGCGAAAGTACAAAAATATATTTTGAACCCGAATTCAATGGTTTTTCATGAACAAAATTGCCCATCTGTTAAAAGGATGAACCCTGAAAATAAAGTGGAGATGACAGCTACCCGCGATGAAATCACTGCTCTAGGGTACAAGCCATGCAAAAACTGTAATCCGTAGTTGTTTAAACTATTGTGTGAGTTCTTTTAACGAAAAGGTGAATTGAATGTTAGTGAACACAACATGCCCAAATTGTGGTGCACAGCTTAGTGTAGATGATAACAGAGAACAACTCTTCTGCTCTTTTTGCGGTACAAAAATCGTTAATTTTTCCCAAAAGATTGAGGTCAATCAGACTATCAATCAAAATGTAGTTCATAGCGGAAAAATTGAGTATAAAATAGACCGTTCATCTGATCCTACATTACTTATTCACTATTCGTCAATCAATCCGAATGTGAAAATGGTTGTCAGAATTGTTGCGACAAATCAAAAAAGCGTTTTTCTAAACGGACAGAATATGTCATTTCATCTTTTGCCGGGGAAACATGATCTGGTTTTGAAGATAGGGAAAAGAAACTATAACAGAACGGTTTATGTTCCCGAAGACTATTCTCCGGTAAATATTTACGCTTCTTTTGATGGCAGAGCAAGAATAACAATTGACCAGCCCAACTACGCAATTCCTCAATACACGTATGGAAGCAACAACTACGCAACTCCTCAATACCCGTATGGCAACAATATGAATCCTACTGCAACCAGAAATATTGTTCAGAATACCGTTAATAAACCGAAGCCCTCCTGGATGTCTATTGTCGGTTTTGTTTTGTCCTTCATGTTTTTCCTTTCTCCTGTTGCTTTGGGGTTTTGCATTTATGATCTTATAAAAAGCAAAGATCGTCCAAAAGGACTATCAATCGCTGGAATAATTATTTCTTCCGTTATGATACTGTCAATTATTGGGCGTTACTTTCATTGAACGATAACCATGCCGGAAAAGGTTCGATCCGGAACGCAACCGTTTATTATTACATAGAGCAATGATTTGTATTGTGCTGTAAACCGATTATCACCTACTCAACTACACAAAACAAAAAAATCCCCGGCTTGCGCCGGGGATTCGCTTATTTAACGCGCGCCGTGGTCCGCGAACGCGGTAAGCTTGGACTTTGTCACGGCTTTCTTTGTCTAATACCTCCCGATCGATTCAAAATGTATATCCGGGAAACCGGAGTCCTCGCGTATGCGGTAGTCGCCGAGCGTCGGGTTTACGAAGATCGGATTTTCATCAGTCGTGTACGTCGCATTGTTCTCGTAATGCGCATAGATTTTCTCGTATTTCCTGCCGGTCGTGAAAATGGAACGATCCGCGGATTTCGACACCGCCGCATTCCCGATGACGTACGTCACCTGATTGAGCGCGAAATACGGGTCGTCGATATTGTCATATTCAAAATGGATATTGAGCATATCAGGCCATCTTTCTTCAATGACTTGCCTGTACGGGGGATACTTGCAGTTGTCGAAGAATTCGGTCCAGGTCAGCTTGCCGTAGTTGATGCCCCAGCTTCCCTGCCGTCCGGCTTCTTCGGGAGAACCGGCCTCTTCGATCTCATTGCGCGTGCTCGTTCCCCAATCGCACGCGGAACCGTAGAGAATGACGTTTTCCCGGAACGTGTTGTCTCGCCCCAGAGAGAACATTGCGGCGCAGCTTCCGGTGTCGTAGAACAGGTTGGAACAGATATCAAAACCGCTGCTGAACTCATCGAGATACAGACCGTACTGGCCCGCTCCCGCGGATTCGACTTTTCCGAAGTAATTATATCTTACCACGAGATCCCGCCCGTCGCATATCCAGTCCGTGTAGATCACGCCGCCGTCGTTGGAGTCGCACATGGCCGAGTCGAAATCGTTGTACTCCACAAGAAGACCGGACGACTGGTTGAAGGAGACCGCGCCTCTCCTGCATTCTTCGAACCGGTTGTGAGTGACCGCAACGTCCGTACAGTGATTAAAATGGATCCCGTTCCAGACGTCGTACGCGATGTTGGTCGTCTGTACGAGGTTGTTGTCGAAAACGACTCCCGTACTTTTTTCGAATTTGTGTTCTCCGATATTGTGCCCGTTAACGAACAGCGCGTGGCCGTAGGTGTTTGAAAAAGTACATTCTCTGACGGTGAGATCCATCGGGCGCTGTGCGGAATTGTCGTCAAAATATACGCCCTCGGTCGCCGCCGTCCCGTTGAATTCACAGAGCTCCAGCGTCACACCGTGACACATATGAGCGTATATGAAGCGTTCTTCGGATGCACGGAAGCAGAGGCCTCTGAAAGTCACGTCGTCCGCGTGATCCATCGTCACCATCGTGCCCGGTCCGGGAATGAAGTACGTTCCTTCGGGCTTGTAAACGTACAGAGTCTTAGTCGTGGGGTCGATCCAGTATTCTCCCTCGAAGTCGAGCTCGTACGGCACGTTTGAGAAACACATGTCGACGCCTTTTCCGTCCGCGCCCATCCACAGACCTTCGTCCACTCTGAGATGGCCTCCGAATTCGTCGGTCGAGCTTTGTCCAACCTCCATAAGCCTTGTTTCGCTGTCGTAACCGACGATCTTGAAAGTGTCCTTTCTGTATCCGCGAACGATGTGACCCCAGATCTCCATCGTTTCAAAACACCGCTCGCTGTATTTTTCGAGCCGTTTGTACATAAGCGAAAAAAAGATCAGAAGGTGCGTCTCGTCTACGGTCTCCGCCGTGGGTGGAAGATTGTCGGACCCGTCAAGGTATTTGTTCGGAAAACGGGCTTTGGTCATCATCCCGCCGTTGTAATAGACTCGGATCGCGTCGGGGTTTTCCGTCGCGTCGAAAACGGAGGAAACGTCCGCTTTCTTTATTCCGTCCGCGAACTTTTCGGCGAAAAGCGATCTCTCTTCGTCGCTGATATCGACGAAATCGGAAACTTCGCAATCGAATCCGTTGTTGAAGACTACGTCTCCGTCGCCGTATTTGCAGTAGGTTATCGGGCATTCGGGCGTTCCGGAGTCTTCTTCGGTGAGCGTAAGCTCAAGCGGACCGTAGTTCCCCGCCATGAACGCGACTTTGATCCCC
>JAFWTH010000156.1 GCA_017518975.1 Clostridia bacterium
CCTGCGAGGGTGATAACGAAGCAGGGGATCTGTTAAACTCCGGAAGTTTGCACGGCAGTGCAAACTTCGTGCGAACAGCAGTATCGGGCAATGACACCCGACTTTAGCTGTTCGCGCAAAACCGGGTTCGGATAGCCCCTGTTACCCTAATGTGAGGTGAACCTGATGGAATGGTACTGGATCCTGACGCTTTCCGTGATCGGCGCGATACTCGTTTTCTTCATCCTGCCCGTTCT
The DNA here is from genome assembly GCA_017518975.1 of Clostridia bacterium. Taxonomy (GTDB): domain Bacteria; phylum Bacillota; class Clostridia; order Oscillospirales; family CAG-272; genus RUG11130. The sequence goes on from JAFWTH010000156.1 coordinate 237, forward strand.
CGTAATGTCGTCGATCATTTACACGGTCCTGCTGGTGAGAAACAAAAAGGAAAAGTGGGGCAGAGAGTGCAGCATTCCCGACGATGAAGAATACAAAAGAATGTTCGATATCGGTCTCGAATGGGAGAAAACGCACAGAGACCTCAAAACGGAAGTCACCGTAAAAAGCGGCAGACTTAAACTCGCGGGCGAGTTCTTCGATTTCGGAAGCAAAAGAGCCGTGATCATCATCGCCGGACGTATGGAATCGCTTCTTTACTCGTATTTCTTCGCAGAACCGCTGAGACGCGCGGGATGTTCCGTTCTCGTGATCGACAACAGAGCGCACGGCAACTCAGACGGGGTGATCTCTTCGCTCGGTTACCGCGAATACCGCGACATCATCGAGTGGAGCCGGATGCTTCACGATAAGTTCGGGATCGAGAAGATCACCCTGTTCGGGATCTGCATCGGCGCGTCGACGGCTCTGTTCACCGCCGTTTCGAAGAAGTGCCCGGATTATATCGACTCTATCGTCGTCGAGGGTATGTACGTCAATTTCTACGAGTCGTTCATCAACCACATGAGGGTCGACCGTCCCGACCGAAAAGAGTTTCCTATGACGCAGGGCGTTATGTTCCATATCTGGGCGATCTCAGGCGCGAACGTCGTCACGGACGGACCATTGAAGCGGATCGGGCGGCTTGAAAAGCCGATCCTGTTCTTGCACAGCAAAGAAGATCAGTACTCGCTTCCCGAAAAGACGGAGATCATGTACGAAAAATGCACGGCTCCGAAAAAGATCGTATGGTTCGACCGCGGAGCGCATTCCCGTATTCGCATAAACAATATGGAGAAATACGACGACGCCGTGGAGAGTTTTCTCGCTGAACAACGGTAAAAAATGTCGAAAAAATAAAAAATTTGTAAAATAATATGGGCAAACGCCCGGAAATGAGGTATAATATGAGTAATCAATTCTGCGCCAGATGCGGCGGCGCCATCCCGGAGGACTCGGCATTCTGCCCGAATTGCGGAGAACGGGTCGCACAGACTGCGCAGCCGCAGCAGCCCCAGTATCAGCAGCCGGCTTACCAGCAGCCCGTCTATCAGCAGCCCGTCTATCAGCAGACTGCAAACGTCGGACCGCAGCCGAACCTTCTCGTATTCGGAATCCTGTCTTTGGTTTTTGACTGGATCTTCGTTGGAATCATCCTCGGCGCGATCGGAAGAAGCAAGGGCAAAGCGTACATCGCTCAGGGCGGACAGCTCACGGGCGCGTCCAAGGTCGGTTTCATCCTCTGCAAAGTCGGCCTGATCCTCTCGATCATCGGTACCGTTGCCTTCGCGATCTGGGTCATCGCTGCCATCGCGGGCGGAGCGGCGACCATAAGATACTATTATTGATCCCGCCCTGTATCGTTTCCCCTGCTGACACCCTCTCGTATGCGCGAGAAATAATCCCGGTTTCCGACGGGAGACGTCCCGTGGAAATATATTAAATCAGGGCGAAAGCCCGGAAAGAGGTACCTCATGGATCAGAACAACTATCAGCAGCCCGTTCAGCAGCCCGCAGCTGCACAGCCGTCGATCCTTCCGTTCGGCATCGTCAGCCTCGTTCTCGCTTTCACCGCATACGGCGGTATCGTCGGACTGATCCTCGCGATCATCGGACGTAAGAAAGGCAAAGAGTACATAGCTCAGGGCGGGACTCTCGAAGGTCAGGCAAAGACCGGGTTCGGTCTCTGCAAAGCCGGCCTGATTCTCGGCATCATCGGTGTAGTTGTGGCCGTTATCATCACCATTGTGGCAATCGCGACCAGAGCAGCTCTCAACAACCTCGCCAGCCAGTTCAATTATTGATCGGTATTCCGAGAAACAGAAACAGGGGCGTTATGCATCGCATAACGCCCCGATCCCCATAAGGAGGCAATTTATGTTCTGTACCAAATGCGGAGCGAATATCCCGGACGGCTCGATGTTCTGTCCGAACTGCGGTACGCCCGTCGCGTCCGTCCCCGCGCAGTCCGATCCGTACCGCGTGACGCCCAAAGTCGATCCGTACGCGAAGCCGGTCGACCAGAGAGAAAGAGAGGCGTCGAAATCCGTTCTTACTTTCGGTATCATCGCGCTCGCTTTCACATGTACATGGGCACTTTCATTCGTGGGAATAATCTTCGCTTTTATCGCTTTTTCAAAGGCAAAAGCGTACGAAAGAGATTTCGGCCCCGCGACCGGAAAGACCAAAGTCGGCAAGATCTTCTCGATCGTGAGCATTCCGCTCAGCATCGTGTTGACGATCTTTTTCATCGCATACATCGGCATTTTAGTATGGGCGTTCTCCCGCGCATCAAGAGAACTATCATATTACAGATACTATTGACCGGAAAATGTCGGATAACAGCCAAACAATAAAAACCGATAATAAAAAACGCGGGACGGTCAGACGGATCGTAAAGATCATCCTGACCGCCGCCGCGCTTTTCGTCGTACTCTCCGTCGTCGCCACCGCGCTCGTCCCCGTCTTTATGTTCCCGAGAGCGGACGGAGGAACGGGATTCAATCTCATATACTCTGAAAACGACGCGAAGGATTATCCGCGCGGGAAATTCACGTTCGATTCGCACGGGAACCGTCTCACGGGATTCTTTTACGGCCGCGACGACCCGAAGGGGCTCGTCGTTCTGGTCAACGGGATCAAAAACGGCTCGGACGCGCATCTGAACCATATCAAAGCGTTTTATGACGACGGATGGTCCGTCGTCACCTACGACGCGACCGGAGTCGGTGAGAGCGAGGGAAGCGGCACGTTCGGACTCGCTCAGGTCAAGGTAGATCTGTTCGCGTTCCTCGAATATCTCAAAACGGACGAAAGGATGAATTCCCTGCCCGTCGTTCTCTTCGGTCACAGCGCGGGCGGTTACGCCGCGGCGTGCGCGCTCGGCAAATACGGTCTCATCCGCGGAGCGGTCGTGATATCCGCGTTCGACACGCCTTCGGAGACGATGATCTATCATGCGAAAAAAAGAGTGGGATTCCTCGCGGACGTCGAATATCCGTTCATGCTTCTCGGCAACCTCATAGCGTTCGGAGCGGATGCGGACGCAAAAGCGCATGAAGCGGTCGTGGCGTCCGATACTCCCGTTCTGATCGTCGGTGGATCGTCGGACGACACCGTACCGTACGATGTCTCCCTGTACCGTTTCAAAGATTCGATCAAACGTGACGGGCTCACGTTTTTCGCGCCCGAAGAAGAGGAAAGAAACGAACACTCGACCCCGTGGCTTTCGCGCGAGGCGGCTGAATACGTCAATACGTGGTCGGGCGGCGAGGTAAACCGTGACCTCGCAAACGAACTCGACCCCGCCTTTCTCGCCCTCGTTCTCGACTTTTTCAACGAGGCGGTGAGGTCAACCTCTGATTAGGAAGAAAAGAGTCACCGCCGCGGCGAGGACGATCCGGTAGACGCCGAAAACGAAAAACGAGCGTTTTTTGACGAACCCGGTGAGGAACTTCACCGTGAACAGTGAAACGATATACGCGCTGCCCGCTCCCGCGAGCAGAACGAGAACGTTCCCGCCCGTGAGAAGCGGGATATTTTTTGCGATCTTGAGGGCGCTCACGCCGAACATCACGGGGATCGCGAGAAAGAATGAAAACTCCGCCGCCGCCTCGCGCGAACACCCCGCGATCATCCCTCCGAGGATCGTAGACCCGGAGCGCGAAGTTCCCGGCACGATCGAAAGCGTCTGGAACGCGCCGATCGCGAGCGCGGTGCGGAGATTTATCTCCTCCGCCGATCCCGTCCTGACGTGCAGGTTCAGCCGCGCCGTGAGACAGAACGCGACGCCGTAGACGAAAAGCGCAGTGGCGACGGTCTGCCACGAGAAAAAACGCTCGGAAAAGTCGTCGAGTAATACCCCGACGACGGCGGCAGGGACGCACGCCGCGGCGATCTTGCTCCAGAGGGCGCGCGTCTTTTTTCTTTCTTCCTGCGTTTTCTTTTTTGAAAACGGATTGAGCCGCCCGAAATAAACGGTCAGTACGGCGAGGATCGCGCCGAGCTGGATCACGTACAAAAAAAGATCGGAGGACGTGAAAACGTCCTCCGTTTTTACAATTCCGTTCACCAGAATAAGGTGACCCGTCGAGCTGACCGGAAGCCACTCGGTCAGACCCTCGACGATACCGAGAAAAATCGCGTAAAGCAAATGCAAGAGCGTCCCCCTCTCAGATCGCGCCCGCTCCTCTCATTATATCCCCCGCCCTGACAGGGAACGGAGTGCGGACCGAAAACTTCATCGACGGATGGGGCGTCGATCCGATCGGCTCCCCGTACTCATCGAAGATATCGGAAACGACGAACGGCTTTCCGACCGATCCCGGAGATATGATCTCCGCGGACTGTCCCGCGACCGCCTTGTTTCTTTGTATAAAGTACGCGGTGTAAAGCCCGTCCGGGTCCGGCTCCCCGCTGTCCGACACCGCGGTCGCGAGATACGATTTTTCTCTGACGTACCCGTGTTCCGTTACGGTATTCGCATCGGTTTTCGGGTCGCCGAAGAAGAACCCGGTCGAATACTCTCTGTGACTGACGCTGTCGAGTTCGTAAAGCAGCGCCGGATCGGTCACGTACGAGTCCGGATCACGTCTGTATGCGTCGAGAGCCATCCTGTACGCGTTCGTCACGACGGCGGCGTAGTACGCGCTCTTCACCCTGCCCTCGATCTTGTATCCGGATATCCCCGACTCTTCGAGTTCCCGGATATGAGAGATCATCGACATATCGCGCGAGGACATGAAGAACGTCTCCCCTCCGTCCTCCTCGAGACAGATCGCGGACGGATCGTCGGGTCTTTTCTCCTCGCGGAGGTCGATGGCGGAAGGGGAATACTTCCATCTGCACGGCTGAGCGCACTCGCCGTGATTTGAGTCGCGTCCCGTGAAATAGTTAGAGAGCAGGCAGCGTCCGCTGTATCCTACGCACATCGAACCGTGGACAAAGACCTCGAGTTCGAGATCGTCCGGCACCCCCGCTCTAATACGCCTTATTTCGTCAAGCGACAGCTCCCGCGCAAGAACGACGCGGCGCGCACCGAGCCGGTACCACGCCAGGCACGCCCTGTCCGACACCGCGCTCGCCTGCGTGGAGATATGCGCCTCGAGCGACGGGGCGTTTTCCTTTACGGCGAAAAGCACCCCGGGATCGGACACGATGACGGCGTCCGCACCGGTCTTTTCGATAAATTTTATGTACGGGACGAGCTCTTTATACTCGTCGCTGCGCGGCATCACGTTGACCGTGACGTAAACTCTTACGCCTTTCCCATGACAGAATTCGACCGCCTCGGCGAGTTCCTCGTCCGTGAAATTGCCCGACGCCGCTCTCATCCCGAATTTTTTACCGGAAAGATACACCGCGTCCGCGCCGTAAAGTACCGCCGCGCGGAGTTTTTCGGGATCGCCCGCCGGGGAGAGAAGCTCGCCCCGTCTTTTAGGTCCTCTCATCACGATCCCCCTTACACGTTCATTATCACGGGCAGTACCATCGGTTTTCTCTTGGTCTTTGAGTACAGATATTTGCTCAGGGCGTCCTTTACGTGCGTCTTGAGCTGAGTCCATTCCGTGACTCCCGAATCGAGCATTTCGGTGAGGACGCGGCGTGCGATATCGCGCGCCTCCTCAAGCAGTTCCTCGCTCTCCCTGACGTAAACGAATCCGCGGGAGATGATATCGGGACCGGAGAGAAGAGTCATCTGGTCGAGATCGAGCGTCGCGACGACGACGATCAGGCCGTCCTGAGACAGGTGACGTCTGTCGCGGAGAACGATATTTCCGACGTCCCCGACTCCGTATCCGTCGACGAGCGTTCTGCCGGCGGGGACCGTCCCGGCTCTCTTGCACGTTTTGCGGTCAAGCTCAAGGACCTGTCCTATGTCGCAGACGAAAATATTCTTCGGGTCCATACCCATGAACTCGGCGAGTTCCTTGTGCTGCATCAGGTGTCTGTACTCTCCGTGGATCGGCATAAAGAATTTCGGCTTCGTCAGGGCGTGCATCAGTTTGATCTCCTCCTGGCACGCGTGGCCCGAAACGTGGACCTCCGCCTCGTCGTGATACACGCTCACGCCGCGGCGGTAAAGCTCGTTTACGATCCTGTCGATCAATTTCTCGTTTCCGGGAATCGCGTGCGACGACAGAACGACGAGGTCTCCCGTCGTAAGGGACACCTGCTTGTGTTCCGAAAACGCCATCCTGTACAGCGCCGACATCGGCTCGCCCTGTGAACCCGTCGTGACGATCGTTATCATCTCGGCGGGATATCTGCCTATCTCGGAAACGTCGATCAGAACGTGGTTCGGCACGTCCATATAGCCGAGGCGCACCGCCGCGTCGATGATGTTGATCATACTGCGGCCGGTGACGGCGACCTTACGCCCGAATTTCACGCTCGTATTGATTATCTGCTGTACCCTGTGCACGTTCGATGAGAACGTCGCTATAATGATCCTCTTGTCGGTATTCGTCATGAATATGCTGTCGAGCGACGATCCGACCTTTTTCTCGGACGGCGTGAATCCGGGACGGTCGATATTCGTCGACTCGCACATAAGGAGGAGGACTCCCTCTCTGCCGTATTCGCCGATACGCGTCAGATCCATGATATCGCCGTCGATCGGAGATACGTCGAGTTTGAAGTCGCCCGTGTGGAATACCGTTCCCACCGGGGTCTTTATCGCGATCGCACAAGCGTCCGCGATCGAGTGATTGACGTGGATGAATTCCGCGCGGAATACGCCGAGGTCAATCTTGTCGCCCGGCTTCACAGTCACCATCGTTCGGTGACCGAGCAGTTTGTGCTCGGCGAGTTTATTCTCAAGGATGCCGAGCGTCAGCTTTGTCCCGTAGACGGGTACGTCGATCATCTTGAGAAGGTAAGGGATCGCTCCTATATGGTCCTCATGACCGTGGGTGATGAGGATACCCTTTATTTTATCCGCGTTTTTTTCGAGATACGTGAAGTCCGGTATGACGAGGTCGATACCGGGCATATCCTCTTCGGGAAACGCGATCCCGCAGTCAACGACGATGATATTCGCGCCGTATTCGAGGACGGCGATGTTCTTTCCTATCTCGTTGAGTCCTCCGAGCATCATGACCCGGAGCTTGGTATGAGGTTTCTTTGCCATTGTTTTCCTTTCTGTTTTTTCTGTTCAATGATATATTATGAGTCCGGAACGTATATGTATTGATTGCACGCAAAAAATACCGACCCTCTGAGGGTTGGATTCCGTATTCTGTTTCTTTGCGGAACTGGTTTGCTCCGCCGGATCCCCCGAGGGCGGCGGGGGCGGTTTCAACAGAGGCCGTTCGGATCATTCGTCCGCCGGGATGCGAAAGACGGTCGCGCACCGGAGCACAGCCTGACTCAGTTTATATTATACTCGGATTTCTCTTCCGGTCAAGTGCTTTTTTGAAAAGTCTCCTCACCGGACGATAAGCATAACGGCTGCGAAGACGGAAAGCGCGACGGCCGCACCCGCGATAAAAGCGATCAGTTTCTCCTTCCGACCCTTTCTCTTTTCTTCCGAGCCCGTCGCCTGCGCCACGATCTTTTTCGCCTCGTCCGCAAGTTCGGCTTCCGCCGTGAGCGTCGTGCCTCTTCCCGCATAATTCTTTTTTATCACGAAATACGCCTCGTCGAAAACGTCTCCCCCGGGATTTTTGACGTAATATATTCTCCTCTGGCAACCTCTTATCATCTTCTGCCCGCCTTTTCGGTTTTCGATACCATATTTTTGCCTCGGAAGTCATACGTTTATTCAGGAGGAAAAAACTACATATCGTGTTTTGTCTTTTTTTAGCACAATATATTGACAATTTTTATTGAATATGGTAAAATATAGCAGAAAAACATAAAGAAAGGAAATATCAGGATGAAAGCGCTCGGAATAATCAGACCGGTTGACGAACTCGGAAGGATCGTTCTTCCCGTTGAGACGAGGAAAATGATGGATCTCAATCCCAAAGACGGAGTGGAGGTATTTATAGAGGACGACAAGATCATCCTGAAAAAATACCGCCCCTCCTGCATCTTCTGCGGAGAGGCGGACGAAGTCGTCGACTTCAAGGGCAAAAAAGTCTGCCGCAGCTGCATCGAGGCACTCGGAGCGGCCGGCTGTTGAAACAAACAAACGAAAAAAACGCGGTCACATTGAGCGATTTTCCGCTCTTCAGCTGTGACCGCGTTTCTTTCTGTTTTCCCTGATAATAATGAACACGACCGCTGCGGCGATGAGAAAAGCTCCCACAGCCGAGAAAAGTTCGATCAGCGCCGTCATCTCCTCAAACCGTTCAATGCATTCCGCGCCTGTTTCCGCGTTCGCCGACGGCGCGAAAAGAGCGGCTGTAAAGCTTAAAAACACGGAGAATCGACCCCTTTTCAGATTCATTATCAATGGGATTATAACACCGCGGTGATAATTTGTCAATATAAAATTAACAATTTATCAAAATTTGTTCACATAATCGTTACTCGGCCTTTACCGTCATGACCGACCGGATCGGCATGGACCCGGGAAGAGTGACCGTATAATCAAGACGCAGTTCGCCCCGTCCCGATACCGGAGAGACTGAATTCACCACCTTGCGCGCAAAAACGCGCGCTTCCGCCGACCCCGCGGGCGTTTCAAAAACCGACACGTGCGTCTTTCCCTCTTCAAGTACGAAAACGGAACCGACGGAGCCGGTTTTCAGGACCGAGACGATCCCCGGTTCGCTTGCCCTGAAATTGATCACGGTGACAACCCCTCCGTCTTCCTCCTCAAACGGATCGGAAAACCCGATATTGATCTCGTCTCCGTCGGAGGAAAACTCACCCACGGTCACAAGTTCCGCGTCGCCGGAGGAAAACGCCGCGTCGCGTTCCTCAACGAAGCGGAGCACGGCGTCCTCGACGTCCTCGATGGGGTAGGAAAACGAAGCGAACGGATCGTCGTCCGGGTATTCGTCGGCGGGAAAGTCTCTCTGCTCCGGTTCTTCTCCGTCGTAAACGCGGACGGTGAGTTTCACCGTCCGCTTTACCGTTTTTCTCTCTTTTTCCTTCATTTGCAGTCGGGTTCAAGCGCGGAATTTACGTAAGGTGCCCCGTCAGGGATCTCATATCCGAATTCGTTCGGCCGCGCCCATCTGACCGCGTTTTTGAGTATTCTCTGAATATATGGATTATAATAAGTGGGAACGGACTCGTGACCGGGCTGCAGATAAACGATCTTGCCGACGCCGCGCGTAAACGTGCAGCAAGAACGGAAGACGTAACCCTGCTCGAACCAGCCGCATAGAATAAGATCGTCCGGATCGGGAATGTAGAAAGGTTCCGCATACAGTTCCTCTGACTCGAGGTGGAACCTGTCCGGAATCCCCGCTGCGATCGGGTGAGACGGCTTGAGATTCCAGAGGATCTCGTGCTGCTCGTCGCCCCACGACAGGTTTCCGGTCGCGCCTACGAGCGCGCGGAACGGCTTGGAGTGATGGCCGGAGTGCAGGGCGATAAAGCCCATACCGCCGGTATAAACTCTGTGTCTGATATATTCCACTCTGTCATCCCTGACTTCTCCGTGCGCCATGTGGCCCCACCAGAGAAGGACGTCGGTTTCGTCGAGAACCTTGTCTGGAATACCATGATCCGGCTCGTCAAGAGTGGCTGTCCTCACCTCGATATCCGGTTCCTCCGACAGAAAGGAAGCGATCTGTCCGTGGATGCCCTTCGGATAGACCTTCGCGATGTCCTCGTCGTGCACCTCGTGGCGGTACTCGTTCCATACCGTAACTCTGATTTTGTCTGTCATTTTCCACCTCTTGTTTTTAATCTCCCGGGGGAGTTTTTTCTTTTTTTCGCGCGATACCTCAAGTTTACCAGTATTTGTCGAGAGCGCGCATCTGTACGGCTTCCATTACGTCTTTTTTCGTTATCTTTCCGCCGGTTATACCGGAACCGTCGTCCGGTCTGCGGGACGCCTCGACGTCCGCGATCGTGCGGGCGACCCTGAGGATCCGGTCATAGGCGCGGGCAGACAGATTGAGCCGCCTGAACGCGCCCTCCATTATCTTTACGCAGTCGTCGTCGAGAACGCAGAATTTCTTGAGATCGTCCGTATTCATCATCGCGTTGTTCATGACGGAATAACGTTTATATCCCGCGGCGCGGAAGCGTTCGCGCGAAAGTTCTCTCGCCGCCTCGACCCGTTCGCGGATCGCGGAGGACGGCTCCGAGTCGGCTTTGTCCGATATTTCGGTGAAATCCACCTCCGGCATTTCCATCTGTATGTCTATCCTGTCGAGAAGCGGTCCCGAGATCTTCGAGAGATACGCTTTGATATCCGCGGGCTTGCACGTGCACGTTCCGCGCTTGCTCCCGAAATACCCGCACTTGCACGGATTCATCGCGCATACGAGCATGAAAGAAGACGGGAAAGTGACCCTTCCCGCGGCGCGGGTGATCGTGACTCTCGAGTCTTCAAGCGGCTGACGGAGCGCCTCCGACGTCGATTTCGAGAACTCGGGGAACTCGTCAAGAAACAGGACCCCGTTGTGCGCAAGCGAGATCTCCCCGGGCATCGGTATCGCGCCGCCGCCCACGAGAGAGACGACGGAACAGGAATGGTGCGGCGAGCGGAACGGTCTTCTCGTCACGATATCGCCGTTTTCGGGGATAAGTCCCGATACGGAATGAAGTTTCGTCGTCTCGATCGCCTCGTCGTAAGTCATCGCGGGAAGGATCGTGGGGATCCTCTTCGCGATCATCGACTTCCCCGATCCGGGAGGACCGACGAGAAGAACGTTATGAGCGCCTGCGGCGGCTATCTCGACCGCCCTTCTGGCTCTCGTCTGCCCTTTGACCTGAGAGAAATCCTCAACGAAGCGGAATCCGTCGTCCGGGTCGATCCGGGGCAGATCCGTGACCTCGTAGACCTTCCCCTCGCCTTTCAGACAGGCGATCAGCTCGGGTACGTTTTTAACCCCGAATACGCGCGTATCGCGCGTCACGGCTGCAGCCGCTTCCTTTATGTTCCCGTACGGAACGTATATCTCGGAAATGCCGCGGTCGCGCGCCTCGAGCGCCATGCTCAGCACGCCTCTGACCGCTCTGACGTCCCCCGTGAACGAGAGTTCGCCTATGAAGCACTTGCTCTCAAGATCGACGTCTTCCGGTATTACCCCGGACGAGCGGCACAGAGCGACCATGATACCGAGATCCAGGTCAGATCCCTCCTTGTGGCGATCCGCCGGAGCGAGGTTTACCGTGATCTCCATATCGGGGATAGGAATGCCGCACGAGGCGGCGCAGTTCATTACCCGCTCGCGTGATTCCCTGACCGAGATGCCCGGCAATCCAACGATGTTGAATTCCGGGATCGCTCTTCTCGCACTGCATTCGACCGTAACGAGAAACGCGTCTATGCCGAAAAGAGCGGCGGTATACGTCAAAGACAGCATAAATCAGAACTCCCCGTCAACAAATTCGGAAAGGATCTTCGCCGCCTCGGATATATCGCGGACGTTCACGGTCTCCCGCGGAGTGTTCTGATATCTGCACGGTATGCAGAGGACCCCCGCGGGAACTCCCGCCGAAATAAAGCGGGCGGCGGCCGCTCCGTCGTCCGGAACTCTCGTCCGTTCGATAACAGCGACGGGAGCGCCGAGCGCGTCTCTCACGCGCGGGTCTGCGACCGTGTTCGCGGTCGTCGCCGCCGCGACGGGCCCGTTCCCGAGCGTTATCTTTCCTCCCGCGAAGTCGGAAACGCATATTACGGAGACCGCGGCGGAGGGCGACGCCGCGACGGCGGCGGGGCCCGCGCTTCTCGCGCCGACTTTCCCCTGAGACGTGAAAGTCAGCAGCACGGTGTTTTCGGGCTCTTTTCCGGACAGTATCGCCGCCGTCTCGAGGAGAACGGCGACTCCTGCTTTCGCGGCGACGGACGGTCCCGTGACGACGTCCCCGTTAACAAGAAGAGAGGACGTCGGACGGAACGCGGTTCCGGGCGCGGCTCCTCGGAGCGCCTCTTCTTTGCTTGAGGCGCAGATATCGACTCCGTATTTCAGCGGGTCGTCGGGCAGAGAGGCGTTCTTGTCAAGAGGAACGACCGTACCGTGTACTCCGTTTTCAAATTCCGCCTCGGCGTACGCCGCCGCCGACGGCGACAGTTTCCCAAGCGACGCGAAGCGGATCCTTCCGGCGTCGTCGGCGTCGTTCACGACGAAAACGCTCTCGTCCGACGATGCGGCAAGCATTACGGATCGGTCTCTTTTTCCCTTGAAGGCAACTGTAAGCGTCCCGAGAGCGTCCTCGGATATCTCCGCGTCCTGAGCGTTCTTCCCAATATATTCTTTGATATACTCTTTGACCTTTATCTCTCCCGACGGAGGGCTGATCAGCGCCGAAAGATCGGTCAACAGCGTTCTGACGTCTTTCATATTTCTGTCTCCTTTGCGGCAAGTTCCCGCAGAACCGCGGGAGCGAGTTTTTCGATCGAGAGAAAATCGTCTTCCCTGATGACGTTAGAAGCGGTGTGGATATACCGCGACGGGGCGGATATCGCCGCAACGCGGACGCCGGTCCCGCTTCGCCTTATTGAAGCGGAATCGTTGCCGCCCGAAACGTATTTTTTCGGCTGGCACGGGATCCCGCGCTTTTCCCCGGCGTCGAGGATCAGAGAGTAAAGTTCCCTGTCATAGACCGTTCCGCGGTCAGCGTACGACACCGTTCCGCCGTTTCCCTGCTCAGTCACACGGCGCGTCGGGTCGACGCCGTCGACGTCCGCGACCGCCGTAGACTCAAAAACGATCGCGGCGTCCGGCCTTATCGCCTCCGCGGCGCACGCGGCGCCGGATATTCCGAGTTCCTCCCGGCAGGTGAACGCACAGAAGAGATCGAACGGGAGCGGCTCGCCACTCTCCTTTATCTCCCGGAGCGTGTCGCAGAGGACCGCGCACCCGAGTCTGTCGTCGATCGCTTTGCCCTTTATCATTCTTCCGTTCTGCCCGAATCGGACAAAATCCGATCTGAACGTCCCGAAGAAACCCTTCGAAACGACTTTTTCCGATTCCTCGCGGCTTCCCGCTCCTATATCAACGTACAGATCTTCGTAGTCCGGAACGCCGTCTTTTTTCAGATGATACGGCTTGATCCCGACGACGCCGTTCAGAAACGTCTCTCCGTCCGAAAGCGTCACGTACTGTCCCGCGAGTATCTTCGGGTCGTGAGCGGACAGCGGAGCGAGATGAAGGGTGCCGTCGTCTTCGACCGAGGAGATCATAAATCCGACCTCGTCCATATGGGCGGAAAGCATCACGCGGCGGATCTTTTTCGCTTTTCCCGTGCCCCGCAGAACAGCGATCACTCCGCCCGAGCGGTCGCGGACGATCTCGTCAGCGTATCCGGAAACGGTCTCAACGATCGCCTCCGCGACGAGTTCCTCACATCCGGACGGACCGAACGTCAAGGAGAGTTTTTCGAGAAGGGCGGTTCCGCTCAGTTTTTTATCGTTCATCCGTATTCGCCTCCCCTCCGTGAAGTCCGTCGAAAACGGAGACGGACGGCGACCTCGCCGCGCACCACTCTCCGGCGAGCGGGCGGGACTTTATTATCTCTTTTATCAGTTTGATGAAAAGCTCCGCGTCGTCAAGCGACAGCGTCTCGCTGAACGTGTGCATTCCTCCGAGCGGCAGACTGACGACGGCGACGGGCACGCCGTCTCCGGTGATCAGAAGCAGGTTCGCGTTCGTTCCGGTATTCGAAGATTCTACGACCGTCTGAACGGGGATCCCCGCTTTTTCCGCCATTTTCAGAATGCCGAGGGTGAGCCGTCTGCAAGTCACGGCGGAGAGTGAGACCATGGGTCCCTTTCCTCTCTCGCCCGATTCACGCGTCTCAACGCCGGGCGTTTTCGCAAAATTAACGTCGGTTACGACGGCGAAATCCGGGTCGACCGAGCGCGCCGCGGCCGAAGCGCCGCCTCCGCCCGTCTCTTCGCGTGATGAAAGCGTCACGTACACGTCGCCTGCGAGATCATCCCGCGGAGTATCGGCGACGGCGCATATCAACGCCGCTCCGCAGCTCTTATCGTCAAATCCGCGTCCCGCGACGACGCCGAACGACAGGTCGTCGCCCACCGCGCGGTATCCGACCGGATCACCGGGCGCGACGATCTTTTCAAGTTTTTCTTTTTCGTATCCCGTCTCGATCATCATATCTTTGACCTTCGGGAGTTTTCCCTCGTCGTCTTTCGTGACGAGATGAGGAGGCGTTACGCAAAACAGCCCGTAGACCGGCTCGCGTCCGTAGATCACCACTTCCGTCGAACTGAGTACGGACGGATCGATCCCTCCGACGGGCTCGACCTTCACGAAGCCGCCGTCGGTGATCTCCGATACGATGAATCCAACCTCGTCGAAGTGCGCGTCGAGCATTATGCGCGGCGCGTCCTCCTTCCCGCACGTCTTTTTGAGGATAAGATTCCCGACGGGGTCGATAAGAACTTCGTCAAAATATTCTTTTACGGCCGGGATCAGGGTCTCCGCCGCTTTGCGCTCAAATCCGGAGACGGACGGGATCGCCGTCATCTCACGAAGAAGCTTTTTGTATTCGATCATAGTCCACGCACGATCTCTTTGAATCGTTTTCCCCTCTCTTCAAAATTCTCAAACTGATCAAAACTCGCGCAGGCGGGAGACAGAAGGACCGTTTCCCCGGATTCGGCCGCTTGAGACGCGGTCAGGACCGCCTCGTCGAACGAAGGCGCGCGCAGAAGCTCGAACGAGCCGTCCGCGACGCGCTTTTTGAAAAGCGGATTGTCCCTCAGCGCTTTGTCGATCGCGTCCGCCGTCGCTCCGTTCAGAACGGCGCGCCTGACGAGATCCCTTCCGAGTACCGCGTCGGCGAGCGGCGCGAACGGTATATTTTTGTCGTATCCGCCGAGGATCACGGTGATCGGTCTCCGCGCCGTCACGCACAGAGCGGAGAGCGCCGCGTCCGTCCTCGTGGGCGAAGAGTCGATCGAGCCGTTATAGTATCTTACCCCGTCCTTTTCCCTGACGAATTCCAGACGGTGCTCGACGCCCGGAAAAGTTGAGGCGACTTTCCTTATCTTCCCGGCATCTGCGGCGTCCCCCGCCGCGGCGATCGCCGCCATATAGTTCTCCGCGTTATGGAGCCCCGGCAGAAGGATATCCGAAAGAGCGAGCACCGGGACCGGTTTTTTACCCTTATCGCGCATCACTATCATCCCGCCGTCAAGACAGATCGCCGAGTCGCCCTCGCGGAGGATCGCGTCGTCTATCGGATCGCGTGAAAACCATGTCACGGGACACGAACACCGCTCACCCATACCGCGGGTCACTTCGTTTCCCGCGTTCAGGACGGCGCGCTTCGCGCGGCGCAGGATCCTCTCCTTCGCGGCGATGTATTCATCCATGCCGGTGTGCCAATTAAGGTGATTCGGCGTGACGTTCGTCACGACCGCCGCCTCGAATTCCGCGTCGATCGTCATGAGCTGAAAACTCGAAAGCTCGACCGCGGCACGGTCGTTCTCCGTCATTTCGGGGTACAGGTGGCAGAGCGGGGATCCGATGTTCCCGCCGAGATACGCCTTTCCGACGCCGCCCTCGAGAAGTTTTGACAAAACCGTCGTCGTCGTCGATTTTCCGTCGCTCCCCGTGACCGCGTACACGCGGCACTTTGCGTGCGACAGAAAAAGCTCCATCTCCGAGGTAAGGATCGAACCGTTCGATACTGCGGACGCGAATTCGGGTATATCCGGCCTTATACCGGGAGACCTCACGATGATATCTTCCGTGAGACCGCCGAGATACCCGTCGCCCGCGATCAGCCGCGCGCCGTTTTCCTCGATCGCGGCGGCTTTTTCTCCCATCTTTTCCCTGCTTTTCGAGTCGCGCACCGTGACGGCGGCTCCTCGCGATACGAAGAAGGGAACGAGAGGCATATTCGAAACGCCCGCGCCGATCAGCGCGACCGTCTTTCCCGCAAATTCGTTATCGTTTATTTTCAGGTCCGTCATTTCTTTTTCCGGCCTTTCCGTATAAGTATCACCAATGAATATTATATATAATATCTTTCCCCGTTGCAATACTTTTGTGAGGGTTCTCCCCCCGTGTATCCTCGCCGCCCGCAGACGAATAAAATGTGAAGGGCGACCAACTTGCGGCGTTTAATCGCGCCGCACCCGGACAATAATAACGTCGGGATCCGGTGTGAACGCCGGAAAAAGAAAACGGGGCGTTATACGGTATACGCCATCCGTTAGAAAGGAAAGAACCATCAGAAAATGACCGTCAAAAGAGGAGATATTTATTTTGCGGATCTTTCTCCCGTCGTCGGGAGCGAACAGGGGGGCGTGCGGCCCGTTCTCATCGTTCAGAACGACGTCGGGAACAAGCACTCGCCGACCGTCATCGCAGCAGCGATAACGAGCCGACTCGGAAAAACGAAACTGCCGACGCATATCGACATAAACGCCGAAAAGGTCGGGCTCGAGCGCGACTCCGTCGTCCTTCTCGAGCAGATCAGGACGATAGACAAGAGGCGGCTCGGCGAAAAGATGGGCCACCTGAACGACGAAATCATGGGCGAGGTGAACGCCGCGCTGAACGTGAGTTTCGGTCTCAATTGAACGCTCTGCGTTCAATTGAGACCTTATGCGGGATCTGTAAGACAAGAAGAAGACTCATCAGGCGAGAATAAGCCGGACGGATTCCATCTCACGCAGCCGTATCCCGTCGCGGCGTCTCGCTTGACAATCCGCGGCGCGTTTGGTATAATTTTCTACGTAAATAACCAACGAAAGGATACATAGATATGAAAACTTTAAACGATTTCGTAACGCTCTCCAACGGAGTAAAACTTCCCTGCCTGGGTTACGGTACGTGGCAATCCCCGAAAGCTGAGGCCAAGGAAGGCGTAAAAGAGGCGATCCGCCTCGGATACCGTCATATCGACACCGCGTTTGCATACGGAAACGAGGACGCAGTCGGCGAGGGTATCCGCGCGTCCGGTATAAAGAGAGACGAGCTTTTCGTCACTACGAAGCACTGGATCACCGACAGAGGATACGACAAGACCGTCGCCGCCGTAGAGACCTCCCTCAAGAATCTCGGTCTCGATTACGTCGACCTCTACCTCATCCACTGGCCGTGCGTTGAGAAGGTAACCCCCGAATGGAAAGAGATCAACGCCGAGACGTGGCGCGGTTTTGAGAAAATGTACCGCGACGGCAAACTCCGTGCTATCGGTCTTTCAAACTTTGAGAAAAAACACATCGACGCGCTCGCCGAGACCGCAGAGATCTCTCCGATGGTCAACCAGATAGAGTTCCACCCCGGTTACACCCAGATGGACAACGTAGAGTACTCCAAGAAGTGCGGAATGGCCGTCGAAGCGTGGAGCCCGCTCGGAAGCGGCGCCGTCCTCAAGGATGAAACGCTCGGCGCGATCGCCGCAAAATACGGAAAGAGCACCGCTCAGCTCTGCATCCGCTTCGCGCTGCAGTGCGACGTCATCCCGATGCCGAAGTCGGTCACTCCCGCGAGGATCGCCCAGAATATGGAAGTCTTCGATTTCGAGATCTCCGACGAGGATATGAAGAAGATCGCGTCTCTTCCCGAACTCGGATTCAGCGGATACCGTCCCGAAGAAGCTCCTGCGGACGCTTTGGTCGGCTGATGTCTTTGCTTTCCGCGCATTATGAAGAATACGCCCGCCGCTTTTTTGCGGCGGGCGTTCGTTTTATCTTCCGCGCTTTTTTTCTTCTCTTGCTTTCTTCCTCTGCTCGCGCCTTGCGAGGCGGGTTTCTTTTTTGTCTTTTTCCGTCTGAGCGACGGTCTCTGCGGGTATATCGTCGTCGGCTCCGTACGGCCCCGCCGCCACGTTCGCCCGCGCCACTGTAAAGCCGCGCCCGCGGACTTCCCTGATTTGGGTCACCGTTATAAATGCGAGCGGGTCGCACGAGTGGACCACTTCGATCGCGTCGTGCGCCTTGCGCTGTGAAATGACGCAGATGACCGCTTTCTGTTCCTCGCAGAGACGGCCTGTCTCGATCACCGAAAGCGTAACTCCTACGCCGAGATCGTCGAGAAGCTTCTTTCTGATCTCGTCGTATTTTTTCGATATGACGAAAAGTTCTATCTGCGGTTTACCGAAGATCATCGCCCGATCGAGTATAATGCTTTCCAGGACGATGACGATTATGCCGAGCATCGTCTTTTCGGGTCCGATGAAGATCGCCTGACCGCCGACGACCAGTATATCCATGAGCCATACGAACAACGCCACGGGAAGATGGAAAACCTTGTGACAGATGAGATTCAGAACGTCCATACCGCCCGTCGACGAGCCGACGCGCATGACGAGCCCCAGCGAGATGCCCATCAGCACGCCCGCGAAGATCGTTGCGAGAAGAGCGTTGTCCGTCATCTTGTCGATCCCCGGGATCCTCTCGAATACCCACATGAAAGCTGGAAACAAAAACGTGCTCGCGATCGTGGTGAGCGCAAATTTCCGTCCAAGGACGATCCTTCCGAGGATCAGTAGCACAACGTTCAGTCCGAGAACGATGTACGACACGTCGATCTTCGGGGCCAGTCTCTGAAGAACGATGCCTATACCGGTCGTACCGCCCATGACGATATCGTGCGGAATGATAAACGCAACGACCAAAAAAGCGAGAAGCGCGTTGCCCGCCAGAATGCAGATAGCCGTCACCGCTGCCCGTTTCCACGGCTTGTCGTAAGGTCTCATATTGTTTGCGTCTCCGATACAAAAGTGTCTTATATATAACATTTTATCAAATTGTCGCTTTGTTTTCAATAGGATTTCCGGAAGAGGGGTTTTTCACCGCCCGGCACCTCTTTCACGATGCTTTCTCAATCTTTTTTCATAAAAATCACCAAAAACTCTGTACACAGGTGCATAAATATGTTACAATATAACCGCAGGGAGTATTGTTCCCGAATTCTCAGTAAAGGTGGTTGAACAATGAACATCTCCGTTATAGGCAGGCACCTGAACGTCAGAGACGACACAAAAGCCCTGATCGAGAAAAAACTTGCGAAGTTCGATAAGTTTTTCCCGTCGGGGGCCGACGCCACGGTAACGTGCAAGAGCGAGGGCGACGAAAAACGGATGGAGATAACGATATCCGTAGGCGGCACCCTGTTCCGCGCCGAAGAAGCAAGCTCGACGTTCCAGAACGCGCTCGACGGATGCATGAGCTCGATCGAGCGTCAGATCCGCAAAAACAAAACCAGACTTGAAAAGAAAATGAGATCCTCTATCGCGGTACCTGTTGCCGACGGTCCCGACGAGCCGGCGGAAGAAGAACTCCTCTTTGACGTCAGGACCAAAACTTTCCCTCTGAAGCCGATGACGACCGACGAAGCGATCCTCCAGATGAATCTGCTCGGTCATTCCTTCTACCTCTTCTGCGACTCACAGACCGAGGAGACGTGCGCGGTCTACAAGAGAAGGGACGGGGCGTACGGCCTCATCGTTCCTCAAAAATAACGCGGAAATATCAGCCGCGGCTTCACCGCCGCGGCTTTTTTCGTTCTCTCCGAAAAAATATACGCAGAATGCGCCGAGGGCGTCCTCCGTCGTTTTACTGATCTCCTCTTCGCCCATTCCGGTCTTTTCTGCAAGACGGAGCGAACTGTCAGGGGTCGCGTCGATATACATAATATCAAGAACGGCGTACTCGTCCGGATCGAGGCGCGAAAGCGCCGCTTCGACACGCCTGGCGTGCGCCGCCTGCGTCTTCATCCTGACGACGAGTTCGTCTGACGGAGATCTTACCGCCAGAGTTTTCATAACGGCGATCGCCCGCCTCTCGTATGCGTAATTTATAAGTTCCGCTCTTCCTTTTTTCAGTATATTCGCATCCATCTCATATGCCCTCCCGATAATATACGAACATATGTTCGTTTTTTATATTATATCATCGAACGTTTGTTCTGTCAAGGGCTTTTTACGATTTGCAGATAGGGACAAAGCATTGAAAAAAAAGCGTCGTTGTGATAAAA
>JAFWTH010000157.1 GCA_017518975.1 Clostridia bacterium
CCTGCGAGGGTGATAACGAAGCAGGGGATCTGTTAAACTCCGGAAGTTTGCACGGCAGTGCAAACTTCGTGCGAACAGCAGTATCGGGCAATGACACCCGACTTTAGCTGTTCGCGCAAAACCGGGTTCGGATAGCCCCTGCTACCCTAAACAAACGAAAAACCCGCTTCGGTTCACAAAAACCGGAGCGGGTTTTTATATTTCTTTCGGGATCATTCCGCAAGACGGATCACGCTCTCGACGTCGTCGCGCGACGAGGTGAAGGCGCGGAGTTCTTTTCCGGACGCTTCGCCGCAGATATACTCCGCTTTACCGACCGGCGATCCGGGAACGCACTCGACTCTGTCGAAATAGCGGGAGAGGTCCTCCTCCGCATCGGAAGGCGAGGCGTCGGCGAGCCTGATATAGTATGAAAAGCGGACTTTGTCAAAATCGGCGACCGCGCCGCTTTTTTTCGTGAAGACCGGAGCGCGCTCCGCGGCGGCGGCGCCCGAGAGCGCCGCGACGATATCCGCCGTGACCGCTCCCGCGGTCGGGAACCGTCCGGCGCCGCGTCCGTAGAACATAACATCCCCGGTGACGGAGCATTTGACACGGATCGCGTTATATACGTCGTTGACCGAGGCGAGAACGTCGTCAAGTTTCACCATCTGCGGGCAGACGTAGATTGCGGGCGAACCCTTTTCAAGACGGAAAGAGCCGACGAGTTTTATCACGCGTCCCGCTCTTTCTGCGGCGGAGACATCCTCCGGGGTGATCTTTGAGATCGACTCCGCGTAAACGTCGACGTCCTCGGGAAGAACGCCCGTGGCGAGCGCGGAGAGGATCATTATTTTGCGCTTTGCGTCGATCCCGTCGACGTCCGCGGAGGGATCGCGCTCGGCGTATCCGAGTACCTGCGCCTCGGCGAGCACGTCGGAGAAATCGCGCTTCTCGCTTTTCATTTTTGAGAGGATGAAGTTCGTCGTTCCGTTGAGGATCCCGCTGATCCCGACGACGGTGTCTCCTGCGAGAGAAGTCAGAAACGGTCTGATTACGGGGATCCCGCCTCCGACGCTCGCCTCAAAGAGGTACGAGACACCGTGCTCGGCGGCGCATGCGAGGAGTTGGTCGCCGAAATTCGCGACGACCTCCTTGTTAGAGGTAACGACGTGTTTTCCGCGCGAAAGCGCCTCGATCGAAAGCTCGTACGCAGGATGGGACCCGCCCATCGTCTCCGCGATAAGACGGATCTCGGGATCGTCGAGGATCACGGACGCGTCGTGAACGACTCTGCCCCCGTAGGGCGAGTCGGGAAAATCGCGGAGATCGAGTATGTATTTTACGTTTACGTCGTCGCCGACGGCGCGGGCGATCGCCTCGCGGTTCTCCTCGATGACCGAGGTGACGCCTCCTCCGACGACTCCGTATCCGAATATCGCTATATGCTTCATTTTTCGGGGTTACCTTTCAGATTTTTCATTACGGCGCGGCGCGCCTCTTTTTCCTCGAGTTTTGCTTTTTTGACTTCCTCGCGCACTGCGGAAAACGCCGCTTTTTCGCCTTGTTCCGCGAGCAGACGGAGCCATCTTTCCAGATCGTCAGCCGTGTCCGGATGCATTGCGGACCGCGCCTTTCCTCTGAGAAAATAGTCGAGAGGGTCGGAGTCGCGGTAGTCTTTTCCTTTATATACTTTGCTGGCCCCGACTCTGTCGCAGAACATCTCGACGGCGAAGACCGTCGGCATTCTGACCGGTTCGTAATGGCGGGTCTTGATATTCAGATCGTTCCAGTACTCGAAGTGGTGGCGGTTTCTGCCTTTGTGGTGCAGCCAAGCTTTCGAGTAGCCGAACAGTTCCCGCTCACGCTCGTTCGGGCTTCTGTTTCCCTGATAGAAACGGATGCCAGGGATGAGTTCCGTAGGCGAGAATTTCGACAGGTCGTGAACGATCCCGCGCCAGGGAATGCCCGCGCGGAAACAGTTTTTTCTGACCGCTCGTCTGTGCTTTATCACCGTGAGAATATGGCCCATTGTTCCTTACGCGTAACGCTTGATGAATTCGTCCTGCGTCTCCTTGCTGAATTCGATGAACTTCATTGAGAAACCGCCTACGCGGACGATGAGGTCTTCGTGCGCCTCGGGGTGGATCTGAGCGTCTTTCATATCCTCGAGAGGCGCGGTCGTGATCTGCGCAAGTTGACCGCCCGTCTCGGCGAATGTCTTCATAAGGGAGATGATATTCTCTCTCATTTCCTCGGTAGCGGTCAGGGTCGTTGGGATGAGCACGTTGCACGTCGTGCCGCCGATGCCGAGCTTCAGAGGCATACGGGCGACGGACGAGAGCATCGCCGTCAGACCGTTTTTGTCGGATCCGGTGCGCGGGCCGATCGTGTTGCCCAGCGCCTCGCCGGCCCGTCTGCCGTCGGGAAGAGCCCACGTTCCGCGGCCGTACCCGATACCGCCCTCGAGCAGGGAGCACGCTCCGGTGAAAACGTCGCCGCGGATCGACTTGTATTTCCCGATCTCACGCCAGAACTGATCGAGAACGCGCGCCGCCATTTCGTCCGCTCCGTCGTCGTTGTTGCCGTACTTCGGTGCGGACAGCAGCATCCTGCGGATATCCTCGTGACCCTCGAAGTTTACGAGCAGCGCTTCGTATACTTCTTCGAGCGTGAGTTTTTTCTCG
>JAFWTH010000158.1 GCA_017518975.1 Clostridia bacterium
GGTGTAGCCCTTGAAGCCCGCGGTATGGGTGGAGAGGACCGCCGATGGGAGGATCGCCGTTTCAGTACCCGAAGCTGACAGTATCGGAAGCGCGACGGTGAGCGAGCACTGACCGACGCACGAGATGTCCTGGATCGTAAGAATTCTTTTGTTTTCCGCCATGGATTGGCCTCCGGGTCTCGCGTATGATAAGTATACGCTTTATTTAGTATATTATAATAAAACTGAAGAAAATCTTTGTCAACAGAAAAAACGGGAGTTCAAAAAATGTTTACATCGTCCGCGCCTTAGACATTCACTTCTCACCGGACTTGAACAAATCGTTTTTTTTTGATATAATAATCGGAGTATTCTATTCAGAGGTGAATAATTATGAAAAAAATCATATCTTTTCTGATCGCCGTTCTTATGATCGCGGCTCTGACGGTCCCGATCCTTGCGGAATCCGAACAGGCTGAGAGCGCTTCCATGGAAGCGACCGTCTCCGCGGACGCATCCGAGGGGACCGACGCTCCTGCCGGGGAAGAGATCCCCGATGAAAAAGCCGATGCCGAATCGGAAGAAGACGGCGAAGATGTCATCACGGTCGGCGCGGAGAGCGAAGGCGGCGAGGAAGCCGCGCCTTCTTCAGCCGAAGGTACCGTCGTATCCGTTGAAGGAGCGCCCGACTACGTCGTCAAATCGGACGATTACTATATGAACTACAAGTTCGACGCGGTATTCGACGAAAACGGTCATTTCAAAGACGTCCGCGCGCTCGATTACGTTGAACTTAAAAACTATGAGAAACTCGTCATTTCGAGAGCGGACCTCGATACGAAAGTCAAGGAGCGCATCGACGCGATGCTTGAAAACTACGGGACGCCCTCTCAGCTGACCGAGGGTACCGTCAAAGACGCGGATACTGTCAATATCGACTATACCGGATATATCGACGGGGAGGCGTTCGAGGGCGGATCGACCGACGGAAACGGTTCGACCGTTACGATCGGCGAAAGCCCGATGATCGACGGCTTTCTCGAACAAATCGTAGGCCATAACGTCGGCGAGACGTTCGATATCAACGTGACCTTCCCCGAAGATTACGGCAACGAGGAACTCGCGGGCAAAGACGCCGTCTTTACCATCACGATCAACTACATCGAGGGAGATAAAGACATCCCCGAACTGACCGACGAATTCGTCTCCGCAAACATCACCCCTCAGGCGGAGGACATCAAGACGGCTCAGGATCTTCTCGATTACTATGAGGAGCGGGTCAAACAGGATCTTATCGCCGACAAGCTCGTAGAGGAAAACGAAGTGAAGGAGCTTCCTTCCTTCGCGTACGATTTTGCCGTCGATCTCACGATCATACCGTACGCAAACTACGCTTCGCAGTACGGGGTCGATATCGGAACGCTGCTCACCGTGTACGGCCTCTCGATCGAGGATATGATCTCCGATTTTGCCGAGGATAATCTTAAAGTCGCGAAGAGGATGCTTATCGTTCAGGCGATCGACGAATCGCGCGACGACATCTCGGTAACCGAGGACGATATGAAAGCGTTCGCCACGGAGAATTTCGGCTCCGAGGATTACAGCGAAGCGGTCGACTCCTACGGAGAAGGACTTCTTAAAATGTACGTTCTTCAGGACGTCGTTATGAAGCACGTTACCGATAACTCGTCATTTGAGGGAGAAGGAGTCGGCACGAAATCGATCATCATAGCAGCGTGCGTGGCGGGCGGTGCCGTCCTCCTCATCGCGCTGGTGCTGATAATCAAGAACGTAACGAAGAAAAAAGAGGGTATCAGCGCGGCTGACGCGGCAATCAACGGAACGACCGAGACCGCACCTGAAGACGGCGAAACGCCGTCAATGATCAACGTCGCAGAGCTTCTCGGCGGCGAAAACGCGGACGAAGCCGCCGAAGGAATAAAAGAGGCTGCCGAGGAAACGGCGGAAACCGCCGAACAGATCGTTGACGAGGCTGTTGAAGAAGTAAAGGAAACGGTTGAAGAAGCTGCGGAAGCGGCTGAAGAAACCGCGGAAGATATCGAGAAAGCGGCAGAGGATGCGAAAGAAGAAGCCGAAAACGCCGTCGAAGATATCACCGAAGAATAATAAACCATTCCGATTACAAAAAATCGGCGGTCGATCGACCGCCGATTTTTACGTCTCAATCAATGTGATGCTTTCTGTAATACTCCACGATACTGAAGTCGCCGAAAGATGCGGAAACGGCGTCGGATAACTCCGTCGTGAGTTTGCCGTCTTCAACGAAGAAACCCGTCGTGTTAATTACCGGGCACTTCTTCATAAGGTCTGACGTCAGCTGCATATAATCCGGTCCGCGCCCGAGTCCGCATGCGTCAAACAGCACGTTCATCAGGAAACACGGGCTGACCGTCGGGCCCTCGCCCTTCGGGTCGGCCCCGAGCGCGTCTTTTGCCGCGTCGTTCGCCCAGATCAGATAACGGGTCGAAAAATAGTTGTAAAAACCTTTTTCTTCCGAAACGTTAAGGTCTATTCCGAGTTCCGTATACACGCTGTTTCCGTTTCCGAGCCACGGATTGTGGTCGCCGAAGAGCACGACGACGACGGGATCGGGATCCCCGCGCAGCTCGTCGATCAGCCACGAAATATGACCCGCCGTGTTGGATATTGAGCCGAGATAGTTGTTGAAAATAATCCGTGACTTCTCGCTGTAACCCTCTCCATCCCAATATCCTCCGCCCCACGCCAGAAGATTGTCGTCGGCGTAAGGTCCGTGACCCTGATACGTAACGGAAAAGTTGAAATAGGGACGCGTTTTGTCACGGTTCCGGTACAAGTCGAGTATATCGGGAATCATAATATAGTCGAAACCGATGTCTCTGTCGTAGAGTTCGCGGTATCTGTTTTCGGAGAACCAATATTCGTCAAATCCCATATAGGGGTTGATATTCTTTCTGTTATAGAACCATCCGTAGGACGCGTGCGCTCCCTCCGTAAAGTAACCCTGAGAAGAAAAATAGCGAACGTAACTGCCGACCGGGGCTCTGAAGTTCTCAAGCTTGGAAATACCCGTGAGGAAGCAGCGTTCCGTGTCTATCGTGCCTCCGGCGAAAATATTCGTTACGAGCGATCCCGTCAGACTTTCCTCCTCGAGTTTGCGCCATTTGGCATATACTCTCTCGCTGATGCCTTCAACTCCCATGCGCTCAAAATCGTTGAACGCCTCGAGCTGGATGCCTATGACGTTCACTTTTTTATCTTCCGGGATATCTTCGGTCTTATATGCGGAAAGGATCTCCCCGGCTCGCGCGTCAGAATACCCCGCCGGTTTTTGCGGGAGGGCGTCCGGGATACTGTGGATGAACGGATATACGAATCCCCTCGTTATCTGCTTCTGCGTGTCCGCCCAGCGGTTAGCGTCCGGATAATTGTAATTCTCGAGACTGTCGAACGTAGAACCGTCAAGGCACCACGCCGCGACGGGCCACACGGCAAGCAGCGCAGCGACGATACCAATCGTCCTGAATCTGAAACGGATCCTTCCTCTGACGAAAAGCGCGAGGAAAAGAGTAGAGACGACAACGAATGCGAAAGATACGATAACTCTTGCGCCTACAGTGATCTCGTAATTCCCCGAGACCTTCAGACCCGTCGTTATCGAGGAAATATCGGCGGCGATGAACGGATCGTCGCGGAAACGGAGCTTGTAATAATCCCCGACGGAAGCCGCGGTGACGACCGCCGATACTATCAGGTGAGCGATCCACGACCTGCCCGTGATAAAGTATAAAAGATACGTGAGAACAAGTATCGGGAGTATGTTCAGAACGGCGATCAGGGGAACGTTGAAGTACCCTTTGAATATTTCGGAACTGTAATTCCCGTACGCGAGCATAAGGGATACGACGCCCGTTCCGATCGGCGCCGCGGTTATAAAGAAGAAGTTCCATATCCAGAACAGGACGGGCTTCTTATCAGGCGTTTTCCGGAACAGTAAAAAAGAGAACAGTCCTCTTTTCTCCGCCTTGTTTTCTCTCATCTTTTCTACCTCCCGGCGTTGTTTTCCGCCACTATTATACTCCATTCGGCGCAAAATGACAAGACCCGGCTTTCCACGCCGCGTTTTTTCCGGACTTGCCGGGATCACCGAAAAGTGCTCATTATTACTGAAACCCGTCTGATGAGACCTTTGAGTTTCCGTCTTTCCCGGGTTGACAATCCACTCCCCGAATGGTACAATTCTTGTGGCAAAAAAACGTCCCATAACTTCTTTGGAGGACCGATATTGAAAGAAGAAATCAAAGCGATTCTGAAGTCCGGAAAGAGTACAAAAGAAAAACTTCGGGATCTGTTGAAATACGCGGAGGCCGGGAAACTCGCCCCGTTCGTCCAGTTCGTGAAATTCGGACTCGTGGGCGTCAGCAACACCGCCATCCAATACTTCGTCAATCTGTTCGGACACGAAGTATTGTTCCGGTCGTTGCCCGAGCCGTGGAGAAGCGGTCTCAGTATAGCGCTCGGATTTATCCTCAGCGTCATAAATTCTTACTTCTGGAACAACAGATACGTTTTCAAAAGCGACGTGAAAAAGGCGCCCGGCGAGCACGTGAAAGCGTTCGTCAAAATGACCGCGAGTTACGCCCTGACGAGTCTTTTGCTCACGTGGCTCGTAACTGCGTGGATCTACGGGAAGGGCGTTCCGTACTGGATCGCGGCTCTGATCCCGCTGGTAGTGACCGTCCCGCTGAATTTCTTTATGAACAAATATCTGGTATTCAAAGAGAAAAAGCAGGTTGAAAAAGCAAATCCCGAAGGAGGCGCAGAATGACGACGCTGAAAGACGTCAAGCCGGGTGAGTCCGCCGTCGTCCGCAAGTTGAACGGCGAAGGCGCGCTCAGACAGCATTTTCTCGATATGGGAGTCATCCCCGGGACGGGTATATCCGTCGTCAAATACGCTCCGATGGGAGACCCAGTCGAACTCCTGATCCACGGGTATAAACTGACGCTCCGTCTCGCTGACGCGGAAAAGATAGAAGTCGAGAAAACGGAAAAAGCCTCCGAGCGCGAACGGAAAAAGGGTGGAAAGATCTCACATCACCCGGGTTTCGGCGAAGGAGGAAAATACCATCCCAAGGGAAGCGGAGATCCCCTTCCCGACGGAACGAAGCTGACTTTCGCACTCGTCGGAAACCAGAACAGCGGTAAGACGACGCTCTTCAATCAGATCACCGGGGCAAATCAGCACGTGGGAAACTTTCCCGGAGTCACTGTCGACAGAAAGGACGGCGTGATAAAGGGGTATCCCGACACTCTCGTTACCGACCTGCCCGGGATCTACTCGATGAGCCCGTACAGCAGCGAGGAGATCGTATCGCGGAATTTCGTTCTTGACGAAAAGCCGAGGGCGATAATAAACATAGTCGACGCAACGAATATCGAGCGGAACCTTTATCTGACGATGCAGTTGCTCGAAATGAACATACCGACCGTCGTCGCGCTCAACATGATGGACGAGGTGACAGCGAACGGAGGAACCGTCGATGTCAACGAAATGGAAGCGGCGCTCGGAGTTCCCGTCGTTCCGATCTCCGCGGCGAAAAATCAGGGCATCCGCGAGCTGATCGAGCACGCGGTCCACGTCGCGCACTATCAGGAGAGACCCGAAAGGCAGGACTTTTGCGACGAAAACGACCGCGGAGGAGCGATTCACAGGGCGCTGCACAGCATATGCCACCTGATCGAGGACCACGCGAAGGCCGCGGATCTGCCGATAAGATTCGCCGCAAGCAAAGTCGTCGAGGGCGACCGGATCGTCACCGAACAGCTGAAACTCGACCGGAACGAACTTGAAACGATAGAACACATCGTTCTTCAGATGGAGACGGAATGCGGTCTCGACAGAGCCGCCGCGATCGCGGATATGCGCTTTTCGTTCATCATGAAGATCACGGACGCATGCGTCACGAAGCCGAAAGAGAGCCGGGAGAGTATCAGGAGCGACAGGATCGACCGCGTCCTCACCGGAAAGTGGACTGCGATCCCGATATTCGTCCTTATAATGGCGGCCGTCTTCTTCCTCACGTTTGAAGTCATCGGCGGCTCGCTTCAGAAACTTCTCGACCTGGGGATCACGGAACTCACCGGAGTCGTCGACCGTGCGATGGCATCCGCGGGTGTCAACGACGTGATCCACGGACTTGTCATCAACGGCATTTTCACGGGAGTCGGCTCCGTTCTGAGTTTCCTCCCGATCATCGTCACGCTGTTCTTTTTCCTTTCTCTGCTCGAGGACAGCGGATATATCGCGCGGGTAGCGTTTTTTATGGACAAACTGCTCCGCAAGATCGGTCTGTCCGGTCGCAGTATCGTACCGCTTCTGATCGGATTCGGTTGTACCGTCCCGGCTGTTATGTCGACGCGGACTCTTCCGAGCGAACGCGACAGAAAAATGACGATCCTCTTGACTCCGTTTATGAGCTGCACGGCGAAACTGCCGATATACGCTTTCTTCGTCGACGCCTTCTTCCCTGGTCACAAAGCTCTGATTATGACCGGCCTCTACTTTCTCGGGATCGTCGTGGGAATCCTCGTCGCGCTCCTTTTCAAGGGAACGCTTTTCCGCGGAGAAGCCGTACCGTTTGTCATGGAACTGCCGAATTATCGCCTTCCGGGTCCGAAAAACGTCTTTCGGCTTCTGTGGGAAAAAGCGAAGGACTTCCTCTCCCGCGCGTTCTCCGTTATTCTGATCGCCACGATCGTTATATGGCTGCTCGGGAGTATCGACGTTCACTTTCATTTCACGGCAGATCAGTCGGAGAGCATCCTCGCTGTCGTCGCGGGGTGGATCGCGCCCGTCATGAAGCCGCTCGGTCTCGGGGACTGGCGGATCTGCACGTCGCTGATCAGCGGATTCATGGCTAAGGAAAGCGTCGTGTCGACGCTCAAGGTGCTGTTCGAGGGCAACGTGAACGGCTTTATGACGGCGGCTTCCGCCGCGTCTCTTCTCGTATTCTCGCTCCTCTACACCCCATGCGTCGCATCGATCGCTTCGGTGAGACGCGAGCTCGGCCGCAAGTGGGCGCTCGGCGTAGTGGTATGGCAATGCGCGATCGCATGGATCGCCGCTTCCGTCGTCCACCTGATCGCATCTCTGGTGTGACGTATGAACGTTTGGGACTATGTGATAATCGGCGTCGTCGCCACGATCGCCGCAGTTGCGGTCTTCGTGATCGTAAGACGAAAAAAGCGCGGAGGCTGCTCCGCCGGATGCGGCTGCTGTCCGGAACGGGACAGGTGTGAAAAAAATAACGAACGGACCCGCTAAGGCAAAGCGGGCCCATTTTTTACGTCGTTGCAATCGTCCTTTTGTTCTGATATAATTTGAGTATAAACAAAGCGAACGAAAAGGATCATTGATCATGAACAGATTTTTTTCTTTTCTTCTTGCCGTCGCATTTGTCTTCGGGGCCGCCGCGGCGATACCCGCAACCGCACAGAGCGCGTTTTCGGACGTAGGAGCAGACAGATGGAGCGCCTCGGATATCGCGTACGCGGTGGAAAAAGGGTATATGCAGGGCGTAGGCGAAGGCAGATTCGACCCGAGCGGCGTTCTGACCCGCGCGATGGTCGTCACCGTCCTGTGGCGCATGTCGGGCTCGCCCGCCGTCGTGTACAGGAAAACGTTTTCCGACGTAAATGAGAACGAATGGTTCGCTCTGCCCGTAATGTGGGCAAAGAACAGCGGCGTCGTAAAGGGAATGACGTCCTCGACTTTTGATCCCAAAGGTAAAATCACCCGCGAGCAGCTGGCGACGATGTTCTCCCGATATGCGTCGTATCTGAAATATGAAGTCACGCCGAACGGATCGATCGACGCTTATCCCGACGCGTCTTCCGTAAGCAGCTGGGCCTCGGACTCTCTCCTTTGGGCTGTCGGGGAAGGACTTATCACCGGAAGCCGCGAAGGGAACGAAACGTTTCTGCTGCCGCGCGGATACGCAACGCGCGAACAGTTCGCCGCCATTCTCGGGAGATTCGATCGGGCAAAAGGCGGTTTCTCTTACGTTCTCGAATACAATCATCCGGTTCTGATGACGTCGTATAAGGAAAAAGACTACCCGCTCGTCGAGGACGCAGACTTCTACGTTTCACCGAACGGAGATGACGGTGCGAATGGATCGAAAGAAACTCCGTTCGCCACGTTCGACCGCGCCGTCGAAGCAGTAAGATCGGTTCCGAAAACCGCTGAAAAAGGGTCGGTCGTCGTTGCGTTTTTCGCGGGGACGTATCCGCAGTCAATGCTTGAGATGACAGCCGAAGATGCAGGAAGCGCCGACTGCCCGGTAGTCTACTGTTCATACGGAGACGGTGAAGTGCGTTTCGTCGGCGGCGTCACGGTCACCCCGGATGAATTCGTACCGCTTGACGACGGTGATCTCGCCTATATCCGCGAAAAATATGCGGACAAAGTGAAAAAAGCGGACCTGTCCGGGAAGCCGATGAGCGACGGACTCAGCCCGTCGAGCGAGACGTTCAACAGATCATACGGGCGGCTCGACGCGGGAAGGTATCCGAACCGCAATCCGGACGGAGAGGAATTGTACCTGGGACGCATGCTGATGAGTCCCTCACTCGGAAAACTTGACGTCGGAATATTGAAGAGCCGTGTTTCGAAATATCATACGACCGACGGCATGCAGCTTATCGGATGCTTCGGTCACGAATACTGGAAGACCATGTTCCCGGTTACCGGATACGACAAAGAAACCGGAATCATTTCATACGACGTGATCGGTCCGCAGTACGGTCTTGACGAGTACGTTCCCGAAGTCTACTTCCTCAACGTATCGGAGGAGGTCGATTATTATAACGAATCGTGGGTCGACCCCGTCGGGAAGACGCTTTACGTTTATGAACCCTCGGACGAGGAATACGTCGTTTCCGCGACGGAATCGTTCGGTGTAATAAACGGAGCCGATCATATCAGGTTCGTCGGTCTAACCTTTGAAGGCTGCACGGGCGACGGTTTCAATATCACCGCGAACGACGTCGCGTTCGACCGCTGTACAATCCGCGGGATCGGAGGCAGAGCGGGCATCCGCTGCTACGGAGTCGATTTCCGTATGCAGGACTGCGAGTTCGCTTACACCGCGGGATGCGGGATGTGGTTCGACTCTGACCGTCCGGTCGAAGACCTCGTTCCCACGGGACCGTATATAGACAATTGCCTTATTCACGACATGGGTCAGAAGTGGAAAAACCTTCAGAACCCCGGTATCCGCATCAAACGCGCCGTCGGCGCGGTCGTTTCACACTGTGAACTGTATAACACGCCGTGTGCCGCCATCACTTTCGGATACTGCGCCGAGGGCGGAGAGGAACGCGCGATCGACTGCGTGTTCGAATACAACTACATCCACGACGTGGATCAGGACGTCCTCGATATCGGGTGCATCTACACGGGACGCTCGTTCGTAAACCGCGACAATATTTTCCGCTTCAATCTCATCTCCGACATCCCGGGCGACGGCGGAAAATTCGCGATATACCTTGACGACGGTATGGCTGCTCAAAAGATCTACGGTAATATCTTCTACGATTTCACCGACACGGCGATAATGCACTCGGGCGGTCAATACATGGACATTCACGACAACGTGTTCATCCAGACCAAACCCGTGCCGTCGTACACGGATTCGTACGGCGCGGTCGTCGCATGGGACAAGTACTACGGATTCGCATACGACGAGGAAGAGGCGAATCCTACGCCGTGGAACTCGGGAAACTTCCGGATACTCTATTCCACGCTGGCGAAAAGGCCGCTTCCAGACAACGGTCTTGCGCAGTATTACGACCTCTGGCACACCCGCTGGCCGGAGCTTTACGAGATAATAGACGACTACGACTGGACGACCTTCACGGACGTAACGGGCGAGGAAAAGGGAGTCAACAACCCTAACTGTCCCGCTACGCCGGGCTTCTGCTCGATCTATAACAATTACGCGATAGGAAACTGCGAGAACAGGATCGGAGAAGCCGTCGAAAGATTCTCTCTGCGGTGTGAAAACAACCCGCGCCTGGGGCTTGACGAAAACCCGCTTTTCGTCAACCCGACGATCGGTGACTACCGGACGAGGGACGGCGTCGAGGGCATTATGAAAATACCATTTGATGAAATCGGTCGATATTAAAAAAAGACGGCATAAGCCATCAATTCACGACCCTCGTGACTTCTGTCACGGGGGTCAATTCATGCCCGTCGGGCAATTCATGATTTCGCGTCAGCGAAATCAATTCACGCTCCTGCGGCAAATATCGCTCCAATTAGAGGAGATGAATTGCGGCTGCGCCGCATGAATCGATCCCCGCGTTACCCGCGGGGATCGTGATTTGAGTGATTCGCCTTCATGAATTCTCGCTTTTCGGCGCGGTGCGCCGAACGCTCCGCTATTTGATCTTCTCTTCAAGTTCCGCGATGCGCTTCTCAACGAACTCCGCGGCGGCTTCCACCGTCCCGGGTGTGAGAGGATTCGGTATCCCCGCCCTGTCGAGCGTTTCGAAATAACCGTACATTCCTCCCATCGAGCAGAGCTTCAGATAGTCGCCCCAGGCGTCGCCGCCCTCCGTCGCCTTGCGGTAGAGGGAGAACGCTCCCATCTGCGCCATCGCGTAATCGACGTAGTAGAAAGGATAGAGGAAAATGTGCTGTTTCTGCATCCAGAAACCGCCGCCCCCGAGGAATTCATTTCCGTCGTAGTCTCTCCACGGCATATATTTTTCCTCTATCTCGCGCCAGTATCTTCTCCAGTCCGACGGAGTCGAGCCGGGATTTTCATACACGCGGTGCTGAAACTCGTCGACAGACACGAGATAGGGGATCGTCTTGAACGCCTCCGAGAGGTGCGCGTAGCGGTACCTGTCGGCGCGGTCGCCGAAGAAGCTCTCCATATACGGATACGTGAACAGTTCCATAGTCATCGAGTGGATCTCGTTGATCTCGCTCGTTGAGAAGGAAAGATCCGTATGCGGTACCCTGCGTGAAGCATAATACGACTCGAACGCGTGCCCCGCCTCGTGAGTCAGTACGTCGATATCGGCGGAAGTCCCGTTGAAGTTTGAGAATATAAAAGGCGCTTTATATTCGGGGAGCATCGTGCAGTATCCGCCGAGATGCTTGTTCTCTCTCGTGACGAGATCGTAAAGACCGTACTCGGTCATGAAATCGAAGAATTCTCCGGTTTCCCGGGACAGATCCTCATACATAAGCCGCGCTTTTTCCGTCAGTTCCTCCGGCGTCCCCTGCGGGATCGCGTTGCCGTCCGGGAATACGAGCGATTCGTCGTAAAAACGAAGCTTGTCGATCCCGAGCCTTTCCGCCTGCTCGCGGAACAGGCGCTCGCAGACCGGAGTGACCGTCTCTCTGACCGTCTCGCGGAAACGCGCTACGTCGCCGGGACCGTAATCATATCTCTGCCTTGACAGATACGCGTATTCGATAAAGCTCTTGAATCCGAGCTTTTTCGCGATCTTTTCGCGCACCCTGATAAGTTTACCGTACAGCTCGTCGAGCCTCGGCGAGGCGTCCTCGTAAAGCTTTGCCCACGCCTCGAACGCCGCGCGGCGCTCTTCCCTGTCCGTCGACTGCATATGCTTCAGAAGACCGTAGAAGTTGCATTTTTCACCCATGAATTCCACGGAACAGGAGGCGGCGACTTTTGAGTATTCGCCCGTGAGTTTATTCTCCGCGATCGACGGAAGAATTATCGACGGTTTTATCAGTTTCGCCTGAACCTCGGCGTTCTTGAACATCAGAGATCCGTATTTCTCCTCGAGCTTTTCGCGATACGGGGACTTGAGCATGGCCTCGGTTCCTTTTTTGAGGATCATCATGCTTTTGGGAAACTCGCGCTCAAAGAACTGATACTCCCCGTCGTAAAACTCGTCTTTCATATTCATGTTATGACGGATCATGACAACGGTGTACGATGTGGCTATACCGTTCATTATCCGCTCCATCTCAACGACGGCGCCGTCTGCCGCCTCGAAAGACGTGGCTGTTTTGAGCTTTTTGACCTGAGCGAGGTATTCTTTTTTGAACTTTGAAATATCGGGTCTTTCATATTTGATATCGGCAAATCTGATCATTGCTCTATTCCCCCCCTTTGCGTTTTAAGTATACCATATTCTCAGATCTTTGGCAACGGACTGCCCACTTGAAAACGAAACGCCGCTGTAGTATAATTAATCCCAACAATAGAATTCTTAAACGGAGATGAATATGAAAAAAGTATTATCGCTCATTCTCGCCGCGATCGTTGCCGCGGGTATTATCACGGCTCTCCCGGCCGACGCGAAAGACGCGGAGTTTTCGGACGTTGACACGTCAAGGTGGAGTTACGGCTCGATCAACTACGCCGTGAGAGAGGAATATATGAACGGCGTGGGCGGCGGAAAGTTCAACCCCGGGGGTTTTTTGACCCGCGCAATGGTGGCGACCGTTCTCTGGAGAAGAGAGGGTTCCCCCGCTCCGACCTCTCCGAGCGGCTTTTCCGACGTTCCGGCGGGCGAGTGGTACACGGACGCCGTCGCGTGGGCGAAAGAGACGGGAGTCGTCAACGGCGTCAGTGAAAAACTATTCAGCCCGAACGGTCTCATAACGCGCGAACAGCTTGCGACCATGCTGTTCAGATTTTCGTCCTCCGCTCCGGTTTCGGTTCCCGAAAGAGCCGATCTTTCACCTTTTACGGACGGGGATTCGCTATCCGCCTGGGCGCGCGATGCGCTCGAATGGGCGGTGCAGGCGGAACTCATAAAAGGAACGGACGGCAACCGCCTCGCTCCCCGGGGCAACGCCACACGTGAACAGTTCGCGGCCATAATCGAAAGATACGATAATTCTTTCAAGCTTGCTTTCAGAGAACCCGTTCTCCGTTCTCACTATACCGAAAAAGATTATCCGCTCGTAAAGGACGCAGATTTTTACGTCTCGACGACGGGGTCCGACGGGAACGACGGCTCATTCGATCACCCGTTCAAAACGTTCGGAAGAGCGGTCGAAGCGGTGCGCGGCGTCGAAAAGACGCCGGAAAAGGGCGGGATCACCGTTGCTTTCAAGGCAGGAAATTACGGACCTCTTGAGATTACTCTGACCGCAGAGGACTCCGGCACCGCGGAGTGCCCGATCACTTACTGCAAGTACGGAGACGGCGACGTCACGTTCGACAACGGGTTTGAGGTCTCCCTTTCCGAGTTCACCCCGATCGACGGGAACGACGCCGCGCTTTTCCGCGAGAAATTCGCGTCAAAGATCAAAAAAGCGGATATCTCCGACCGTCTTGCGGAGGATGAATACGACTATTCCTACGTACTGACTTCAACCGACCGTTTCTTCGATCCGGCGAGATATCCGAATAAATACCCCGACAATTCCGAACAGCTTCTCAGGAACGTGGGCGTCAAGGTCGACGACAGTTCGATCAGGATCACGAACCGTCTTCTGCTCGGCAGAATGAAAGACTATCACACCTACGATAATTTGAGATTTGCAGGCACCTTCGCGCACACCTGGTTCTACGGGATCCTCGATCTCGAATCATACGATCCCGCGACCGCGATCGCCGTATTCCGCGACGTCGACCGACTCACCTACGGGATAAGCGCGGATCACGTTTACGGTTTCGAGGCCGCAGTGATCGGCGCGTCGGAGGAACTCGATCAGTACGGCGAATACTGGATCGACCGCGACACGCGCACGCTTTACGTTTACGACCCGCAGTCCGATTTCAACATGGCGGCGCGCGGAACGTTCTTTGATATTGAAAAAGCGGCGTATATATCCTTCGTCGGGCTGGACTTCAAAAATACCAAGGGCGGTTTCGCGTTTATCGACGGACACGATATCACTCTCGACCGCTGTTCGGTCATCGGAGCCGCGGACAACCTATTCTCCGTTCCGAACGCCGGCATATACAATTTCAGGCTCACGAACTCGGAATTCGGTCTGCTCGGAGCGGGCGTCGGGCGCCTGGACGACTCGTATCCACGCGCGAACAACGGAGACTTTACAAGCTGCGGGATAGTCATCGACAACAATTATATCCACGATTTCGCTATGATAAATACAGACGCCGGGATCAGACTGTTCCAGACGACGGGGGCTTCCGTCACGCACAACGTATTCGAGCGCGGAGGACGGTGCGGGATCGAGCTCTGGGGGTCGTCGTGCGTCACGATCGAGTACAACGTGTTCGACAGGATGATGATGAACTCGACTGACGGCGGATGTATCTACGACAATCAGGGAGTCGACAGACGGGATATCGTGATCCGCTATAACGTGATCATGAATATGCCTCTGACGAGCATGGGAGAATACGGTATTTATCTCGACCAGAACCAGTGCGGCGTGCAGATCGTCTCGAACCTGTTTTACAACGCGGGAGCAAACGCGGTCCTCGTCGGATGCGGACGCGACAACCTGATACGCGACAACGCGATCGTCGCGACCGTCGAGTACAGGAGCGGAGTCAACCTCATGGACAGCGCTACGGTCCAGGGCGAGGAAGATCTTCACGACGACGAAAGATACTACAACGAGTGGAAAGCCGTTCTGGGACAGCTCTCGGATCCGGATTCACCGAGAACGAAGGTATTCCGCGAGAGGTGGCCCGATATATTCAACGTCACGCTCGACCTTTCGGATCTTTCCGATCCGAACTGTTGTCTTGCGACAAACAACACGGTGACAGGCAACCGCTATTTCGACTTTAACGGCGAGCGCGGGACCGATACGATGAACAGATTCGGACAGTATTCCGCCGCGGTGTCGACGATACGGGACAACGAGTACTACACTACCGCGGACAATCCCCTGTTCGTCAATCCGTCGGTCGGAGACTACAGGGTCAAAGACGGGACCGGCTTCCCGGACTTTCATTTTGAGGAAATCGGAAGATATTAAGAACAGTTTGGGGGACGGCCTCTTAAAGCCGTCCCCCTTTTTTATTCGAGTAAAAAGTCTCTGAGTTCCCGGAGCGCAGACCCGGGGATCCCGAGATCGAGAACAAACGCCTCGATCCGCTCGGAATACGTCGCGGCAAACGGATAGCGTTTCCCGAGAGATTCAAGCATCGCCTCGAAATCCTTCTTGGTAAACCAGTTCTCAAACTCTTCGGGAGAGAGCGACAGCGCGGTGACATAATAGTCAAGGAGAATATCACGGTCGCTCATACCCAGGATCCCCTCGAGAAACGCGATCGCCGTGCCGGTACGGTCCGCTCCCGCCGCGCAGTGAATGAAAAAAGGGTAGACCGAGAGATCGAGGATCGTCTCAAGATATTCTCTGAGATACTCTTTCTGCTTACCTTCGAGCGCGTCGGTATAGTCGAAACTGTTGATATGGATCTTCCTGACGCCCTCGCTTACGTTGTAGTCTTCGGAGTCTCCGCAGAGGTCGATAACGGTCCGCACGCCAAGATCTCCGAAAAAGTGTTCCGCTCCTTCTCGGGTCAACCCGATCCGTCTTCCGTATTCTATGCGGAAGTCCGGAGCCTGACCTCGAAAAACGAGTCCCTGCTTCACTCTTCTTCCGCACCCCGTAACGTATCCGCCTATATCGCGCACATTCTCCATTTCGGGGACGTAAAGAAAACGCGGCTCGTCCCGGTTCGTTAGAAAACTGCGGATCTCCGATAATTCATCGACGCAGGAGACGCGCCAAAAATATTCCTTCCCCGGTTTGAGATTGAAAAGAGATACCTTTACGACTCCGTCGGAAACCGAGGGATCCGTTCGCAAAAGCGGGACCGGGTCGCTCAGATCAAAGCTCTCGGAAACCGTAAGAACGGCTTCGTCCGGATCAAGGCATATGAACGACGCCGCGACGGGCGCAGGACGCGACATAAAGTCATACGGTTCGTTCTCCTTTGTAAAGCCGAAATCTTCTCCGCGGTCGTATGAAAGCGTCCCTTCGTCGAAAAGGCGTATAAAGTCCCTCTGCCCGAACGTCAGGAGCGAAACGGCCGCTCCGTCCTCCGGTGAGATCAGTCTGATCATTCAAGTCCTCCGTTCTTCGTTTTTCACCGTAAGTATACCATCCCGGGCCGAAAACTGTCAATAAACGACCGTTGCATATTTGCGGGATTTGAGGTATCATTTATCCGAGGTGATCTTTATGAAAAAAGAGAAGACCGCAAAAGGCGCAGTGCTGATAACCGGAGCCGCGGGAGGAATGGGAAATGCCGCGGCGAAGCTGCTGGCTGGCGAGGGTCATCCCGTCTACGGCGTCGATCTGCGCGAGCCGGAGGACCTCTCAGGAATGACGTTTTTCCGCGCGGATCTTACCGATCCCGGGTACGTAAAAAGCGTTTTTGAAAAGATCGAGGCCGAAAACGTCCGGATCGAATGCATCGTTCACGCCGCGGGGATCTACGAACTCGATTCCGTGATCGAGCTGGACGAGGATGCGTGGCGGCGCGTTTACGATATCAATCTGAACGCCGTCTGGCGCGTCAATCGCATCTTCTTTCCGCTTCTCTCGGACGGGGGGAGAATAATCATCATAACGAGCGAACTCGCCCCGCTCGATCCTCTGCCCTTCACGGGGATCTACGCGGCTTCAAAAGCGGCGCTCGACAAATACGCCGACGTTCTGAGGGCGGAGCTCTCGCTTCTGGGCCATCCCGTAACGGTTTTACGCCCGGGGGCGGTCGACACGGGACTGCTCGACGTTTCAGTAAAAAAACTTGAGCGGTTCTGCTCGGAAACGGAAAACTTCTCAGTGAGCGCGGACCGGTTCCGCCGTATCGTCGATCGCGTGGAAGCGAGGAAGGTCCCGCCCGGAAAAGTGGCGGACGCCGTCCTCGGAGTGATGAGGAAAAAGCGGCCGCCCGCCGTGAAAAATATAAACAGGAACCCGCTTCTTCTGCTTCTGAACGCTCTCCCCGCGGGAATGAGGAGAGCGGTCATCCGGAAAATACTGAAAAAAAGATAAAAATCGCCCTGCGGCGCCGTGTGTGAAGCGCCGCGGGGCGATATGCGTTAATTTCGTTTTATCTGACGTCCTCGTACGTCATACCGAGCTGATCCTCGGCTGCACCATCCGTGTTGGTAAGGGAATAATTGACGCCGTTTCTTGACCACTCAACCTTATAAAGAGTGGTTTCCCCGTCGGCGACGCCGGTAAGAGTCGCGTGTCCGGGAAGATCTTTCTCGGATACGGCCTCACCTTCGATACCCGCAAAATCAGACTCCGTTTTCGATCCGCGAAGACAGTACTCGTGTTCTCCGTACTTGAAGTCAACCTCGGCGATCTTGCCGTCGATGATACTGTACCTGACGTTCTCCGCGCCGCCGGGAATGGATAAGCTTACGCCGAGTTCCTCAAAAGCCTCGGCTGAATCGACCTCTACGATGGGATTCGGCATTCCCGCGGAAGCGGTATCCTCGGCGGTCTCAGTCGCTTTTTCGCTCTCTGTCTGCGCCTCGGTATCGGTTCCCTCCGCGCTTTCCGTCGCCGGGACCGACTCGCTTCCGGTTTCGTTTTCGGATGCTTTGCCCGTTTCGGCGTTACCGCCGTTGCCGCAGGCGACCAGAGCGAAGATCATGATCGCCGCGATAAGAACTGCAAATAATCTTTTCATTTTGTCTTCCCTCTTTTCTTTTATCGAACTGAACAGTTCGTATTTAACTGTTTTTGAAGTCGGGGACGAGAAGACCGTTTTCTTCTCTGATCCTCATAAAGCACGGAACGGAACCTCTGTCGGCCGTTTTATCGTTCGGCGAGTGGTACGAGAGATACATATTGCCGTCAAGGGCGCGGAAGATCATTCCGTGACCGCCCTCCCACGTTCCAAACATACCGTAAGAATACAGTCTGTCTTCGATCTGCGCCCACGGTCCGGTGACGTCGCCGCTCTCGCTTTTCGCTATCGCGACGCAGTAGCCGAAGACGTCGTAATTCGACCAGATCATCAGAAGCGAACCGTCCTCGCAGGTATACATGAACGGACCGTCGGTGATAGTACCGTTCGTCCAGACGGGATCGTGCGCGGTAAACAGCTCGACCGGCTCCGAGACGAAACCTTTGAGTTCGGGATCGAGGTGCGCGGCGTCCATTCTGCCGACTTTGTTGTCGGTGCTGACGTGCTCGTGAACGAAGACCATCCACGGATCGCCATTCGGGTCGATATAAAGCGTTCCGTCGATCGAATACCAGTCGGCGGGCGTCACGTGGCCGTCCGACCAGAGTTTGAACGGACCCTCGGGGGAGTTGGCGCGGAAGATCGCGCATCCGCGGTTGTCCGTCGTCCTCGAACGATACGTCGTGAACATATAGTATTTGCCGTTGTACTTGTGAACCTCGGGCGCCCATTTATCGCCCTTGCAGTCGGCGGGGACCTCGACGACGTCGTACGGTCCCTCCCACGGTCCCGCGAGGTCGCCGGACGTGTTCTTGTACATTCTCCATCCGGTGCCGTAAACGTAGTATACGCCGTCCTCTTCGAGAACGAACGGGTCGCGCAGCTGGGGAATATCGCTCTCCGTTACGACTTCACCGTATCTTCCCTCATACGGGAATCCGACCTTGACGGTAGTATCGAGGTCTTTCGGCATTCTCAGTTCTCCGTTCGTGTAATACGCGTCTATGATCCGGGCGGTCAGTTCTTCGAGAACGAAATATCTTCTGTATCCGATCGCGACGGTGATATTGCCGTCTTTTTCCGTGACGCGGATACGGTATTCCGTCTCGCCGAGCCCGTCGACTATCCCCTCGGATTCGGGACGGTCAGCGTCGCCGAGAACGATCTCGATCTTCTGTTTGCTGGAAGAGTCGGAAACCGATATGGCTCCCTTCCCCGTCGCGGCCCGGATCGCTTCGGAAACGAACGACGCGTCGCGTTCGTCCCCGTCGGCGTAGATCACGGCAGGTCTTAAATTCTTATAACCCGAAGCGACGAGCACCGTGCTTTCGGCTTTATCCGCGGACGCGGAGAATCTGACCGCGAGAGCCGCGACCTCCGCGCGGGTGGCGTTGGAATCCGGATTGAATTTTCTCGCGGAGTCCCCGCCGAAAATACCCGCGAAGCGAAGCGTCTCCGCCTCGCCGAAATACCAGTTTTTA
Organism: Clostridia bacterium; assembly: GCA_017518975.1. Lineage (GTDB taxonomy): Bacteria > Bacillota > Clostridia > Oscillospirales > CAG-272 > RUG11130. The sequence goes on from JAFWTH010000158.1 coordinate 19,102, forward strand.
AACGAGTCCACGTCGCTGAACGCATCGGTCTTCGGGGCCGCCGGAAGCGTAAGTTCTCTCATTGATGCGTATCTTGCCAGCATCACCGCCATCTCGGCGCGGGTGACGGGGGCGTTCGGCTTCGCCGTCCCGTCGGGGTAACCCTTGAGGATACCCTTCGTCGTCGCCCACGCGAGGTACGGGACGTACCACTCTCCCGCCCTGACGTCGGGATAAGAAACGGTCGCCTTCGGGTCGATCTCCGCTCCGTCCACGCGGGAAAGGAGCGTCGCGATCTCAGCCCTCGTGATATTTTCTTCGGGCGCGAAGACGTTCGCCGATCTGCCTGTGACGAACCCCTTACCGTAAGCTCCTGCGATCTCGGAATAGTACCACTCGGACTCCGGGACGTCTTCAAACGGGATCCCGACCGTCGGCGTCGCGGAAACCGCGATCACGGCGGCGGACAGGATCACCGCGGCGATAACCGCCGCAGCGATACCGGAAATTCTTTTTATCATTTATCAGTCTCCTTGAAAAGGTACGCGCTTTGACGTACCGTATATTATACTACACTTTGACCGTTATGTAAAGAGAAAACGTTTTTTCGCTTTGATAAAACGTCTCTTTTCATTACCCGCCGACAGGCCCGTACTTTCGGCGCGGTAACGAGCAATGCAGTGAAAAAACGCCCCGGTCGGGGCGTTTTTCCGCTTTTTTTATTATCAGTCGGGGCGAACTTCCGCCCACTCGGGTTTCAGCGGCACGCCGTTGATTATCACGGTCACTCCGCCGGGGAAAGTGATCACAAGGGTGAGGTTAGGATCGTTGTTTTGATCCGCCGTGAACCATTCGCACCCTTCCTTGCGCGAAAGATGAGTTTTGTGTTCTTCCTGAATGAGTTCCTTATCGAATTCGAGTTCCCTGCCGTCGAGTTTCAGCTTATATCCGACCCGTTCGTCGCACACGTTTATGAAGACGGACGGGCAGTCTCCGAGGGAGAATATATGCGGGGCGAGATAGAACCACTCGCCGCCCGCGCACACGCTGAGACCGTTTCCGAACGCGCAGCCCTCGCCGTCAAAGTCAAACTTCATATCATCGACATAAACGACGGCTCCGTCGTCCGCGGTGATCCCGGCGGATCCGGTGTGGCTTGCCGTGAAATCAACGGTGACTTCACGGCTGCCTGAAAAACATCCGACGCTGCCGTCCTCGTCGGGAGTGACGAAGATCCTGACGTCGTCGCCGAATTCAAGAGCGGTGATATCCGTCGATCCGGATACCGGGTGTACCTGTCTCACACCCTCGGGGAGCGTACCGCCGAGTTTCAGGAGGGCGTCGCCTCCCCCGAAGGTGAAGATCACGCCTTCGGGCGGATCGCCGTGTACGTTGTAATCAACGCTTGCCCAGCCCCCGTTTTCTTTGGCGACCGTCATACCGTTGAGGACCGCACTGCCCTCTGTCCGGTCGTCGAATGCGACCGTGACGGGCACGTCGGCGACGATCTCTATACCGTCTGCGTTTTCGATCCTGATTTTTCCCGAGATCAGCTCGACCGGAACTCCGTCGTCCGCGGTGACGTATACGACCGCATCCGGACCGAATTCACATCCCTCTCCGAACCTGACGTGAACATCGCTCTCAGCGTCGCGGAGGGTGATACTGATACCGCCGTTGAAAAGGCAGTTCTCGGGCTCGAAGAAGAAGTGTCCGCCTCTTTCGGCGTCGATCCTGACGTTATCGCTGAAGTTGACTCCGCGGTAATTTCCGTCCGGGATCCAGTTTTCAGCCGCGGTGACCGTCACGCGTTCTCCGTCGCACTGAATGCTGCCCATATCCTCGAGGACCACCTTGCCCGTCTCGTAAACGACGACGGAGCTTCCGCCCCGGGTCTCGAGACGTCCTCTGCCTCTGACGATAATATTCGCCTCTTCCGTTCCGGTCACCGCGCCTGCTTCGACGCTTCTGTCGGACCAGAACGCTCCTTCGACTATGAGATCGCCCCATACCGTAACGTCGCCGTGATTGTCAACGTACGCGCCGGGGGAAACCGTGAAGGACGCGCCGTACTCGATTATAAGTCCGCTGTTGCCCTCGATGGTGAGCTGTACGTTTTCTCCGAGAACGAGGTCGTCCCTGACGGTGACGCCCGAATCGTATCTCGGACAGACCCTCAGGAAGACGGGGTCGTCGTACGTCAGCGCTTCCGCAAATCCCTCGCTCGTGCGGATCTCGGCGCAGGGAACGTAATTCTCCGGGATACCGATAAGCACGGTGTTTTCGGGTCTGAAGAAGCCGCCGTCGTTGACGTATCCGTCACCCTCGCGGTGGAATCTCTCGTGATAACGGGCTTCAAAGTATCCGTCGTTTACGATCTCGCCGTCCCCGGCGTCGACGGAGCCGTCCATCCAGACCTCGACTCTTCCTTCGCCGATTCGGTCGGAGATCCGCTCGTCCTCTTCGTCCCGCACCTCTTCGATCGCGCCCGCGACCTTGAACGTGCCTTCGACTTTAAGAGTTCCCGGGAAAGTGACCCTCCACTCGTCCCAATCGTCACCGTTGACTATAAACGACTTCTCGTTCGCGACCGTGACCGTCGCGCCCTCGGCTACCGTTACGGTCACGCCCTTGTTGTAGCTTCTCCACTCGGAGTTTTCAGTCGGTTCATCCGTAAGCACGGGACCGTCTTCCGTAAAGTCGAACCATCCGAACGCCTCGCCCGACATGATCCAGTAGTCGTTGAAGTCGTCGAGTACCTCGTCTTCGGTGAACGTGATATCGCCGCGGAAGTCAAGACGATTGTATCTGTATCTTCCCTCTCTGCCCGACTGCTCGGCGACGGCTTCTCTGTACCCCGTCATATCGTATACGTTGACGGAATAGTCGAGCCATCTCGAATCATTAGATTCGTCTGCCCAATCGGTGAAGAAATTTTCGAATCCGGTCAGATCGCATTTGCCGAACTCCGCGTCCTCGCCGAATTCGTCGGTTATCCTGAGATATCCTTCGTTGAGGAACTCGGAATCCGCGGGAACGGTCATACTGCCGCCGCGGATCTCAAGACCCGAGGCGTTGTAGGTCGTGAATTTCGACCCCTGCGTCTGCTCGTAGTCCGACCCGCTCATATCGAATCTGCCGTTGTTCACGATCTCGCCCGAGTTTTCGAAGGCCGATCCCCTGAGCTCGACGTTTCCGTCGGAACCGTCCCATCCCTCGCCGACGCCCGTCGTCGTGCCGTTGACGAATCTGCCGGAGTTATATACCTCGGATATCGGGAACTCGATGCCCTCGGGGAATAAGATATGATCGTAATCTCCGTCGTAATTGTCCATCGACATCTCGCGGATCTCGACACGGTCGGAGTTTCCGAAGCTGCCCGTATTGGTAACGGCGGCTCCGGAAAACTCGGCGTCTGAAAAGTTCATGAACGTGCCGCTGTTGGTAAACGCCGCGCGGTCGATCTCGTCCGCCTCGTAATGCCAGTCAACGCTCCTGAACCAGCCGTCGTTCTCGTGGTCCCAACCCCAGAAATTATCCCAGTCATCGCAGTTTTCGGGTTGTCCGGGAACTTTTTCGATCGTCTCGACCTCGGTGAACGCGCCCTGCGAGTGAACGTAGAAGCGGCCGCCGTCGTTTTCGATCCTGCCCTCGTTGACGAGCGAGGAACCGGAGACGTTGAAGAATCCGCGGTTTATGATCGCGCCTCTGTTGACCGATTCAAGGTATCCGGGACTCTCTTCGGTCCAGCCGCCGTCCTCGCCGACTATCTCAATGACGCGCGCCATGCCGGAACGGAGCTGGAAATCGTTATCGGTTATGATCACGCCGTCGTTGACGAACGATCCGCCGCCGATGTAGAACGAACCGGAGTTGTCGATCCGTCCGCTCTCCTCGTTGAGCGCCTCGCCGCCCACTACGCTGAATTCGCAGAAGCGGTATCCTTCTTCGGTATCAAATCCGCCCACGGTGAACTGACCGCGGTTGATGAACTTCGATCCTCCGCGGAATTCGATCTCCGAGATCACGTATTCTCCGTCGTCAACAGGGACGGGGGCCGTCTCGAACGTACCGTTGTTTTCAAAGACGCCGTCGACGCAGAGATAGCACCGCTCTGCCGTAAGAGTACCGTCGTTGACGAACCTTACGCCCTCGTTCAATCTCACTTCGCCGCCGAGCGTGACGCGGGCGTCCTCGCCGACGGTGACGAGGAACTCTTCTTCGCTGTCGCGCGGCGGAGCAAAGTCAAGTCTGCCGTCAAAATCGAAGTCTCCGTTGAAGCGGGCTTCCCTTCCGGTGAAATGGACGTTGCCGTCTTCCTCGACGGACGCCCAGATCTTCGCTCCTCCGTCGTCGACCATCTGCAGCGCGGCGTCGGATGTCGTTCCGATATATTCCGTTCCGCCGAGCGTGAACGACGCGCCGCCCGTGAGGTCGAGAGGCGTGCCCCACGACTCGAATACGTCGACGGATAAGTCGCCCTCGAGACGGACCTCATCAAAGTTGTCTTCGATTATGAAACCGTCGGTCCAACCGGTGAAATCCGCGTCGCCGATGATCTCGACCGCGTCGTACTTTTCAAATTCGCCCTCAAGGCAAAGGAACGGTTTTTCGTAAACCGACTCTCCGTCGGGATCCTCGTCCTTCGGGACCTCGCGGTATCCTGTTATCGTGAGGCGCGCCGACTCGTCCGAAGCGTTTGAAAGCAACCTGAACGAACCGCTCTCCGGATCGTCGCCGTCAAATACCGTCTTGCCCCCGACGGAGAAGAATACGCCTTCCTCCATGGAGACGATCAGACGCGCAGCGCCCGCGCCGGGACACTTCGCATAATCGGAAGCGCCGAGCCGGAGCTCGCCCTCGACTTCGAGTTTGCCGAATACTATAAGATTATATCCGCTCTCAAGGATCAGATCTTCGCGTCTGTCCGGACCGAGAAGCAGTATATTGTATTCCGTCCACTCGTCCTCGCCGGGAGCGTTGTGACGCGGATACTTTGACGCCTCTGCTGCCGCTTCCTCGAGAGTATCAAAGAGCATGTATCCTTCATCCGTGATGACCTTGTACGGAGGAAGGACCGGGATCTCCTCGGTCTTAGTCTCGCCGCACTCGCTGCACGTATACGTCTTCTCGCCGGGTTCAAAGAAGCCGGGTTCTTTCGTTTCGACGCCCTCGTCCCAAATGTGAACGTGACCGCCCTTGGGTATCGTTTCGTCCCTCGTCTCCGAGCAGCGGGCGCAGGTATAGCGTATCAGGCCATCCTCCTCTGAGGTGGCCTCCTTAACGACCGTTCCTTCATCCCACAAGTGCCCGAGCGCCTCGGTCGTTATCGTCTTGCGGCTGATCTCGGCGGAGCAGACGGAGCAGTATACGACCTCGTCGTATTTACCCGTTCCCGTACAGGTCGCAGCAGTCTCGTTCTCTCTTACCGCGTCCGCCGGAACGTGTCCCTTTGCGGGGATCGTTTCGGTCTTCGTCTCGCCGCATTCGCAGGTGAAGGTCTTCACCCCGTCTTCGGTGCAGGAGGGTTCTCTCGTAACTACGCCCTCGCCCCACGCGTGCTCGTGAGATTCCATGCCCGTGATGACGGTCTCTCCGCCCGCGACGGGTTTTCCGCACTCTATGACACCTGTCGTTCCTTCGTCGACGGTGAGCGACGTCCCCCTGACGTCGAACGTCGTACCGTCTCCGGATACTTTTGCGAATTCTATCACCCCGTCGCCTTTGATCTCAACGCCCTCTGCAGAGGACCTCAGAGTCCCTACTCCGGCGCCCTCCTCGACGGTAAGGGCGGAACCGTCCCTGATCTCAACGGACGTGACGTTCATGCCGGATCCGAGCGTTACGTCGGCGTTCTCTGACGCCAGCGTGACGCCGACTGCGCTTCCGTCTCTGATAATGACGGGCGTGTCGGTATTGATCAAGATCTGATTCAGGTCGCCCTCGAGGATGATCACTTCTCTTCCGTCGTCGACGACGATCGTGCCGACTTCGCATCCCTCTTCGGTACGGACGCGGACGCCGCCGTCACCGGTCTTGCCTATAAGGATCGATCCCACGTCCGTTTTGTTTCTGATTATAACGGAGTTCTTTCCGCCGCCTCTGACGAGAAGTCTTCCGGTGACTTCGACGTTGTCGAGGATCAGCTCGCCGCTGTCGACGCCCTCTCCGACGATGAGGTCTCCCGTGACCTTCATATCCTTGAGGGTCACGCCCGGAACGTTGACGATAAGATTTCCCGTCACGTCCTCGGAGAACGTCCCCGCCGTCTTGACGTATCTCTTGATCACGTTATAGAAGACCTGAGCGAACTCCTCACGCGTGATCGTGTTGCGCGGAGACAGTTTTCCGCCCGAACCGTTCACGTACCCCTCCGCGGCCAGCGCGGCGAGCGTACCCTTCGCCCACGCTGATATCCTGTCGGCGTCGGAGAACCTGTTCAGAGCGGAAAGATCGCCGTCTTCAAGCTTGAGAGCGCGGGCAACGACCGTAAACGCCTGCTCTCTCGTGATAGGGTCGTTCGGGTTCATCTTTCCGCCTCCGCTGCCTACGAACGTCCCCATTCTCAGCGCTTTGGCTACGTCGTTATAGAACCAGTTGCTTTCTTTCACGTCACTGAACCCGCTCACGTCGGCTGTCGCGATCGAGCCGAACGCGCGGTTCACTATCGCCGCCATCTCGGCGCGTGTCAGGTTCGATTTCGGATTGAGTTTGCCTCCCGAACCGTTAAGAAGGCCGTTCCCGATCGCCGCGGATAAAGCTTCGTACGACCAGTACCCTTTTTTCGGCATATCCGGAAAATCTTCAGGTCTCGCCGCTAACACTGCGGGAGCGAGCGATACGATCATCAGTATCGCCAGGACAATACTCAAAAGTCTCTTCGTCATTTGCGTATCCTCCGTTCTTATTTATTATCCGTCCGGATCTGTGTTTTTTTATTTCTCCGAAGCAAGACGCTCCATCTCGTCGACGAGATCGCCGAACAGAGAGAGAGCCGAATCGACAGGCGCAGGGGTCGACATATCGACGCCGGCGATCTTGAGAAGCGAGACCGGATCGGCGGAAAAACCGCCGGAAAGGAATCTCTTGTAGTCGTCGACGGCGGGTTTGCCCTCTTTGAGGATCCGTTCCGCTATCGCCGCCGCGGCGGAGAACCCGGTGGCGTACTGAAACACGTAATAATTGTAGAAGAAGTGCGGTATCCGCGCCCACTCGAGCGCTATCCCGTCGTCGGATATCATATCCGGTCCGAAATAGAGTTTGTTGAGTTCAAGATACTTCCCGTCAAGAAGATCGGCAGTGAGCGCCTCGCCCGCTTCCGCTTTTTCTCCCATAAAGAGTTCGAACTCCGCGAACATCGTCTGGCGGAAGACCGTTCCCTTGAAGGAATCGAGGAAGTGATTGACGAGCGCCATACGCTCTTTTTTGTCGTCGGTCTTTGAAAGAAGGTGTCTCATAAGAAGGATCTCGTTGCACGTGGAGGCGACCTCTGCGACGAAGATCACGTATTCGTTCGTGCAGACGGGCTGATTTTTCAGGGAGTAATAACTGTGCAGCGCGTGACCCATCTCGTAAGCGAGAGTGAACATACTCTCAAGATCGTCCGTATGGTTGAGAAGAACGTACGGATGGGGGTAAGGCGAACCCGAGCTGTACGCGCCGCCGCGCTTTCCGACGTTCTGATAAACGTCAATCCAGCGATCCCTGAAGCCCTCCTTCAGCATATCCGTATAGTCCTCTCCAAGAACGGATAAGGCGTCGAGAACGGTCGTTTTCGCCTCTTCGAACGATATTTTCCTCGAGGATTCCGCAACGAGGGGAACGTATACGTCGTACATATGGAGTTCGTCGACTCCGAGCATTTTCCTCCTGAGCGAGACGTAACGGTACATCTTGTCAAGATTGGCGTGTACCGAAGAAATGAGATTGCGGTAGACCGACGCCGGGACCTCGGTGTCGGAAAGAGCCGCGTCGAGGGTCGTTTCATACTTTCTCGTTTTTGCGAAGAAAACGAGCGTTTTGAAATTCGCGTCGAGAGTCGAAGCGACGGTGTTCCTGAACCCGCGGTACGTTTTGTAAAACTCGCAAAACGCGTTCTCGCGGAGGACGCGGTCCTCGCTCTGAAGGAGAGGAACGAGAGTCTCTCCGGTCAGTTCGTGTTCTTCGCCGTTTTTATCCTTCACGTCCGGGAAACGGATATCGGCGTCGCGGAATACCGAGGCGATCTGCTCCGGTCCGCGCGCCATCTCTCCCGCTTCCGATAGGATCTTTTCGCACTCGGCGGACAGAACGTGCTCACTCATCTTGCGTCTGTACTCAATCGGTCTTCGGTACGTTTTGAGTTCCGGCTCTTCTTTGAAAAACCGTTCCAGTACGTCGGACGGGATGGCGGTGATCTCGGGCGTTGCGAACGAAGTCGCGGCGTTTGCCGCGACGGCGACGCTCACCGCCTTCGATCTCATATTCTGATAATATCCGTCCGCGGTGTCGCCGTCGGACGAGCATGACGCGTATCCGTATATCTTCGAAACGCGGACGTTCAGATCGTCTGACAGTTTGAAGAACGCGAGGAGCGCCTCAGGATCCGTTCCGAGTTTTCCTTTAAATGCGGAATACTTTTCAAGATCGCGGCGAACCGTCTCGCACTCCTTTTCCCACGCCTCGTCGGACGTAAAGATCGCCGACAGATCCCACTTGAACTCTTCCGGTATCTCTTTTCTCTTTTTGATTTTTTCAGCCATTTTTCATTTCCCTTTCTCTTTGATGTATGTTGCGCTCTCGTCTGCTACGTGGAGCAGCCACGCAAGCGGAAACTGTTCGTATGCCCGGCCGACGTCGGGATCGCTTTTGTCCCAGCAGCTCATATGGCAGTTGATCGCGACCGCCTCCTCGGGAGTGAGCGTTATGAACTGCTGAACGAGGAATACCGACTTCGAGCCGTGACCCCCGAACGGGAATTTTTCTCTGACGGTGTAAGCGTCGTAACTCTCCCACTGCCCCGCATTGTTTTTGCGGTTCCTCTTTTCCACCCCGTAGTAATTGACCTTGCACAGATCGTGAAACAGCGAGATGACGATAACGCTCTCTTCATTCGCCTCGATCTCGGGATACACCGCGAGCAGTCTCTTCATCTCGTCATATACGTTGAGCGAATGCTCAAGGAGTCCCCCGGCGTACGCGCCGTGAAACCTCGTGCTTGCGGGACAGGTGAAAAAATCGGAACTCCCGAGCCAGCCGAGCAGTTTGTCGATCCCCTCGCGGTTAACCGAACCGCATAGCGATAAAAATCTTTCTTTGTTATCCATATCCGCGCTCTCCTTTACATCAGGGTTCTATACGGATCGCCGGGCGCACTCCGTGCTTTATCCTGTGGGCTGTGTTCCCCGCCCGGCTGACTGTACCGTTTCCGTCGACCCCGGCGAAGTATCCGTCTTTTTCACCGGTTGATCTCAGCCACCACCAGACGCCTCCGCCTTCCGTCTTGAACAGACCGGATGAATGCGCGTACGCGGTACCCTCCGAAATTCTGTCCGCATCGGTCTCAAAAAGAGTTTCGGCATCCTCGACGGTGAGGAGGAAAACGCGTCCCGCGTCGGTATCGGAGATCTTCGCTTTTTCAAAATCGGTGAAAGCGCCTTCGTAAAATTCTCCGTTCAACCATGCCTTCAGGGTGCTTTTATCCCACGTCGTCCCCTCGTCCGAATCGTTCAACTCCATTGAATCAAGCGAATATTTCGAAACGGCGAGGAGATATCCGTCTTCCCCGGACAACACGATCCATTCGATATCCTCTGCACCGTTCTCGGCGTTCCCGTCCTGCTCATATTTACCTAAAGTGAACGTTCCTCCGACTTCCGGGAAGGAAAAATCGGGCGGGATCGGAGCGTCGGTCCCGACGGAGACGTCGTCTGCGGTCGCGATATCGGCTGACGTGACGATCGGATCCGTCCCTTTATCGGTGTTATCCGGCGTGGTTTCTCGGGAACATCCGGCAAGGAGCGCCGCGAAAACGGCAGCCGCCGCAAGAACGGCAAGAAAACGGACGGAAGACCGGAAATCAAATCTCAAATTTTTCATAACAGAGAACCTTTCATAAAGTTATCGCGCGTAAATACGGTATTTATATTTATCCAAAATAATTATAACAAACGCCATTGAGCGTGTCAATAAAATCCGAATCATTCCGGTGCGTTCTTGCGCCGTCAGCGCGGATATGGTAAAATATAAAAAAAGGAGGATTCGGAAATGAAAGAAGTATGTGAATTCCTGAAAAAATGCGGGACTTACTACCTCGCGACGGCGGACGGCGACCAGCCGCGCGTCCGTCCGTTCGGAACGGCTCATATCATCGGCGGGAAACTCTGCATCCAGACCGGCAAATCGAAAAACGTCTTCCGCGAGATCACGGCAAACCCGAAGGTCGAGATCTGCGCGTTCGACGGCGGGAAGTGGCTTCGCCTGTCCGGCGAGATTTACGAGGACGACAGAAGAGAGGCGCGCGCCGAAATGCTCGACGCCTACCCCGAGCTGCGCCGTATGTACAGCGAAGACGACGGCAACACTGCGGTCCTGGCGTTCAGGTCTGCGACTGCCGTATTCTCTTCGTTCACGGAGCCGCCGAAGACGGTCGAATTTTGAATTTTTGTCCGCCGTTACTTGAAATCGGACCCGTTTTCTGTTATACTGTTTGTTTGGAAAAACTACGCCGCGGGACTGCTCCCCGCGGCGACACCGAGTTTTAATTCAGGAGGCAATTCGTTATGACCTATTCCAAGGAAATCAAAGAAATGTGCCCCGTCAGGCAGGGCGCTCATCACGGCGCGGCTCCGATCCCGGAAGAGGGAAAGTGGGTCAAGTCCCGTGAGATCAAAGACGTTTCCGGCTATACCCACGGTATCGGCTGGTGCGCGCCGCAGCAGGGCGGCTGCAAACTCTCCCTAAACGTCAAGGACGGCGTGATCCAGGAAGCGCTCGTCGAAACGATCGGATGCTCCGGTATGACTCACTCGGCGGCTATGGCGGCTGAGATCCTTCCGGGTCTCACTCTGCTCGAGGCGCTCAACACCGACCTCGTCTGCGACGCCATCAACACCGCGATGAGAGAGCTGTTCCTTCAGATCGTCTACGGTAGATCGCAGAGCGCGTTCTCCGAGGACGGACTTCAGATCGGCGCGGGCCTCGAGGATCTCGGAAAGGGCACGAGATCGATGGTCGGGACGACCTACGGCACGCTCTCCAAAGGTCCCCGCTACCTTGAACTCACCGAGGGCTATATCACCGACCTCGCGCTCGACGAGGACGACGAGATCATCGGTTACAAGTACGTCAATTTCGGCAAGATGATGGACTTCATCAAGGCGGGCGACGACCCCGCGACCGCTCTGAAAAAGGCGTCCGGTCAGTACGGACGCGTCGACGATGCGGCGAAGATCATCGACCCGAGGAAAGCCTGAGGAAAGGGAGGATAAAGCGATGATTACGTTTGAATCATACGACAGAAGAATAAAGCAGATAAACGAAAAGCTCGCCGAGTACGGCATTTCCTCGATAGAGGAAGCGGAGCAGATCACGAAGGACGCCGACCTCGACGTCTATCACATGATCGAAAAGATCCAGCCCATCTGCTTTGAAAACGCGAAATACGCCTACACCGTAGGCGCGGCTATCGCCATAAAGAAAAACTGCCGCAGAGCCGCAGACGCCGCCGCCGCTATCGGCGAGGGCCTGCAGGCGTTCTGCATCCCCGGTTCCGTCGCGGACAGACGCAAGGTCGGTCTCGGTCACGGCAACCTCGGCAAAATGCTTCTCGAAGAGGACACCGAGTGCTTCGCGTTCCTCGCGGGCCATGAGTCGTTTGCCGCCGCGGAAGGCGCGATCGGTATCGCAGAGAAGGCGAACAAGGTCAGAACGAAGCCCCTGCGCGTCATCCTGAACGGTCTCGGCAAGGACGCCGCTCAGATCATCTCCCGCATCAACGGCTTTACGTACGTCGAGACGGAGTACGACTACTTTACCGGCGAACTGAAGGAAGTCTTCCGCAAGTGCTACTCGAAGGATCCGAACTCCTCCCGCGCGAAGGTCAACTGCTACGGCGCGAACGACGTCCAGGAAGGCGTCGCGATCATGTGGCACGAGAACGTGGACGTGTCGATCACCGGCAACTCCACGAACCCGACGAGATTCCAGCACCCCGTCGCCGGCACGTACAAGAAAGAGCGCGTCGAGGCGGGCAAGAAGTACTTCTCCGTCGCGTCGGGCGGCGGCACGGGAAGAACGCTCCATCCGGACAACATGGCGGCGGGTCCCGCTTCCTACGGTATGACCGACACGATGGGCAGAATGCACTCCGACGCGCAGTTCGCGGGCTCTTCGTCCGTTCCCGCTCACGTCGAGATGATGGGTCTTATCGGCGCGGGCAACAACCCGATGGTCGGTATGACCGTTTCTACCGCAGTTTCGATCGAAGAAGCGGCGAAAGCGGGCAAATTCTGAGATATGACCGAAAACCGGCGGTGCGATTGCCGCCGGTTTTTTTACGGAGGAAATGATGAGCGAAAGAGGAGAAAAAGCCGAAAAACTGTTCCGCGAGGGTTATAACTGCGCCCAGGCGGTCTTATGTGCGTTCTGCGACGCGACGGGTCTCGGTATCGACGAGGCGGCGCGCCTCGCGTCGCCGTTCGGCGGCGGGATGGGACGGCTCCGCGAGGTGTGCGGAGCGGTCAGCGGCGCGCTTCTCGTCCTCGGCGCGGTCGAAGGATACTCTACTCCCGGCGATCCCGAAGCGAAGAAAAACCATTACGAGAGAGTCAGGGAGTTCGCGCGGCGGTTCTCCGAGAAGAACGGCTCGATCGTCTGCCGCGAACTGCTCGCCGGAGTCGGCGCGACGGTCGGAGGCGACCCGGAGCCGCGAACTGAGGAGTTTTACAAAAAGAGGCCCTGCCCCCGCCTGATCCGCGACGCGGCGGAGATCGTCGGGAAAATGATCGAAGAAACGAAAAGCTGACCCGGCTTTGAAAGGCGTACGCTCCCCGGCGCGTTTGAAAGATCCCGAAACATACGAAAAAAAGTCCCCGAACGTTTTTCAAACGTTCGGGATCTCTTTTTATTTTTCGACCGTACTGCCGAGTCCGATGGCGGACAGGAACGAAAGCATCTCGCTGAGATACCGTTCCCTTCCCTCAAAATAGCTCATACCGTGTCCCGCGCGCGGGAACGTGACGAGTTTTTTGTTTTCTGCGGCGCAGCTGCGGCAGTTCTCCTCACTCATTTCGCACGGGACGAAACGGTCGTCCTCGCCGTGTATCAGCAAAATCGGTATCTTACAGCGTGTCAGAGCTTCGGAAGCGGACGCGGAGCCGACGTCGAACCCGCCGAAGATCATCCCGCCGAGGCGGACCGCGGCATACGCGGGCCGTACGGGATATCCCCGGTCCCGTATCACCTTTTTCAGTATCTCCTGCGGAGAGGAATAACCGCAATCCGCCATTATCCCCTTCACGTTATCCGGGAGATCAAGTCCCGACGCCATCAGCACCGACGCGGCGCCCATGGACATCCCGACGAGAACGATCTTTACGCCGGGGCCCTCCCGTTCGGTCGCGTACCCGATCCAGGAAATGACGTCCCGCCGTTCTTTGATCCCGAGCGTCAGGCATCTCCCTCCGCTTTTTCCGTGAGCGCGCTGATCCGGAACGAGCACGTTATACCCGTTCTTCAGCGCGAACGGAAGGGCGACGCAGAAATCGAGTCCGCCCGCGCTCCTGTAACCGTGCATCATTATCTGCACGGGCGCGCCCGGGGACGAACTGTAGTACTTTCCGTAAAGCGAGACTCCGTCGAAAGCGCGGATCACGACCTCTTCGTACGGGATCGACCGGGCTTTTTCGACAAGACCTTCGATCTCGCTTTTGTAGGGCGCGCACTGGTCGGTATCCGGAAGCCCGAACAGATCCGTTTTCGAAGGAACGGCAAAGGCGATACGGTAGCAGACGTATAAGACGGCAAATACCGCCGAAAGCACAAGCGCGACTGCAACGACAATTATCAGGACCATATTATTCACTCCGATTAAGGGTTATCCCACACTACGGAGCCTCCCTCCTCGCGCAGTCTTATGAATATCGGCATCGCGCCTCGCCCGTCGGGACCGATCATCGACGCGTCCCAGATGTTCGGCGCGTGGACCGTCAGATACAGCTCACCGTCGGCGGCTCGGAAGATCATCCCGTGGCCCCCGTCGTATATTCCGGTGAGCGTCAGCGAATATATCGGGAATTCCTCGTGGATCCAGTTCCCCGTTATCTCGCCGTTGTCGGAACGCGCGACGCCGACCGCGTAACCGCAACCGTCGAGGCCCGACCATACGGCGATCAGACCGCCGTCTTCGAGCCGCCACAGATACGGTCCCTCGCACAGACCCTGGCGCGCCGGGTTCGACCACGGAGAGCCAAGCACCGAGAACAGAGTCACGGGCTCCGTTATCAGTTCCTTGAGATCGCCTGACAGACGCGCGGCGCAGATGCTGCCGGTATCGTCCGCTTCGGGGCTGGTGTATTCCAGACAGAAGACGAGCCACGGATCGCCGTTTTTGTCGACGTAAAACGAAGCGTCGATGCAGTCCTTGTCGCGGGGAGTTATCAGGCCTTCGGACCAGAGCCTGAACGGTCCATCCGGGCTGTCCGAGGAGAAGATCGCCACTCCGTCAAGTTCGGAGCCCGCGGGCATGTACGACGTGAACATCCAGTACCGCCCGTTATATTTGTATACCTCGGGCGCCCAATAGTCCGTCTTGAAATCCGCGGGGTACTCAACGACCGGGTAAGGGCCGTCCCACGGTCCCGACAGATCGCCGGTCGTGTTTTTGTACATGATCCATCCCGTACCGTACATATACGAGACTCCGTCTTCGACGAGGACAAACGGATCGCGCAGCTGTCTGATCCCGCTTTCGATGAGCGTGTAATCACCATCCGCGTAGACGGGAGGTACAGTCGCCGAATAATCGAATTCCTTCGGGACTCTCAACTCGCCGTTTTTCATAAAGTTTGAGACGAGATAATCCACGGCGTTGCGGTACGAAAAATAATTGCCGTATCCGAGAACGAGCGATTCGCCCTTTTCGTCGGAAATGACCCGTATCCTGAACTCCATATCGCCGATCCCCTCGCAGAGTTCGACCGATTCCGGGCGATTGCACGCAAGGACGATCTCTTTTTTCCTTCTCAGAAGGGCGTCGCCGTGCGGGAAAATATCATATCCGGTCCCGTCCTTTATAACGCCGATGAAGTCCTCAACGTACGCTTCGTACCGTTTGTGTCCCGTTATTTCATAATCCGGATCGAAGATCAGGATCGCCCGCGTGTTTTTGTATTCCGAGGCAAACAGGATCGTTGATCCGGCGACCTCGATGGAACGGCTGAGCCGCACGAAAACCGTCGCGACCTCCGCTCTCGTCGCGGGAGCGGACGGACGCATCGCGCCGTTCTCATAACCTTTGATCAATCCGGATATCCGCATATCTTCCGCCGCGCCCGCGAACCAGTCTCCGAAGGATGAAGCGTCGGAAAAAGGTCCGGTCTGAGGATCTGCGGGAAGCGCCGCACCTTTACCGTCAACGTATCTTCCGATCATCGCCGACAGTTCCGCGCGCGTCACTTCGGCGCCCGGTCTCGCCGTACCGTCGGGATATCCCTTGAGGATCCCGACGGACGTCGCCCAACCGACGTATTCGCGGTACCATGAACCGTCCCGCACGTCGGAGAAGCCCTCGGCGTTTTTCCCGTATTCCGTAACGTCCGCTCTGTCGAGACGCGAGAGCATCGCGGCGACTTCGGCGCGCGTCACGTTGTCGCGCGGCGCAAAGACCGTTTCGCTCTTCCCTTTAACGAGTCCCGCTCCGTACGCTTCGGAAACCGTTTCGTAAAACCACGCGTCCTCCGGGACGTCGGAAAAAGGAAGACGCGCGGGCTCGGACGATACGGCGACCGCGAATAAGAGCGCGGCGGCAATCAAAGGTATTACAATTAACGAAACTTTTTTCATAAGCGATACCCTCTTCATTCGTTTTCGGTTTCATTATAGTTCATCCGGGCGAAAAAAACAAGCGGAGAACCGCTGTAATACGGTTCTCCGCCTGAACGAATCACTCAAATGGCGCAGAGTCTCGGTCTGTCGGCGAACTCGGCGGGAACGTCGAGGCGGATCGGCTCCGCCCAGTAGATGACCTTCCACGTGTCGTCGCTCTGCCACCACGTCCCGTCGATCAGGTCGACGGTGACGTCGATGCTTATCGTCCCCTTTCCGGCGAACGGAACGTCGCGCTGAAGCTCCGTGATCGTGTAGTACACGCCGTCCTTTTCCGGCATCCTTTCCTTGACGCTTATCCATTTCGGCTGAGTAGACAGCCGTCCCTCTGCAAATCCGCGCGCAAATTCCGTGCTCATTTCAATATCCTCCTTCTTATCACGCATACCCTTACAGATCCTTTATCACCTTTACCGCTATTCCCTGCACCGCGCAATTTTCGACGTATATATCCTCAAGTTCCGGATTCTCCGGATGAAGTCTTACGCGTCTTCTTTCGGGTTCGGGATAAAACCTTTTAAGCGTCGCCTCGTCGTCCGTGAGAGCGACCGCTATCTGACCCGGCCTCGCCGTGTCCTGACGACGGATAAGAACGAGATCGCCGTCGTCGATCCCCGCGCCGATCATGCTGTCGCCCTTCGCGCGCAGGAAGTAGAATTCTCCGTCTCCGAACAGAGACGAGGGGAGCCGGACGTACTCCTCGATATTCTCCTCTGCGAACTTCGGAAGCCCGCAGGAAACGGAGCCGAGTACCGGAACCCTGACGGACGATACGCCGGTGTCGGAGAACGAAAGCGTCCTGTGACCGGACAGGTTCACCCTGCCTTCCTCCCGCATCTCGGAGAGGTATCTGTGGACCGTCGTCTTCGGGATCCCCGTCCCCTCGGCGATCTCCGTCATCGTCGGAGAGTAGCCGTACCGGTCGGCGTAGGAGTCGATAAAGCGGGCGATGATCCCGCCGTTTTCGGGGTTTTTCTTCCTCATTCCCGCCTCCCGCATCTTTTCGGAACAATTGTTCCGTTTTGTGAAACCTATTATATACCGCCTTTTATTCCCTGTCAAGAGTTTTTTGAAAATATTTTTGAGAAATGTCAAAAATAAGAAATTATCCCAACGAGGGGCTCATTTTGAAGCGCATAAACTCCGCTCGCGAAGTGGTAAGTATGGTTTGCGGCTCAGCGTGATTGCACTCTTTTTTTCTCTAGAGAAAAAAAGCCTGCGCTGAAAAAAAGAGTCGATTGGGGGAAAGAGGGCGGTTTCGCAACGAGATGCGGAGCATCCCGGCTCAAAGCCCTCCCTCCCCCAGTCAACCCCCTCCCTCCGCCGCGCTGCGGTCTTCTTCAAATTGATAGATTACATCGCGCACGGAAAGTTCTTTCTAATTCTTCGTTTTTCCCGTTCAGCGGTTTAATAATGTCAGCAAGAAAAAAGTCGGCGAGACGAAACGTGCTCGGCGATCCGTGCTGATGTTTCAGGCGGGAAAGTTTTGATACCGACGGTTTTGTCGTTCGCTTTGGCTTTCGCCTGCGAACAGTTATATCAATCCATATTGCGCGGAAGTGACCCCCACAAAGAGAAATCTTCCCCGCGACGGGAGGGAGGAGGAGGTCCGGGGGCGGGCTAGCCGAACGCCGCCGGGGGCGGATGAAGCGACGGCGAGACCGGAGCAGCGGTCGAAATCGCGCGACGCAACAGCGGAGCATGCGATTTCGGGGACCGCAATCCGGGCAAGAGGGTTTGAGCTGGGCTGCCCCGCAGCCCTACGCGAAACCTCCTCCCTCTTCCGGGCGACTCTTTTTTCGGTGAAGCATTTTTTCTCTAGAGAAAAAAGGGTTCAATAGCGCGCAGAACCCGTGACGACACCCTTCGCAAATCGAACGGAGTTTATGCGCTTCGGACGGCCCGCGAGGGGAGAAGAAATCCACAAAAAAAGACCGGCCCGGAAGCCGGTCTTTTCGTTTTATTTCTTCCGCTTTATCGGCGCGCTTACGAGGTAGAAAACCGTGATGCAGAGGAGGAACAGCCCACAGCCTTATGTGTCTTATTGATCTTTGAATGATATTATGTTGCCGTTAACCGTTACAGTATAATTCGGGCCGAAGTCAGTCAAATGTGCATAATAGGTAACAAAAGATTTTCCAAGAGGATCGATATATCTTTCCTTCGATGGGATGAATTCAGTATTATTCTCATCCGATATAGTCGA
>JAFWTH010000159.1 GCA_017518975.1 Clostridia bacterium
AAGCTTTTTCATTGATATCTCTCCTTTTTTAAGGGCGGATGATCGCCGCCGCTGATTATTCAACCTTGTCGGTTATTTCCCGACCGTCGGGTCGACGCCCCTTTCGGCGTAATAACCGGTCATGAAGAAGCATCCGTTTTTGTTCAGTTCCTTATACGGATTGCCTGAGTCGTAAACGTAGTAGACGCCCTTCGGATCGATCCCGAGAGACGAGTACCACGAGAGCCCCTCTTTCGTGTACGGGAAATACACGAGATCGCGGTTCATCATTCTGTGGCTTATATAGTTCAGGGTCTCGTAGGTCGTTCCGATGAAATAAAAGTCCGGGTCGGCGACGTATACGTTTCCGAGCGCCTCCCATCCGCGCGGCTGGCGGTAGGTCGCCATATACGCGCGATAGATCGCGCCCATCCCGTAGAGGAAGATATTGTCCTCGATGCGGCAGTTTGAGAGTTCTCCGTAAATATCGGTGCATACGGTCTCACCGGGTGAGAAGGCCTGCGTGTCCTGCTTGACGCGCCAGGTGTAACCGTCGTACGCCATGATGTTTCCTTTAAGCGTACAGTTCGTTATCTTCGACGCGGAGATACCGTTTTCGTCAAGATCGTGAACGTGGTTCCAGATCTCCGCGCTGTGACCGCAGGATACCATCACGTTGTCGATGTAGTTGACGTTGTTGATGATAACGGGTTTTTCGGAGTTGTTTGCCGTGGACTGGCTCGACATCCCGCCGTCGAAAACGTCGTGAACGTAGTTGTTGATCATGTAAACGCCGTCCGACCTTCCGTTGACCTCGAACGCGCTTTCCGCCGAATCGAGAGAGCCGCCGGTGCAGCCGAACTCACAGTTTTTGAAGGTCGCGTTTTTTCCGCCCGACGAAATACCTCTCCCGCTGTATACGAACGCGAGATTGTCGACTACGACGTTGTCCGCTCCGAACAGGCACATCGCGTTTCTCCCCGCCTTGATATCGTCGAAACTGTCGGCGGGATTGCCCTTGTCCCAATACAGATACAGAGCGCCGGTCTCCCAGTCGTGGAAGAATTCGAGGTTGTGCAGCAGAGCCGTGCCGGGGTTTTCAAGAGACCGGGACTCACAGTAGAAATACTCGAATCCGTTGAAGCACATCCCTTTTTCGTTCGAGACGAGTCCTTCGGCGAGCGCCTGCCTTTCACCCTTTGCGGAGACGCGGATCCCGACCGCGCGGCCTCCGTCGAAAATCATGTTGCAGATCTCGGACCGCTGTCCGTACCAGATCGCCGTGACCTCGTTATCGTCGTCGTCCAGGTACTCCGTGACCGTGTCGTCGACACAGG
Organism: Clostridia bacterium; assembly: GCA_017518975.1. Lineage (GTDB taxonomy): Bacteria > Bacillota > Clostridia > Oscillospirales > CAG-272 > RUG11130. Next base: position 1,317 of record JAFWTH010000159.1, read on the forward strand.
CGATCTTCCAAACGTTCGGATATCCTGTCGGCTCCCAATCGCCTACTCCGTTCGACTCCGTGAAATCGAGAGCGCCGGTAAACAGCGGTTTCGGGCCCTCCCCGTACGCGCCGTAACTGACGCTTGACGCCATTCCGAGATTGCTCATAATACCTCTGTGGTAGTTTTTGGGATAATACACGCTCCCTCTTTCAAAGAAGACGCCGTCGCCTTTTTTTGGTATGCTGATATCGGTCTCGCCGACGACGCGCCAGAGTTTCGAGACCGATCTCCACGGGGTCTCGGGTGACAGGCCGTCGTTTGAGTCGTCGCCGTGTATCGAGGAGAGATAGTAGCATTTACCGCCGTTCGCTTTTATCTGCTCCGGCGTCAGTTCGGACGGAGAATTCTTGATCTCGGCGATCCTGTCGGCAAGGAGTTTGTCGTAATACGCTTTATTCTCCGCGGTGTAATCGCGGACGTCCGCGGTAAATCCGAGCGAGTAGTTTTTGAGATAATCGCTGATATCGGGATCAACTGCCGCGCCGAACGCGTCGGCGTCCGCCTGCGTCTTGAAGAAACCGATATATTTCACGACGAATTTGCCGTCGCCCTTATAATTTTCCGCGCA
>JAFWTH010000160.1 GCA_017518975.1 Clostridia bacterium
CCCTTCGCGACCGCCCACGCGACCGCGTCGGCGTAATACGCGCCGGGTTTCACGTCCTTGAAGTTCACGGGCGGCTTGTAATCGGGATTCTTCTCTCCGCAGCGGGAGCACTTCTCCGCGTTGCCGTCAGCCCCGTAGTCGTGACCGAGAGCGGCGACTTCAGAATCAACGTACGCTTCGCCGCAGACTTTGCACGTATGCGTGGTATAGCCCTTTTCGGTGCAAGTCGGCGCGGTAATCGAATCGACGTAATCGTGACCGAGGGCCGCGACCGTCTTCCTCTCGCGGCTAATCTCTGCCCCGCAGACGGAGCAGTAAACGACCTCGTCGTAAGATCCGTCCGCCGTGCACGTCGCGGATTTTTCATTTTCGCGGACCGCAGCGGCGGGAGTGTGGCCGAGAGCGTCTATGTAATCGTCAACGTATGAATCGCCGCAGCGCAAGCAGGTATATGTCGTATAGCCGCGTTCCGTGCAGGTCGGCGCGGTGACCGAACCGGTGTAATCGTGACCGGGCGACGCTATAATTACGTATCCTATCTCATTTTCACACTTTTCATCGGTATAGTATTTACCGCAAACAGTACAGCGCCAATGTCCGATATTTCCGTTTTCGGTACACGTCGCCTGCTTTTCCGGTACAAATACCGGAACGTGTATGTGATACTCAAAAATGAACTCAGCGTTTAATAAATCGTTGTTCCCCGGCGCAACGCTTACTCTGTTATTCCAATTGGATTCCGTACCTGCGTAATATACCTTTTCGATGGAATAACAATTACTGAAAGCGGAATATTCTATGCTTTTTAAGCTTTCCGGCAGTTCAATTGATTCGAGGGTACTGCATCCCGCGAAAGATTCATACGCGATGCTCGTCACGCTGCCCGGGATTTTCACGCTCTCGAGTGAGGTGCATCCGTAGAAAGTGTAAGCATCTATGCTCGTAACAGAATCGGGAATCGTCACGCTCGTGAGGTTCCGACAGTTGTTGAAAGCGTATCTTCCTATGCTCGTAACGGAATCGGGGATCGTCACGCTCTCGAGTGAGGTGCATCCCCAGAAAGCGTCATCTCCTATGCTCGTCACGGAGTCTCCTATCGTTACGTTAGTGAGTCCGGTACATCCGGAAAAAGCGGAATTTCCTATGCTCGTTACGCCGTCGGGAACTGTCATACCCGTAAGTCCGGAGCATCCGTAGAAGGCAGAATTCCCAATGCTCGTTACACTGTCGGGCAAGCGGACCGATTCTAAAGTGGAATTTTTATTGTAATAAGTGACGCCGCTATACACATAATCGACCACTGAGAAAGCGTCTTTACCGATTCCCGTCACGGGGTATCCGCCGAGTTCAGCGGGGACTTCGATCTCTGTCTCACCTTTGGTACGATAACGAGTCACCGTCGCTTCACCGTTCATTACGGTGTATTCGAATTCGGGCTTGAATTCATATCCGCAGCGGACGCAGACCCCTTCTTTGAATTCGTGACCGAGAGGTTCCGTATTACGTGTTTCGTTTTTGCCGCATCGGGTACAAGCCCTCTCTTCCGTTCCTACTTCGGTGCAGGTACATTCGGAAACAGGCGTCCAATCGGAATAGTTGTGTTCCGGATTAAAGGTAATCGTATACGATCCGTAATTTTTCTCATTCAGGGCACGATAAAGAAACGTAACGATTTGTCCTTTAGTACAGAGAATATCGGGAGAAAAAGTCGTTGCGGACGTCCCCTTCGTTATTTCCTTTTCAACCGCCCAAAGGGAAGCTTTATAGTAATAAGCGTCCGACGACAGATCGCGGAACGGATTATTGGTACTCACCGGTTCAGGGCATCCCGCGAGCCACCAGAGCATATACATTACACCGCCTCTGGTTGCTTCCATAACGCAGGGTTCTTCTTCGTCCCACTTTGTCGCTGTCAAAGAGCATCCTGTGTTGTTCGGAAGAAACAGTTCATCCTCTGCGTCAAGGTCAATATTAGGTTGGTTAATATACCAAACGACGGGAGTAAAGTAATATGCATCCGTACGAACGTCGGTAAACGGGCTCGTCAGAGATTCATCTGAAAGAATAAACTCCGGGAACGTTCCTGATTTGGCAATCTTAGCGTCGACCATAAAACAATTGTCGCCGAGGCCGATCCCGTATACGTCCTGATAGAGGTCGTCTCCGGGGAGACAATTACCCGCGGGTGCGGTGAAGCATGCACATATTGACGAGCCCGCGCCCATCGGACTGCTTGAAATACAGGAAAACGGAACGGACCACTCGAGGATAACATATCCGTCGTCCGTGTACCCGATGACGTAATCAACACCCGCCTCGGGATCGTAATTACCGCTCAGACCGAGTTGGTTTTTGTCGTAGTAACCCTCAAGATAATGTCCCGTGTCGGTCCTTTTCGCGACAGCGTAATAAAGACAATAGTTTGGAACGTCCATCGTTCCGTGAACACCATCCCAACTCCTGGAACTCTCCAAAGAATTCTCAGTCAGCATATTCAGGACGAACGCCGTATTGTTGGCAAAGTCGTCCCCGGGAACAGCGCCGGTTCCGGCATCGAGAAGCTGCTGAATAACGGCGGGCTTGTCCTTGATCGCGAAGTTGAATCCGTGAATCTCGTCCCAAGAAAACCAGAATTCGATGGTAGCAAGCATATCGAGTCCGTCGGACAGATTATCGTTAGTGACGTAAAGCACGTGCAGAGGAGTTTCATCCTCGAACTGATCGATCATGAGTTGCTCGTACTCGTTCTCACCGATGACGCCGTCTTTCACGACGTCTGCGGGATCAGCCTTATTAACGATGATGGGACCCTCACCGGAATCTTTCCAGCCGCCGAGAGGAGAATATGATTGAGCGGATGAACCGATCACAAACAGAGATAAAAACATAAAAACTGCAAGAACGGAAGAGAGTAAACGTTTCATTTTCGATTCCTTTCAGATATATAAAATATATGTCTTGACACTGACGTCTTCGTTTCACACCATTGCGCGATACAGGAAAGCGACGACCTGCCCTCTCGTGCAGGTTGCGGACGGGCTGAAATGCGCCGCGTCCGTGCCGAGGGTGATATCTTTTTCAACAGCCCACAGAACGGCGTCGTAGTAGTAGTCGCTCGCTTTTACGTCCTTGAAGGGATTTGCCGTCTTCGCGGGCGCCGGCTTGCCGTTCGCACGCCACAGGAACGTCACGATCTGTCCTCTCGTGCAGACAGAGTTCGGCGAGAAGTGCGTAGCGTCCGTTCCGGAGGTCACTTCATTCTCCACAGCCCACAGGACGGCTTTGTAATAATACGCGTTCGACTTGACGTCGCTGAAGGGGTTCTTGTTACCCCTGGGTTCCGGAGAACCCGCCGCGCGCCACAGGAACGCCACGACCTGTCCTCTCGTGCATCCGTCGTTCGGCGAGAACGTCGTCGCCGACGTTCCGGTGGTGACGCCCTTCGCGACAGCCCACGCGAC
>JAFWTH010000161.1 GCA_017518975.1 Clostridia bacterium
AGCATACCGCAGGATTCGATGCCCATCATCGCGCGAGGCGGGAGGTTGACGATCGCGATGCACGTCTTGCCTATAAGTTCCTCCGGCTCGTAGAACGGGTGTATGCCGGACAGGATCGTTCGCGGCGTGCCCGTGCCGTCGTCAAGCGTGAATTTCAGGAGCTTTTTGCTCTTAGGCACCGCTTCGCATTCAAGCACCTTGACGGCGCGGAAATCACTCTTCGAGAACGTTTCGAAATCGACCTGATCCTCGAACAGAGGCTCGATCACGACGTTCGAGAAGTCGATCACCTCATCCGTCACCTTCGGTGCCACCTTCCCCTCAAGGGGAAGGCTTTCAGTTGCCGGTTTTTCACCGTTTGCCGCCTGAGCTGCGTTGTTCGCGGCGTTTTTCGCCTCGCCCTGGGTCTTCATCGTGGGGAAGAGCAAAACGTCCCTGATCGCCGCCGAGTCGGTGAAGAGCATGCAGAGACGGTCGATCCCGTATCCGATACCGCCTGTCGGCGGCATTCCGATCTCCAGCGCGTTGAGGAAGTCCTCATCTGTGTGGTTCGCCTCGTCGTCGCCGGCTGCAAACTGCTTTTCCTGTTCCGCGAAGCGCTCCCTCTGGTCGATCGGGTCGTTCAGTTCGGAGTAGGCGTTCGCCATCTCCCAGCCGTTCATAAAGAACTCGAACCGCTCGACATATTCGGGATCGTCGGGTTTTTTCTTGGTCAGAGGGGAGATCTCGATCGGGTGATCCATCACGAACGTGGGCTGGATCAGGTGCTCTTCCGCGAACTGCTCGAAGAACAGATTGAGGATATCGCCCTTCTTGTGACGCTCCTCGAACGCGACGCCGTGTTCCTTCGCCGTCGCTCTCGCCTCGTCGAGCGTCTTGATCTCTTTCCAGTCGACGCCGGAATATTTCTTCACCGCGTCGATCATCGTGATCCTCTCGAATGGTTTTGAGAGATCCATCTCTATTCCGTTGTAGACGATCTTTTCCGTTCCGAGGACGTCTTTCGCGACATGACGGAACATCTCCTCGGTCAGATCCATCATTCCGTGGTAGTCGGTGTACGCCTGATAGAGCTCCATAAGCGTGAATTCGGGGTTGTGGCGCGTGTCGAGCCCCTCGTTGCGGAAAACTCTGCCGATCTCGTAGACTCTCTCGAGTCCGCCGACGATAAGTCTCTTGAGGTAAAGCTCAAGCGATATGCGGAGCTTGAGATCCTCGTCCAGCGCGTTGAAATGCGTCTCGAACGGACGCGCCGCAGCGCCTCCGGCGTTCGCGACGAGCATCGGGGTCTCGACCTCGATGAAGTCCTTTTCGTCGAGGAAGCGTCTGATCGACGAGATGATCCGCGAGCGCTTTACGAACGTGTCCCTGACGTCCGGGTTGACGATCAGGTCGACGTATCTCTGACGGTATCTCAGGTCGGTGTTCGTCAGTCCGTGGAATTTCTCGGGGAGTACCTGCAAGCTCTTGGAAAGCAGGGTGACGGATTCCGCGTGGATCGAGATCTCGCCGGTCTTCGTCTGAAAGACCGTGCCCGCGAGTCCGACGATATCGCCGATATCGAGTTTCTTGAAGGACGCGTATTCCTCCTCGCCGATACCGTCTCTCGCAACGTACGCCTGGATCAGCCCCTCTTTATCCTGGATATGGCAAAAGGACGCCTTGCCCATAACGCGTTTGCTCATGAGTCTGCCGGCGACGGAAACTTCCCGTCCCTCGAGCGCGGCGTAGTTCGCCTTTATCTCGTCCGAGTGATGAGTTACTCCGTATTTTGTGATTTTGAAAGGATCACGCCCCTCCGCGGTGAGAGAGGCGAGTTTTTCTCTTCTGATTTTCAGGACCTCGGAGAGCGACTGCTCCGGGGCGTTTTCGCGTTCGTTTGCCATTCTGAGTCTCCTCTTCAGTTGTTGCCTTTTGACCTCTCGATCCCGAGGATCTTGAATTTGAGCTGCCCGGCGGGAGTGTCGACTTTGATGACGTCGCCCACCTTGCCGCCGATCATCGCGGAGCCGATGGGCGATCTGTCGGAGATCCTGCCGAGCATCGGATTCGCTTCGTTCGTGCTGACGAGAGAGTATTCGATCTCTTCTTTCTCATCCATATCGAGGACCTTAACGGTCGAACCGAGGTTGACGACGTCCGCTTTCATTTCGGATTCGTCTATGACTCTCGCGTGATTGATGAGTTCTTCAAGCTCGTTTATGCGCGCTACGACCTTCGCCTGTTCGTTCTTCGCCTCGTCGTATTCGCTGTTTTCGGAAAGGTCTCCGAACGATCTCGCCTCGGCGAGACTCTTTTTGACTTCTTCAAGCTTCGTTCCCTTGAGGTACGTCAGCTCATCGGTAAGAGCTTTGAAACCTTCCGCTGTATAAAGTGTGAGCTTTTCATCCTTGTTTTCCATTTCAGGATCCGCCTTTCGTCTTTTTAAATTCGATCAGTCGGAGCCGAACGTCGCCGCCGCGGCTCTCAGCTGATTGTCTTCTTCATCGGTGATCTTGTAGGGACTCTTGTCCGCGACGGCGGGATCAAGTTCGATCTCGACGTCGGGGACGATACCGATCTTATGGTAGCTTTCCGAGAACGGGGGCTTGAACATACGGTACGTCACGGAGTACGCTCCGCCGCCCTCAAGCGGTCTGGTAGTCTGCATACAGCCCTTGCCGTAGGTCGTCGTACCGACCACTTTCGCCATATCGTAGTCCCTGAGCGCGGCGGTGAACAGTTCCGCGGCGCTTGCGGTGGAATGATTGACGAGTACCGCCATTGGTACGTCAAGGCACGACGCGTCTGAATCGTACTGATCGACGAGATTGTCGTCCGCGTCGTAGATGCGGATTATCGGTCCCTCGGGGAGCAGATAATCGAGAGTGTCGATTATCGATCCGAGTTCGCCGCCCGGATTGTTCCTCACGTCGAGGATGAGTTTGCCGCATCCCGAAGAGAGAAGCTTTTCCACGGCATCTTTGAACTGTTCCGGCGTGGAGCCGTCGAAACCGTTGATCCTGACGACTCCGATCGAGTGATCCGGTCCGTAAACGTGAGAGTACACGTTGACCTCCACGTAGGGACCGCGGATGATCCTGAAGTCGATCGTCTCGCCTTTGTCGCCGCGCGAAACGGAGAATACCGCTTCGGTCCCGCTCTTTCCGCGCAGCCGCGAGATCGCGACGTAATAACCCATATCGGAGACCGCTTCTTTCTCTTCGCCGACGGTCACGATGAGGTCGCCGACCATAAGGCCGGACTCGGCGGCGGGAGAATCGGGAAAGATGTTGAGCACTTCAATGCAGTCGTAGTCGGTGTTGTATATGACGTTTATGCCGATCCCTTCTCCCTCTCCGGAGAGGTCTTCCATAAACGTTTTATAGTCGTTTTCGTTGTAATACTCGCCGAAATCGTCCCCGGTTCCGTAGATGTACCCGAGCATCACTCCGTCGATCAGCGCGTCCTCGTCGATATCTCCGATATAAAGACTTCTGAATTCGGAATCGAGTTCGGAGAGCCGGTCGGTGACGCGCGCGATGAAATCGCCGCCGTCTTTACCGCCGTTTTCCGCGTCCTTTCCGGTATCGGACGACGGGGAAAACGCGGCGCCGGAGTTTCTGTACATACTCATCATCGCCACGGCGGTGATCTGGAAAGTGATCAGGCACGCGAATAGGATGACGGCGATGAATACGGGGATCGAGATTCTCTTTTTCGTCATAGTTCAACCAACTGCCTTTTCAGGTATCAATAAAACATCTGAGTCGGGTCGCATCTTTCACCGTTGATCCAGTATTCGAGATGCAGATGGGATCCGAACGCGTTGCCGGTCTGACCGACCGTTCCGATCGTCTGTCCCTGCGATACGACCTCGCCCGCGGAGACCAGTCTCGTAGTCATGTGCGCGTAAAGAGTGCTGAACCCGCCGCCGTGGTCGACGAGCACGTAGTTGCCCCAGCTGTAGTGGAACTCGCTTCTGAGGACTGTTCCGGAGCTGCACACGTGGATCTCGGTGCCCGACGGGGCGGGGATGTCGATACCGCTGTGGAAGTCGAACAGACCGTATTCCGGGATATTCCTGTTTCCGTAGCCGGACGAGATCGAAGTATACCCGTCGAGCGGCCAGATATACGTGCCGTCGCCGTAGTATACGGGCTGCTGCTGTTGCTGCTGCTCCTGCTGTCTCTGCTGTTCCTGCAGCTGTCTGACGTATTCCTGAAGCTCGGCGGCTATCTTCTGTTCCTCGTCGATGTAGTACTGATACGACTGTTCGAGCTCGTCCTTGTTGCTTGACAGAGCGGTTATCGCGTTCGTGCTTTCCGCGGAGAGCTCGTCGAAATACGCCTCCGAGCTGCGAAGCTCGGTCAGGGCGTTCTCCTGAGCGGTCTTCGCCGCCTCGAGTTCGTTTTTCGCGGCGACGAGCGAATTCTTCGCCTCGTCGAGTTCGCCCATTACTCTTCTGTCGTACGCGAGGATCGACGACACGCTGTCGTAGATCGTGAGGAACTCGGTCATATCGCCCGCGCTGAGAAGCAGGGACAGATTTGAGAACGATCCGTCGTCGGCGATCGAGACCATCCTCTTTTTGAACTGCTCGCGTCTTTCGTCGATTATCTCGTTCTGTTTTACGATCTCCGCTTCCTTGTCGGCTATTTTCACGTCGAGTTCGGAGAGCATATTCTGAGCGAGCGCGATCTTGGAGTACGTGACCTCGAGGTTTTCGTCGATCGCTCTTTTATATTCTATTGCGTTTTCGATGTCGTTTTTCGTCTGATCTATGCGCGCCTGAGCGTCTTCCTGCTTTTTCTGCAGATCCTGCATCTGTTCCTCGTACGACTGGACTTTTGCGTCGCTGCCCTCGGCGGACGACGGGACGATCAGGCAGGATGCGATCGAGATCGCGGTGAGAAGAAGCGCGATCAGACATAATCGGATCTTATTCTTTTTCATTTCGGGGACCTCCTTCCGGGAAAAACGGCGATCCGTCAGGTATTCAGGTGCTTCGTGATCGAGATGAAGCTCCCGATGATACCCGTCATGATACCGATGCCGAGGAACGCGAACAGCAGAGGCGTACCTATCGATTTGAAATCGACGACGATGAGCATCTGCAGAACGTCGGCCATCTGCTTCGTTACGACTGAGTACACGGCCTTGACGATGAAGAACGATATCACGCCGGAGACCGCGCCTATCAGGACGCCTTCGATTACGAAGGGAAGGGTGATGAACCATTTGGACGCCCCGACGTATCTCATTATTTCTATCTCTCTCTTTCTTGAAGAAAGGGCGAGCTTGATGGTGTTCACGATGATGAACAGGCTGACGATGAAGAGGATGGCGAGGAACCAGATGAAGATCATCATGATCGTGTGCTTGAAGTTTTCGATCTTCTTCGCCAGGTCGTACCTGTTGTTGATCTTTCTCACGCCCTCAAGACTTTTCAGCTGATGGACGAGATCGGGGACCTTGGAGTTATCGGAATACGTTACCTCGAAAGAATCGGAGAGCGGGTTTTCCTCGTCCGTGATGTCCTCGTACGCCTGATACGTCTCTTTGATCGCGGCGAGGCGCTCCTCTTTCGTCATATGTATGACGTCCGCGACGTTGTCGAGCGCCCGGATGTCCTTTTCGAGCTGCTGTATCTCGCCCGGGGTCGCGTCGAATTCGGAGAATACCTCTATCTTGTTCATCACGCCGAAGTTTTCAAGGTTCACGTCGATATTGTAGACGAGAAGGAAGAATCCTCCGACGACGATCAGACAGCTCATAAGGACCGCTATGGAGGCGAACGTCATGACGCCGTTGCGTTTGAGAGACTTGAGCGCCTCTCCTATGAAATAGAAGGGATTATATCTTCTCATTCGTACGTCCCTCCCAACTTGTCTTCCACGATGGCTCCGTCCTTTATCATGACGACTCTCTGCTTATAGTAGTTCACGAGTTCTCTTTCGTGCGTGACGACGATGACCGTTTTGCCGAGCTTGTTGATCTTCATGAGAAGATTCATGATCTCGAGGGACATCTGCGGGTCGATGTTTCCGGTCGGCTCGTCCGCGATGATGACGTTCGGATTGTTGGCCAGAGCGCGCGCGAGCGCGACCCTCTGCTGTTCGCCGCCGGAGATCTCGTCCGGGAACGAGTTGTTTTTGTCGGCAAGGTTGACCGTGTTCAGGATCGCAGGAACACGCCGCTTGATCTTGCTCGGCGGCGTTCCCACGACGCGCATCGCGAACGCGACGTTTTCGTATACGGTCATATTCGGGAGAAGACGGAAATCCTGGAACACGACACCGAGCTGACGTCTGTAGTGGGGGATCTTGTATTTCGGGATCCGCGACAGATCGTAATCTCCCACGATCAGATTGCCGCTCGTCGGTTTCTCTTCGCTGAGAAGAAGCTTTGTGAGCGTCGTTTTTCCGGCTCCGGAGTGGCCGACGATAAAGACGAATTCCCCGTCGTCGATGTGCAGGGATATCCCTTTGAGCGCGACCGTGCCGTTCGGATACGTTTTTACGACGTTTTTAAAATCAATCATTGGTTGAACCTCTTTTATGTCGCGGGCCGCTCCGTTACCCCTTGATAACGGGAGTTACCCTATGAAAGCATAGCAGGGAGTGAAAAAACGTTTTATCCCCGGTTTGAGGGGAGTGATTCGTCGTTTCATCCCTGCGTTATTTCAGATATGGAGCGCCCGGATCAGAACTTTACGGGCTTGGTGGTGAGATATCTCTTGACCATCAGCGCCACCTTGAACGTGATAGCGTGATCGAACTCGCGCAGATCGAGGCCGGTGAGCTTGCGGATCTTCTCGAGACGGTACACGAGAGTGTTTCTGTGAACGAAGAGTTTTCTCGACGTCTCAGATACGTTGAGGTTGTTTTCAAAGAAGCACTGGATCGTCTGGAGCGTCTCGTTATCGAGCGCGTCGAGCGAACCGTTTTTGAAAACTTCCTGTAAGAACATCTCGCACAGCGTCGTCGGAAGCTGATAGATCAGTCTGCCGATGCCGAGATTCTCGTAACTTACGATCGTTTTCTCGGTGTCGAATACCTTGCCGACCTCGAGAGAGACCTGCGCCTCCTTATACGAGCGGGCAAGGTCCTTGATGTTGTCCACGGCGGTACCGATACCGATCGAGACCTTGACGAACGATTCGGAGGAGAGCGTGTCGGAAAGAGTGCGCGCGGTCTTCTCGATCTCCTTGATGTCCGTTCCGGGTCTGACTTCCTTGATGAGTACGATATCCTGCTCCCCGACGCTGATCACGTAGTCCTTGTTCTTGTCCGGGAAGATCGTCCCGACGAGATCGATCGGGAGCGGATCGGTCTTCGCGTGGAACTTGATGAGGAACACGACCCTCGTCTCCTCCGCGTTCAGATGAAGCTCTTTCGACTTTATATAAATGTCGCTCGGGAGGATATTGTCGAGTATTATGTTCTTGATGAACGAACTCTTGTCGTATTTCTCGTCGTAGAGATTCTTGATGCTCGACAGAGTGACGGACAGGATGGTCGCTATCTTTTCCGCGAGCTTGTCTTCTCCCTCTACGAAGACGATGTATTCCCACTTGGAACCGGAGCCGATGGGTCGGTAGGTGTAACCGGCGGACGTGATGGAATCGGAAGAATAGGCGACTTCGTCCCGGACGTCCTGTCTTACCTCGCCGATCTTGACGAGCTCCGAGCAGGCGATGACCGATCCGTTCTCGTCAAGAACGCCGATAACGCGGTCCACGGTATCTCTCATCTGATGGATGATACCCTGAAATAGACGGTTAGACATATTTTTCTCCTTTCGGGGAAAGAAATTCTGTGGGATCAACGTGAGGAAGAAACGAACCGGACTTCCTCATCTTAACTATCATTTTACACTATTTTTTGTTATTTTTCAATAGGTTTTGGTGTATTTTTTTATGAAAAATGCAAAAAAACGGGGTCCGCGGGTGAAATACGGACCCCGTTCGGGGGTATCAAAGACACAGACGCGAGTTATATTTCGTACTCGTACGAGAGCGCCGAAAGCACCGCTCCGGCAGCCGTTTCCGTTCTGAGGATCCGTCGTCCGAGAGAGACGGGAGTCAGCCCGGCTTCCGCCGCGATCCTCGCTTCCTCCGCCGAAAAACCGCCTTCCGGGCCGATAACGACGGTGATCGAAGACGGCTTTGCGCCTTTCATCACGTTCCTCAGGGGTACGGTCGCTTCCTCCCAGCAGAAAAGCGGAAGGTCGGATCCCGCGGCGAGCGCGACCGCCTCGTCGAACGTCACGGCGGCGCAGACGGACGGGACGGCTCCCCTCCCGCACTGTTTCGCCGCCTCGAGCGCGATCCGCTCGCGCCTTTTTCTCTTTTTTTCGGCGTCCCGCGGGTCGGGACGGCTGACGCACCGTGAAGAGACGAACGGGACGATCTCCGACGCGCCGAGCTCGACGGCCTTCTGTACCACCGTGTCAAATTTGTCGCCTTTCACTTCCGCCTGGAAGACCGTCGCGCGGTATGGGGGCTCGCCCGCGGACGGGGAGGACGATACGACCTCGACCGTCACGGCTCCCGCCGTGTCGGTGACGACGCACTCAAAGTCGGTCCCGCCGCAGCACAGAGTTACGGCGTCTCCCCGCTTCATCCGCAGGGACAGGGCGATATGGCGCGAATCTTCCTCGGAGAGAACGACCGTATCGCCGGGAGAGGGCTTGGTTCCGTCGATGAAAAATCTGGGCATATTATCCTCCGGTTTTGAAACAGTATCGGCGAATCACCTCATCCGGGTCCTTCGGACCCACCTTGTCTACCCTGCTGGGCTCGGTCAGGCGCGGCTCTGACAGCCCACCGGGCTGTCATTCACTACCGCGCCGTGCGCTTCGCTACCCTCAAGGGAAGGCTTTTGTACCCGGTTCGACGACAGTAGATCCTTCGATTCGCGGTATTGCCTTGCAGCACCGCTCACTCAGGATGACTTTTTTCTTCATTTCCTTGTCATTCTGAGCGAAGCGGAACGAAGTGGAGCGAAGTCGAAGAATCTCTAAGGCTTCCCCTTGAGGGGAAGCTGTCAGCGGAGCTGACTGATGAGGTGATTCGGAAATCCAAATGCTGCGATCATTTCTGATCCGCCCTGCGGGGCGGGATGAATTAAATCCCGCTGACGCGTCTGCTTGCTCCGCAAGCAGGATAAAGTTCTCGTGAAATGGGGCCCAACCCATTTCACCCGTCTTCGACGGGACGAGAACTTTACGGCGGACACAATGAAAGATAGACGGTATCTTCAAATGGTATATCCGCCATGCGGCGTGATGAAAAAGGCCGCGGCCTGCCGGCTGCGGTCTTTTTCAGAGCGGGCTTGTAAGCCGGGTTCTGTACGCGCTGGGCGCGTGACTGCCATCTATCTGCGGCGCGCGTTGCCGCGCGTCTTCGGGCTGAGGTCAGCCCGTGCCACCTGCGGATATGCCGGACCGGCACCGCGCCTGCCGTCGGGGTCCCCGGCGAACCGCGAACGGCGGTTCGTGGGGAATGGGCGGCGCGACTCCGCATGCGGTGTTGCTCCGGATAGGGTTTACATTTGCACGCAGTCGCCTGCCGTGCCGGTGAGCTTTTACCTCGCCTTTCCATCTGTACCGTCCGGCGGCAGAGCCGCCGTCTTGGGTAGGCTATTTCTGTTGCACTTTCCCGGGAGTCGCCTCCGGCGGACGTTATCCGTTATCCTGTCCTGTGGAGCCCGGACTTTCCTCACGCCGGCGCCTTTCGGCGTCCGGCGCGCGGCAGTCCCGCCCGCTCGACTAAATTATATATTGAGGGCCGGGGTTTGTCAAGTCAGGCCTAATTCATACAAATTTGTTGTTTATTTCAAAATAGTGAGTTATAATAAGAGAGAACACAAACAAACGACCCCGGAGACGCCCCTATGAGCAAGAAGAAAAAGAAAAAGAACTCCGGCAAAAAGCAAAACGCCGGAGCGGGGAAAAAACCGCCCGCAGAGGTCATAAACGCGACCGCCGCTTCCGCGGAAGAGGCGGAGTCCGCGCCGGAAACCGACCGTACGGCGTCCGATCCGTCGGAAGACGGGGCGGAGAAGACCGCGGAAGAGACGAAAGAAGCGGTCGCCGCAAACGAACCCGAACCGGAATCCGAGCCGGAACCGGAGGACGACAGCTACGACGCGGTCCTCTCGCGGCTCACCCCCGACGATATCAAAGACGGCGGTTATTCGTCTTCTCCTTTGAAAAAAGGAGGGGTCTTTTCGCTGATCCTTTATTTCATTTTTATCGGCGTTTTCATCGTCACGTCCGTTCTTCTCGTACAGAATATTTACTCCAAATACAGGAGCGGTCAGATCTACGACGAGATCGCGGACGCTTTCGAGGACGGCGGGGGCGAACGCACTCCGTACAGCATCCCCGGGGCGACGCTGACGCTCGACGAGCTGATAAAAAAAGGCGGTTCGTCATCTCAGACGGGAAGCGGTGAGCTCGCAAAGATCCGCGCGTCTCTTGCGTCTCTTTCACAAACCAATCCCGATACTTACGGATGGATAACGATACCCGGCACGAACGTCAACTATCCCGTCGTACGCGGTTCCGACAACGACTGGTATCTCGACCACGCCTATACGGGCGACACGCTTCCCGCCGGTTCGATCTTTGCCGATTTCAGAACGGCTGATTCGGTATTCGACAACGCGAACCTGATCCTTTACGGGCACAACGCGACGAACGGAGCGATGTTCGGCTCTCTGTCCGACCGGTTTCTCGACCGGGAGTTTTTCGACGCGTGCCGCATTTACCTGTACACCCCCGAGGGCATATTCGTCTTCCGTCCGTTCTCCGTACACGAGCCCGCGGAGGACTCGGATTTCATAAAAACGCGGTTTTCCGATACGGACGACTATCTGACGTTTCTGAAGTGGCTCGCCGACGATTCGATGATAAAGGCCGAGGATTTCACACCGGACGGGAACGTGAGAGTGCTCACGCTTTCGACCTGTACCGACGTGAGTCCCGGACTGCGCTTCGCCGTTCACGCGGCGCTCGAATCGTACGTTACCGATTGAGGACGCCATGAAAACGATTTTTGACGTGATCGCTTGTCCCGTTTGTTCGGGACCATTGCGGATAAAGGAAAAAAGTCTCGTCTGCGGCGCGGGTCACTCGTTCGATATCGCCTCGTCCGGGTACGTTAATCTCCTTCCGCCCGGCAGGAAAAACAACGCCGTGACCGGCGACCGGCGCGATCTTGTCCGCGCAAGGACGCGCTTTCTCGGGACGGGCCTTTACGACGCCGTATCGGACGCCGCCGCGGAGCTCGTTCTTCTCGCGACGGACGGCGGAGAACCCGTCTTCGCCGATTTCGGATGCGGAGAGGGATATCACACGTGCAGTATCGCACAGAGAGTGAGATCGTCGCGCGGATCCGTCGTCGCCGTCGGGATCGACGCGTCGAAATACGCCGCGGAGGCGGGAGCCAAACGCGCGGCGGGGCGCGGTTTTTCTTCCTTTTCGGAAAGCGGAGAAAACGCGTTGTCGTTCGTCGCGGGCAATTTCTTCACTCCGCCGATCGCGGAGGATTCGCTCTCGTGCGTCGTTTCGATGTTCGCGCCCGTCGCCTACGACGCGTGTCTCTCAACGCTTCGCCGGGACGGCGCGATCGTCGTCGTTTTCCCGGGGCCGGATCATCTGATCGAAATAAGAGAGAAGATCTATCCGGAAGTCAGAAGAGAGGAAAGATCGCTCGATCCTCCGCCGGAGTTTTGCGAGACGGAGAAAAGGCAAACGAAATATTCCGCGCGCCTCGCGGGGGACGAGGAACTCTCCGACCTCCTCGGTATGACGCCGTTTTTCTGTCGGATACCGGTATCCGCGAAAGAAAGAGTTTTATCATCGGGACTCCGTGACGTCACGGTCGACGTCACATCCGTCCTTTTAGTCAGGAGATAAAAGCAAGATGAAACTGTCCGTCGTAATTCCGATGTACAATGAAGAATCCGCCGTGAGGGACACGGCGGATGAACTCGTCGGCGCGCTCGACGGATATCTCGGTCCCGAACTCGACGAATATGAGATCGTTTTTTCAAACGACGGTTCGACCGATTCCTCCGCGGAGATCGTCGGGGCGCTCGCGGGCAGGGACAGATACCGTTTCGTCCGTCTCACAGGCGACGCCGTTAACCGAGGCAAGGGAGCCGCCGTCAGACGCGGCGTCCTCGCGACGGACGGAGATATCGTTCTCTTCACCGACTGCGATCTCGCTTACGGAACCGCCGTGATCGGCGACGCCCTCGATCTTTTCCGGAAAACCGGAGCGGACGCCGTGATCGGGTCTCGCGCGATCCATCCGAAAGGATACGACGGGTACACGAAGATCCGCAGGGCGGCGTCGAAGATCTATCTCGGGACGCTCGCCCGTTACGCCGGTTTCTCGCTCAGCGATTCGCAGTGCGGGTTCAAAGCGTTCAGGGGCGACCTCTGCCGCAGGATCTTCTCGTCCTGCGAAACGGACGGATGGTCTTTCGATTTCGAGGTGCTGATGAGAGCGATAAAGGCGGGCGCGAAGATCGAGGAGTTGCCCGTGACCGTGCTCCGCCACGGAAATTCGCGCATCCGTCTCGTGGGCGACAGTCTGAAAATGCTCCGCGACGTGCGTCGTATCAAGAAAACGCTCGCCGCTGAGGAGAAACGCCGTCAGGCGTAGAAATCGTGTTTGCCGATCGAGACGGCGAACGCGCGGTTGTTTTTGATCCACAGGCTTTCAGCGAGACTCTCGTTCATAAAGAACATTATATCGTCTCGCGTCCTGTAGCCCTCGAGGCACATTTTAGCGGCGCGGACGCTTTCCTCTCCCGGCTCGCAGTAGACCGTACCGCTTCCCGCGGGAGTGAACTGCACTCCGTTTTGCGCGTCGAAGATCACGCCGTAGATCGTATCGGGGTAATCGCCCGACGCCACGCGGTTCATAATGACCGTTCCGACGGCGAGTTTTCCCTCGAACGGTTCGCCCTCCGCTTCCGCGGAGATTATGCGCGACAGCCAGAAGACCTCGTCGTCAGCGTACAGCTCTTCCGCGCTTCTGAACGGTTCGCCGCGGGTGAGCAGGACCACGCGCGCGCCCTCGACCCATTTTACCGACAACCCGAAGATCCCGGCGACGGCGCGGAGCGGAACGAACAGTTTTCCGTCCGACCTTATCACGCCGTGAAGGCAGGGAAGGACTCTTCCCCCCGCTTCGATATATCCGTCGCCCTCCCGGGCGTAAACGGCGATCCCCCGCCAGAGGACCGACGCCGTCCCGGTTCCGGCGTCCCATCCGACGCGCGCTCCGGAAAAGCGCTCCGAGAACTGTCTGAGCGATACGTAAGTCGTTCCCTGCAAAAGGATCGTCTCGCCGATATACAGATTTCCGTCGATGAACAGATGCACTTCGTTGCCTTCCGCGACTGACGGCACCGCCGCGGACAAGGCGATCATAACGGCCGCGAGGGCGGCGCTGAGGATCTTTTTCGCTTTCATTTTTCCATGCCGGAGGATTTCCGGCCGTCTCCTTTTCATTCGCGGGAGCCGTTTCCGGTCCGCCGCGTATGATAGATTATTCTAACATCGGAGCCCGTCTTATTCAACGGACAAATATTTCCGTCCTGAAAGGGAAATCAAGATGACGAAAAAAAAGAGGATAACCGCGCTCATCCTTGCGCTGCTTTCGGCGGCGCTGCTTTCCGCGTGCTCATACGGCGTACCGGAACAGACGGAGACGGACACCGAGGCGGTCTCTTCCCCGGAGACGGAAGGGCATACCGACCCGGTAAAGGTCCATACGTACGATCCGGACAACGTCGTCCGCTCGAAGGCGTATCTTGAGGAAGCCCCGGGAGGGGATCTCGACGGGATGGACGTGTTCTTTTCGGGTCCTTACGTAGGGACGCTTTCTCCCGACGGAGCAACGTATATATCAAAGGAAATATCCGAGAGGAACCGCGCGGTCGAGGAAAAACTGAACGTGAAGCTTGATTTTTCCGCAGTCGAGGTCTCGGATATGATCGCGGACGCCGCGTCGTCTGTCGCTTCGGGGATGTACTATACCGACGTGATGCTCATACCGGTCTCCACCGTAGGTACGTTTTATGCGTCGGGATGCCTTTTCAACCTGGAGTCGCTTCCGTATTTCGATCTGTCGGTCCCGTATTTCAATCAAAGGTCGGTGTCGGCAATGTCCGCCGGCAGATACTGCCTCGGCTTTTTATCCGACGCGTATCCGGTGCTCCGTGAGACGCCCGCCCTCTTTTACAACCGCGCGATAGAAGGAGACGATCCGGGATCCCTCGAAAGAGCGGCGAAGGACGGAACTCTGACGTGGGACACGGTCCTTGAAAAGGCGGAGGCGAATCTTTCGCTTTTGGGCGAGGGGGCGTTCCCCGTGAGCGTCGGGAACCCGACGGCGACTTTTCCGCAGACGGTTTATCTGACGGGATCGGGCAGGATCATTTCAACGGCTGCAGATCGTCCCGCTGTCTCGATCGACCCCGCCGTGCTCGCCGCGGCGTCCGCGGTGACGGGGAGGATCTCGAAGTCGGCTCCCGCAAAGGACGAGGGCGCGGAACTGTTCAAAAACGGCAAGGTCGCGTATCGGATAGAATACGTAAAAAACGCCGCGACGCTGAACGGGGAGACGACGGAATTCGGAGTCGTTCCGCTTCCGAAAATGACCGACGCGGACGAGTACCGCGCGTTCGTGTCGCCGTACTGCTCCGTCTTTACCGTGATCGCCGGGACGAAGAACAGCGAGGAGATATCTCTCGTCCTGACTTCGCTGTCGGCGGCTTCCTACGGCGTGATACCGGAACACTACGTCGACGAGGTCATCGTCACGTCGATGAGAGACGACAGGTCCGGAGATATGCTCGATCTCATCACTAAGAGCGCTGAATTCGATCTTTCGATTTCGCTTTCGGGGATCTCGTCCGCCGTCGGCGACGCGACGCTTCAGTATATAAGCGGCGCGGCGAACGGTGCGGGAGGGGATTACGAGGCGCTTGCCGCCGCGGTGAACGCCTTTCTCGCTGATCTTTTCGGATAAAGGCCGGGTTTCATTAAAGCGTAAAGACGTTGGAGTAATTATTATGAAGAAAACGCAGTTATTGAAGCGCGCCGCGGCGATCCTGACAGCGATCGTCATCGTGATCCCGTCGGCGCTGTTCACCCGAGCCGCTCCCGAGATCACGTACTCTGACAGCGGGTACAAGTCGCTTTCCAAACTGAATCCGATCGGGATAAGAGAACTCGTCGGGGAGAATCAGAATTCTTACGTAACCGAACGGAACGCCTTCGAGACCGCGCCGTCTACCTCGGCGCCGTACGCGCCCGGGAAACTGAAGGACAGCGTACTGGGTTCACTGACGTCACGGTTTAATATGCTCCGCCGCCTGGCGGGACTCGATCCGGTCGCGTGCGACGCGGCGCTTTGCGGACAGGCGCAGTACGGCGCCGTTCTGATCGCCTCGTCGGATTTCAGCCACACCCCGGCGAAGCCCGACGATATGAGCGACGATTTCTACAACAAAGGGTACGCCGCGACGATGTCGAGCAATCTCGCGATGGGATACGACCTGATGACGACGCCCGACGCGTTTCTGCACGACACCGACGAATATAATATTGAAATGCTCGGACACCGCAGATGGATGCTGAATCCCGCGCTCGGAAAAGCGGGGTTCGGATACGCAGTCTCAGGAAAATACGAGTACACGGACGTCATTGTTTTTGACCGGAGCGCGGCGGTTAAGGATTACGATTTCATCTCCTGGCCGGCGTCGGGTTATTTCCCCACGGGAGAATGGTTCTCGGACGACGCGGCGTGGAGCGTCACGCTGAATCCGTTGAAATACCGCGTCCCCGAAAAAAACGCCGTCAAGGTGACGCTCACCGAGAAGGCGACGGGACGGACGCGGATCTTTTCCTCTGCCTCCTCTGACGGATATTTCAACGTCAACAACGATGGATACGGCGTGCCGAACTGCATAATTTTCCGTCCGGAACCGTACTTTGAATACAAAGGCGAATATACCGCGACCCTGACGGGATTGAAAAGGGCGGACGGATCGTCCGCGTCTCTGTCGTTCAAAGTACTGTTCTTTGACTGTGACGACGAAGAGGTCCTCGAAGAACACGTCTTTGAGGTTACGGTGACTCCGCCGACCTGCACGTTGAGAGGATATATGACCCGGACGTGCGTGAACTGCGGGTATTCGGTCACCGGCTCCCGTGTCCCGCCGCTCGGTCACGATTTCGGAAACGGCGGCAGAGACGATTTCTGCTCCCGCTGCGGGGAGGAGAACCCAAACGTCGCCGGCTTCACCGACGTTTCCCCGGGGGACTATTTCGCCGAGCCGGTGAGATGGGCGGTCAGGAACGGGATAACGACCGGGACTTCGGCGACGACATTCTCACCTTACGCCGGGTGCACGCGCGGTCAGATCGTGACCTTACTGTGGCGCGCGGCGGGCGCTCCGGAGCCGGAGGGGACGGAGGCTCCTTTCGGCGACGTGAGGTCGGGCGACTACTTCTGCGAAGCGGTCCTTTGGGCGGTCGAAAAAGGAATAACGACCGGAACGACCGCGTCGGCGTTCTCCCCGAAAGACGTCTGCACGAGAGGACAGATCGTGACGTTCCTGTGGCGCGCGAACGGCAAGCCGGCGCCCGCGAAGACAGTCAATCCCTTCAAGGACGTGAAGTCAAGCGACTACTACTGCGACGCCGTTCTGTGGGCTGTCGAAAAGGATATCACCCTCGGCACGGACGCGACGCATTTCAGCCCGTCCGCAACCTGCACGAGAGGCCAGGTCGTCACTTTCCTGTACAGGGCTGCGAACTTATGATGCAGAACGGGTTTTGAAATATTGCGATCCATATTTCGGCTTCCGCAGGAAAGTAACGGATAAGAATCCGGCTCGGATAACGTAGATCCTTCGACTCGTGCTGACGCACTCGCTCAGGTCGTCATTGACCTGCCTTTCGGCAGACAATGACGGATAAAATACCTCTTCCGGATAAACCGGAAATCGGTATTTTACGGGTTTGTTTATTTCCGTGTCATTCTGAGCGTAGTGAACGGAGTGAACGAAGTCGAAGAATCTGAAAGCTTTCCCCTAGAGGGGAAGGCGGGTCCGAAGGACCCGGATGAGGTGACCGTTTAACGGCATCTTCACCCGAGAGTCCGTAGTCCGCACCTCAGATCCCGCGCCTGAAGGCGCGGATTTCAAGGTTCGGAGCGATCAAGGGATCGCTCCCTACGACACGCAAATGAAGAGTTCATCTTTCCTCTTCCGCGGCGTGAAACAATAATACGTCAAAGCAAAGAAATCGATCCCCGGTCTTCGGACCGGGGATCTTTTCTGTTGTTTGAATATGTAAATACACTTGAAATCATTTATCAAAAACGCTATAATGTCATCAAGGAAATATCAAACCCCGGGCGCAGGCATCTCTCATGAACGCATACGCTCTTTTTGTTTTTTGGTAAGTTGTAACCCCAAAGCGGAACAACACACTTTTCCCGGAGGAATATAAATATGAAAAAAACTGTTTTCAGCAGGACCCTTTCGCTTATCCTCACGCTGACTGCCGTATTCGGTCTTTTCATCTTTTCCCCCGCCGCATCGGCGGCAAGATCCGGCGGTTGGGAGTATGAGGTAGAAAATGGCGAGGCAACGATCACCGGATACCACGGATCGGACTGGAGACTTGAGATCCCGTCCGAGATCGGAGGGTATCCCGTGACGGGTATAGGTGCGTATGCTTTCCGGCAAACCCGGCTTTACAGTGTTGCGATCCCCGATGGGGTGACGGTCATAGGCGATTACGCTTTCTGGGGGTGCACCGCTCTTACGAGCGTTACGGTCCCGGAAAGTCTGACTAGTATAGGAAAAGGAGCGTTTCGTGACTGCGCTGGGCTTGCCGACGACGACGGATTCATTATCTTCCGAAATATTTTGTCTTACTACTTAGGCCCGGGAGGATTCGTCGTTATCCCGGACGGAGTGACGAGTATTGCCGGCGCCGCTTTCGCAGGCTGTAAAAATCTTACGGGTGTTGAGATCCCGGAAAGTGTGACGGAAATAGGCAGCTCGGCCTTTTCAAGCTGCGACGGTCTCATTAACGTCAAGATCGGCAGCGGTGTGAAGAGCATAGGGAGCAGCGCTTTCCACAGCTGCAGAAGTCTTACGGGCGTTACTATCCCGGAAGGCGTGACGGATATATGCGATTGGGCTTTCTCAGGATGTACCTCACTCACGAGCGTAACTATACCGGACTCCGTGACGAACATAGGAGATTATGCTTTCATTTACTGCGAGTCTCTCACGAGCATGACGATCCCCGACAGCGTTGCGAGTTTCGGAGACGGGGCGTTTCGTGACTGCACTGGGCTTGCCGATGACGACGGGTTCGTGATCGTCGGCAACATACTGTTCGATTACGTTGGTCCGGGCGGTTACGTTACTATCCCGTCGAACGTGACTCGTATAAGCGATTCCGTTTTCTCAGAACGTGCCGATCTTACCGGTGTTTACATTCCGTCGGGCGTGACGGATATCGACGGATGGGCCTTCAACGGCTGCAGCGGTCTTAAAAGCATAAAACTTCCCGGCGGCCTGAAGGAAATAGGAGCGGACACTTTCGGAGGCTGCACAGGTATTACGCACCTTATCATTCCGGATAGTCTGAATTATCTGGACTGGTTGGCCTTCAACAGCTGCAGCGGGATAAAGAGCGTTACGATCCCGTCCGGTGTGAACAGTACCGGAGTCGAATCTTTTTCCGGATGTACCGGTCTTGAGAGCGTTATTATCCGGGAGGGCGTCACGGAAATCGGAAACGGCTGTTTTGAAAACTGCTATTCCCTCGAAACCGTAGCGATACCCGCGAGCGTGACGAGAATTGAAGATTTCGCTTTCTACGACTGTCTAGCTCTTTCGGATGTTTACTACGGCGGAACGAGCGAACAGTGGGATGAAATCTATATCGGATCCGACAACGAAGCGCTTTTTCGCTACGTGACCGTTCATTTCGGATCCGCTCCGCACGTGCACGGTTATATCGCCGAAGTCACCGAACCGACCTGCACCGAAAAGGGCTATACCACGCATACGTGCAAAGTATGCGGCGAAGCGTACGTTGATTCTGAAGTCGCCGCTCTCGGCCACGCTTTCGGCGAATGGACGGTGAAGACCGCGCCGACGTGCACCGCGAAAGGCGTCGAGGAACGGGTCTGCTCGCGCTGCGGCGAGAAAGAGACGCGCGACGCCGACGCGCTCGGCCACGACTTAGGAGCCGACGGCAACGCGGAGAAATGCTCGCGCTGCGGAGAAAAGAATCCCGATTACAAGCCGCCCGTGAACTTCACGGACGTGAAACCCGGCGCGTACTACGCCGACGCGGTCGCGTGGGCGGTCGCGAAGGGCGTCACTACCGGAACGTCGGCTACGACGTTCTCGCCGAACGACGGATGTACGAGAGGCCAGGTCGTTGCGTTCCTGTGGCGCGCGGCGGGCTCGCCGGAACCGAAGGGGACGGGGAACCCGTTCAGCGACGTCAAGTCGAACGCGTACTATTACAAAGCCGTCCTGTGGGCTGTGGAGAATGAAGTGACGTCCGGAACGGACGCTACGCACTTCTCGCCGAATTCGGTCTGCACGAGGGGACAGATCGTGACGTTCCTGTGGCGCGCGAACGGCAAGCCGTCGCCCGCGAAGACGTCGAATCCCTTCATGGACGTGAAAGCGAGCGATTACTACTACGACGCCGTTCTGTGGGCTGTCGAAAAGGATATCACCCTCGGCACGGACGCGACGCATTTCAGTCCGTCGTCCACGTGCACCCGCGGGCAAGTCGTCGCTTTCCTCTACCGCGCTATGGCGTAATAAAAATGAATTGCGCCTGACGGCGCGTGAATTGCCCTAACGGACTTAAAGGCGTCAATCGATTCTATAGGGTAACAGGAGTTACCCGAACCCGCCCGGAGCGGCACCTATACGGCATATTTTCGTTTCTCGTCCTTGCCTTATTATTATAAGGCGTCGTCCTCGGCGCGAAAATCTGCTCGTATAATCATCCGCTCGGGGTCGAAGAGTTTTGCCGGAGATGATTTTTGTCCCGGCAAGGCAGTGCCCGAAGCAGGTACCGTCACCTACCTGCGAGGGTGATAACGAAGCAGGGGATCTGTTAAACTCCGGAAGTTTGCACGGCAGTGCAAACTTCGTGCGAACAGCAGTATCGGGCAATGACACCCGACTTTAGCTGTTCGCGCAAAACCGGGTTCAGATAGCCCCTGCTACCCTAACCACAAATGGAGTAGGAGAGGTATGATAGAGAAAGATTTATTTCGGAAAAGAGTTTTGTCGGTCATAATCGTTATCGCAACTCTGTTTTGTTTAACTGCGAACTGTATTACGACGGTCAGCGCGGATTCTTTCCTTAATTTCAATTATTACATAAATAATGAAAAAGTTCATATTACAAGTTATAACGGGAACGCCTCGGAACTCATAATACCCGACAGCATATTGGGTCTGCCCGTGGTAAGTATTGATAGCAATGCGTTTTACGGTTGTGTTTCTTTGGAAACCGTGGTAATACCCGAGGGCGTGGGGAGCATATGGTATAACGCTTTTAAAGACTGTACGACACTTAGAAGCGTCTCCATTCCGCAAAGCGTCGGATGGATAGGCGGCTCCGCCTTCGAAAACTGTCCGTCTCTTACGGATATTTATTTCGGAGGTACAAGGCAAGCGTGGCAGATCATAGTTTCACATATGCACCTGGGCTACGGTCAAAACGTTATTATTCACTGTACCGATGACTGGGATTATACTGTTGAATCATCGACTGCAACGATTTCAAGGTATTACGGTCATGAGGCGAACGTGGAAATACCGGATATGATGTACGGATATCCCGTAACCTCTGTCGGGACAGGCGCTTTTTCCGGCTGCGATTTCATAGAAACCGTGTTAATACCCGAGGGCGTGGGGAGCATATGGTATGACGCTTTTAAAGACTGCACGTCACTCAGAAACGTCTCCGTTCCGCAAAGCGTCGGATGGATAGGCGGCTCCGCTTTTGAAAACTGTCCTTCTCTTACGGACGTATATTTCGGAGGGACTATATCCGAATGGAAGATTATGGATTCGCATATGTATCTCGGCATTTCAAACTCGGTTTCAATTCACTGCTCGGACGGGATCATCCGGGGGAATCATACTTATTATCCCTCGGTCATTGATCCGACGTATACGCAGTGCGGGTATACGGAGTATGTTTGTTCCGAATGCGGAGACAGTTTCAATTCCGATTATACGGATCCGCTCGGGAATAATTTGGCATGCTCCGCATCACTGAATCTGAGCGACAGCGTTGATATCAGGATCTACGTGAAAAACGTCACCGATGAGATGATCAGCGACAATTGTTACGTTGAGTATTCTGAAGACGGTGAAACCTTCAGCCGGGCGTTTTTCGACAGTGATCATTTTTTCTCGAACGGAAAGTACGGTTTCATTGCGGCGTCGTTCGCCGCAAACCGGCTGACGCAGCAGCTTGTTTTCAGAGTCTGTGACGCTGAAGGGAACGTTATCAAAAGTATAACGTACAGCGTAAGCGACTACTGTAATTATCAGTTCGTGAATTCGACAAACCCGGACATGAGGACGCTTTGCAGCGCTCTGATGGCTTACGGCTTCTATTCGCAAATACTGTTCCCCGATGGCGCAAGCGCCCCTGTCGATCCATCTGTTTGCAGCGACGGGATCGAAGCAGTCGAAACCTTTGACGAGAATCTTGACGTATATACCGGGAGCGCGTCATATGCCTCTCCCGTCACCGGAGCGAACGCGTCGCTGGCTCTTGAATCCCGGACTGTTCTGTGCATCTATCTCAACGGAGTAGGCAGCGCAGACGGAGCGGAGGTTACCGTAGGCGATGAACCGTGGTATGACTTTACGGTTGATCCGGTTACAGATACCAGATGCCGCGTGAATATCAACGGTCTTTCCACCGTCGACCTTACGAAACAAGTCGTGCTGACATACGAAGGAACCGTTATCAGTTATTCGGCTATGGCATACGTGAAGCACGCGATACAGAACAATATGGCGGAAAGCGACGCATGCCGCGCTTTGTATCTTTATGTCAAGGCGGCAAGGGCATACTTTACTACGGTTTGAACGAAAATAAACGGGCTTTCGGCGTTAAAACGATAAGAGAGTATTCCACCGCACGGAGGTACGGTGAGTAAACGCGTACTTAAAAAGAAAACAAGCTGAGATGCGCGGTGTGTTCATACCGGCTATCTCAGCTTGATTTTTCGTTATCTGATATCCTCGAAAACTATTTCCGCTTCCGCGTTGACTTCGCCGGACTCCTTGACCGATCTGACGTAGTGGACGCCGTCGAGTTCTCCGTGATAGACCTTCAGCACGCAGCCGAGCGGCGCTTCCGAGCGGAAGCTTATCCCCATCGACACGGCGCGGCGGCCCTTCATCGGCGCCGCCCATCCGGAGAGGAAATCGGGATATTTCGTGTTGTTCATGTGGCCGTTGACGTCGACGTCCGCGTATTCGACCGTCCGCTCTCCCGCGAGACGGAGCGCGACGTCGTCCGGTACGCGGATGCGCGCCGGGGCGTCAAGCTCGAGCGGCTCGTCGCCGCCGTACGAGAAATCGACCTCGCTGACGCGGTATATTTTTCGGTTTTCGATACCGACCAGCGCCCAGCAGGTGGCGGCCTCCGCCATTATCATCCCGTCCTTTTTGATCCTGAAGCATCTGTTGAAGATCGCGCCCTTCGAGGGCGTCGTCCACGTCTCGGACTCGATCACGTCGTGGGCGCGGAGCGGGTTGTAGAGGGAGAGGCGCAGACGCGACACGACGAACGCGAGCCCGCGGTCGAGCAGTTCCCGGTAAGACGGGCCCTCGCCCTCCATCTGGCAGTTCGCGGTGTCCTGCATATAACGGAGCACTCCCGACGCGCTGACGACGTCGTTCAGGTCGGCGTCGTTGGCGTTGATCTTGTAAGTTTCAACCCATTTCATAGTTTTCTCCAAAACTCCGAGGAACGCGAGCCGCGTCCCCCGGAGTCAGCTTGTTTTTTCTTGATTTACTCAGAGAGAATTTGCGGAGCCGAGCACGCAGTCGATCTTGTGAAGGACCATCTTCTTGACCTCTTCGCGCGCGACGCTGAGATATCCTCTCGGGTCGAAGATCTCCGGGGACGCCTTGAGGACGCGGCGGATGCCGGCGGTCATCGCGAGGCGGATGTCGGAGTCGATGTTGATCTTGCAGACCGCGAGCTTCGCGGCGTGGCGGAGCATATCCTCCGGAACGCCCAGAGCGCCGTCGAGCTTGCCGCCGCACTCGTTGATCTCGTCGACGAGCTCGGGGATGACGGACGAAGCGCCGTGCAGAACGATCGGGAATCCGGGAAGGATCTCCATGATCCTCTCGAGGATGTCGAAGCGAAGCTTCGGCTCGGTGCCGGGCTTGAACTTGTACGCGCCGTGGCTCGTGCCGATGGCGATCGCGAGAGAGTCGACGCCGGTGCGGGAGACGAATTCCTCGACCTCCTCGGGGCGGGTGTAGGAGGAATCCTCGGCCTTGACCTTGACCTCGTCCTCAACGCCCGCGAGTCTTCCGAGCTCGCCTTCAACGACGACGCCCTTATCGTGAGCGTACTCGACGACTTTCTTCGTTAGGGCGACGTTCTCCTCGAACGGATGATGCGAACCGTCGATCATGACGGAGGTAAATCCGGAGTCGATACACGACTTGCAGATCTCGAAATCCGCGCCGTGGTCGAGATGGAGCGCCAGGTCGATGCCGGTGTCCTCGACCGCCGCGTTCGCGAGAGCGCGGAGGTAAACGGGTTTCGCATACTTTCTCGCGCCCGCGGATACCTGAAGAACGACGGGAGTCTTTCTCTCCGCCGCCGCCTCGGTGATCGCCTGGATGATCTCCATGTTGTTGATGTTGAAAGCGCCTATGGCGTATCCGCCTTCGTACGCTTTGCGGAACATTTCTTTCGTCGTAACGAGTGCCATTTTTTCGTCCCTTTCATATTGGTAAGCCGTCACACGACTTAAATTTTTACAGATATATTTTATCCCACGCGGGCGGAAAAATCAACCGTTTCCGCCAATTTTTTCGGGGGTGGCAGCCCCCTTTTCGAGGTATCGGTAAAACTGCATAAAACGGAAAGAAAATCTTGCCTTGATTGTTATATTATGCTATAATAAAAAAAGAATACAAAGGGCTGTCGCAATTAGATGCAGAATCGTCGTTCTTTGCCCCGTGAGGCGTACTGGTGTACGTCGAGGGGCAAAAACGGCGATAGAAAAAGCACACAAGATGGGAAAATCCGCAGGATTTTCACCTTAAAAAGGAAAAGGCTAAGGATTCATGAAAACTAAAACAGTTTTCAGCCCGTGCTTTTTCGTTCTGCGCTGAGTGCGATCAGCCCCAATAAAAGATCGAAAGGAATAACGAAATGGCTAAAAGCAGACTTATCGGAGATTATCCCGTTATCGGTATCCGTCCGACGATCGACGGACGCCGCGGCGCACTCAGAGTGAGAGAATCGCTTGAAGACCAGACCATGAACATGGCGAAGGCGGCGGCGAAACTCTTTGAGGAGAACATAAAATACTCGAACGGCGAACCCGTAAAGGTCATCATCGCCGACACGACGATAGGACGCGTCGCGGAGAGCGCGGCGTGCGCCGACAAGTTCAAGAAGGCGGGCGTCGACATCACTCTCACCGTCACCCCCTGCTGGTGCTACGGCTCCGAGACTATGGACATGGACCCCAACACCATCAAGGGCGTATGGGGCTTCAACGGCACCGAGAGACCGGGCGCCGTCTACCTCGCTTCCGTTCTCGCGACTCACGCGCAGAAGGGTCTTCCCGCGTTCGGCATCTACGGTCACGACGTTCAGGATATGGACGACACGTCGATCCCCGCCGACGTTGAGGAAAAACTTCTCCGCTTCGCGCGCGCGGCCGTCGCCTGCGCGACGATGAGAGGCAAATCGTACCTGCAGATCGGCTCGATCACGATGGGTATCGGCGGCTCCATCATCGACTCCAAGTTCATCGAGGACTACCTCGGAATGAGAGTCGAGTCCGTCGACGAGGTCGAGATCATCCGCCGCATGAGCGAGGGCATCTACGACGAGGCGGAGTATCAGAAGGCGCTCGCGTGGACCAAAGCGAAATGCAAAGAGGGCTTCGACAAGAACCCGCCGGAGCTCCAGAATACGAGAGAAGTCAAGGACGAGCAGTGGGAGTTCGTCGTCAAGATGATGGTCATCATCAAGGACCTCATGAACGGCAACCCGAATCTGCCGAAGGGAAGAGAAGAAGAAGCGGTCGGCCACAACGCCATCGCCGCCGGCTTCCAGGGTCAGAGACAGTGGACCGACTTCTACCCGAACTGCGACTTTGCGGAATCGCTCCTCAACACGTCGTTCGACTGGGACGGCGTCAGAGAGCCGTACATTCTCGCGACTGAGAACGACGTTCTCAACGGTCTCGGCATGCTCTTCATGAAACTGCTCACTAACCGCGCTCAGATCTTCGCGGACGTCCGCACCTACTGGTCGCCCGAAGCCGTCAAGCGCGCGACCGGATACGATATCGAAGGCAAGGCGAAGGAAGCGGGCGGATTCATCCACCTCATCAACTCCGGCGCTGCGTGCCTCGACGCCTGCGGCGAAGTCAAAGACGAAAACGGCAACCCCGTCATGAAACCGTGGTACGAGATGACCGACGCGGACTGCGACAAGATACTTGAGGCGACGACGTGGAACCTTGCAGACCTCGGCTACTTCCGCGGCGGCGGCTACTCCTCGCGTTTTGCCACACGTGCCGAAATGCCCGCCACGATGATCCGTCTGAATCTGGTCGACGGTCTCGGACCGATGCTCCAGATCGCGGAGGGCTGGACCGTTCACCTTCCCGAAGAAGTCAACGATATCCTCTGGAAGAGAACGGACTACACGTGGCCCTGCACCTGGTTCGCACCGCGCACCACGGGCGAGGGAGCGTTCAAGACCGCATACGACGTGATGAACAACTGGGGCGCGAACCACGGCGCGATCAGCTACGGCCACATCGGAGCGGATCTCATCACGATGTGCTCGATGCTCCGCATCCCCGTCGCGATGCACAACGTCCCCGAGGACAAGATCTTCCGTCCGGCGGCTTGGAACGCATTCGGAATGGACAAAGAGGGCGCGGACTTCAGAGCGTGCGCCAACTACGGCCCGCAGTTCAAGAAAACGAGATAACCAAACGAAATAAAAAGCCGCCCCGCGATTCGGTCGCGGGGCGGTCCTTTTTGCTTACCGGTTGAAAAATCCGGGTATTTTGACAGTTGCCGAAATATCGATCTTCTCAAACGTGACGCGGAGTTTTCCGTCTTCGTATCCGACGGAGGCGTCCGCCTCTCTCGCGGGGAGTATCTCCGCTTTGAGTTCCCCTCCGCACTTCACGCGTACCGTCGCTCCGCAGAGCGGCGGGATCCGGTCGTAATTCCTCACGCACTTTACGCGGTGGTCGCCCGCCGTGTTCGTAACGGTGACGAACAGGTCGCCGTCTTTTTCCGTGACGGCGAGCTCCGCGTACGGATCGCCGTCGGCAATCGCGAGCGGCTCGACGCCGAGGGACGAGACGACCGAGCGCAACGCGCGCCTCAGCCCGCAGCTCGTATGCGACTCGTACGTCCTTGCGAAATCGAAGCAGAAGAGCGCCGCGCCGTCTTTCCTGACGCAGACGGGGAACGGCTCGCCGAACATGAAATCGTCGTCGTACGCCGAAAGCAGCGCGTCGCCCGGGACGGACAGAAGCGGCGTTTGTTCTCCGACTACGCCCTCCCCGTCGAAGACGAAGAAGGGCGCGTCCTCCGACCGCGGGGAGACGTCGGCAAAAAACCGGACGGCGTCCCGGTCGACGAGAAGACGGCCGCCGCGGGCGGCGAATCTTTTAAGCGTATCGACCGTTCCGGGACGGAACGACGGCTGACTCGGGACGGCGAGAAGCTTTATCCTGTCGGGGATCTCCCCGTCCGCTTCAAAGACGGCGTCGGGAGAGTATCCCGACTCGCACAGCGCGGTAAGCCACGCGATCGACGACACGTCGAGCACCTTGAAAAGGGCGGGCTCGTCCGGCCCCGTGCGGACGTCGGGCACGAGGACTCCGACGTCGGAGCAGGGAACTGAGTTGTGGAGAAATTCTCTTTTCCTCGCAAACTCCGCTACCTTCGCCCACCTCGGGAACGCCCATCTCTGCGCGGCTCCGCCGCGGCCGCCCTGCTCGTTGTAGAGCTGGATCCCGCCTCCGAGAGCGACTACGAGCGCCGCCTCCTGGCAGAGCTGGCCCGCTTCCTTCATCGTGCTGACGCCCTCGAATCCGTTCGAACCCGAGGAACCCCACGACAGCAGATCCCACGGCAGCCCGCGGGCGGCGAGGTGTCTGCCGCCCTCCCGCGCGCTGAAGGGCGAGGAGTTCGGGGAGAAATCGCCCGACAGAAACGGGGGGAGTACGGTCATCTTCTCGGGCATATAGTGCGAGTAAAGCCAGTTGCTCGTTATCTCGAAGTTGTCGCTTCCCGCCTCCCCGATATACCGGGCGACGTAGTCGCGGAAGCCCTGACGGCAGAACTCGCGGTAATCCGCGTATCCGTCCTCTCCCGGGCGCGGGGGCTCTTTCCCCGTCGCCGCGCGGTACGCGTCGAGCGCGTACGGGGAGAAGTCGACGAACGACGCCCAGCACTCTCCGTCGACCCACGCTCCGTCGAAGCCGTAAACGTCGCGCAGCTCTTTCAGCTGCGGGATGAGTATTTTATCCTTGTACGGGGAGAAAACGGACATATACGAATCGCTGACGACTCCGTTTTCGTCGACGACCGCCCAGTCGGGGTGATCCTTCGCCGCCTGCTCGTCGTAAACGCCCGAGTGGTGCGCGTAAAGGGCGATCCCGCGCTCGCGCGTCATTTTTCTGAGCGTCGCCGCCATATCGTGAAGGATCGTCCGCGCAGGCGTCCCGACTTTCGTCGGATACGACGAGATCCCGGGGTGTCCCTTCGTGTCGCACTGTACGTAGTCGGGCTTTATGAGGTCGAGACACTCCTCGAACGATCCGGGATCGAAGACCTTCGCGACTGTATCGTCCGGACCCGCGTGAAAATCGAAATGAAGACCGAAAAACAGATCTTTCCTTTTTGCCATACGGTCCCTCCGTGCTTTTTTCTTCATTTTATCACGCCTCGGGAATAATATCAACGAGAGGGGATGAAAAACCCGCTCTGAAGGACCGTTTCGCAGACGCGCATGACCTATGCGTCCTGTTTCACTTTTGTTTTTGCATCACCTCATCCGGCGGCTCCGCCGCCACCTTCCCCTCAAGGGGAAGGCTTCAGATTCTTCGACTTCGCTCAGAATGACACAGAATGAAGAACGCGTTAAAGAGCCTTCCCCTTGAGGGGAAGGTGGGTCCGAAGGACCCGGATGAGGTGAGGGAGAAACAAAACGTTTACGCATTGAGAAACACACGAAAAATCGTTGCAAGGCGAGTTTTTCGGCGCCTTTTTCTTGACTGAATATATAATTATGTGTTATTATTATACTTTAGAAAATACACGTCGGAGGGTTGGGTCATGAGCTCGTTTTTTCTCGGCGATATGTGGAACGAAATGGCGTCGAAGCACACGCCGGAGCTGTCTTTTTCACGCTCGGGGATGACCTTTGACGCGTGGCGCGAGGCGGCGCTCGCCAAACTCACCGAACTGCTCGGACCCGAGCCGGAGCCGGTCGATCTTTGCCCTTCCGTCGAGAGCGAGGAGGACCTCGGCGACGTCGTGCGGCGGCGGGTTATCCTTCACACGGACGCCTATACGCTCCTGCCGTGCTGGGTCACCGTCCCGAAGGAGCGCGGCGGCAAAGCTCCCGCGATCCTCTGCTCCCACGGCCACGGACCGTTCGGCAAGAACTCCGTCGCCGGCGTCCGCTCCTCGCCCGAGGCGATCGCGGATATCGAGGGCAGCAACTACGATTTCGGCCTTCAGATGGCGCGCGAGGGGTTCGTCACTCTCGCCCCCGACCTGCGCGGCTTCGGCGAGCGGCGCGACCCTTACGATCCCATCCCGAACAGGGACCTTTGCAACGTGAATTTCATCAAAGGCGCGCTCTTCGGGATATATCCGATGACGCTCAACATATTCGACTTCAGACGGTGCATCGACTACCTCGAAGGGCTACCCGAGGTCGACGGAGCCCGGATCGGCATGATGGGTCTGTCGCAGGGCGGTACGATGACGACGTTCACCACGGCGGTCGAGCCGAGGATCCGGGCGTGCGATATCATCGGCTACGTAAACCCGTTCTCGGGATTCGCCGTCCGCGACGGCAACTTCTGCGGCTCGCAGATCGTTCCGGGGATATATAAATACTTCGACACGTTCGATATCTCGGGCCTCATCGCTCCGCGTCCGTGCCTGATGGAGATGGGCGAGAACGACGACTGCTTCCGCTTCGACGAGCTGTACCGCGGCTATGAAGAAACGAAAAAAATCTACGAGGCGGCGGGAGTCCCCGACCTGATAGAGGCGGACGTCCACCCGGGCGGTCACGCCTACTCCGGCGCAAAAGCGCCCGGATTCTTTAAAAAATACCTGTGAGGAGGAGATATAAAATGAAAATCATC
>JAFWTH010000162.1 GCA_017518975.1 Clostridia bacterium
ACGGTAACGGTGACCGCGCCGATTCCCGCCGATCTCGAGGAATTGATCGCGGAGTACTTTCCCGGATTTGATCTTGAACGGATTCTGAAAGAGGAAACGATATGACGACGGAAAAAGAAATAACAGAGGAAACTCCTGAAGAAAAGACGGCGCCTGCTGAAAAGAGAAGACGCGGGATATTCAAGATC
This sequence comes from Clostridia bacterium, assembly GCA_017518975.1. GTDB lineage: Bacteria > Bacillota > Clostridia > Oscillospirales > CAG-272 > RUG11130. The sequence continues at coordinate 189 of JAFWTH010000162.1, forward strand.
ATGCCCGTATGGTCTTTCGTGTTTTTCACGGTCGCTCTGGCGGCGGGCGCGATCCACGCGGCGCTTTATCTGTCGCCGCGTTTTGCCGACGCGTTCAACGGAACGGTATCCGCGGGATTCCGCTTTGTGCTCGCCAAAATCACCTCCGTCTATCCGGCGTCGCTCGCCGAGCTGGTTTTGCTGTCCGCGCCAGTCATTCTGTTTCTCGTCCTGAGAGGGATATGGCGTTATATGGGATACGCGAAACACGGTTTTATCCGTTCGCTGTGTGCGGTTCTTTCCGTCGCCGCCGTTATGTATTCGCTTTTCGTTTTTGATTTTGCCGCGGGCTACCGTACGACGAAGCTTCCGGAGAGAATGGGGCTGACGGTCGAAAAGACGGAACCGGAAACGCTCTATTCCGTCACGTCGACGGTGATCGAACGGCTCAATGCGGAGGTCTCTGACGTCTCTTTCCGGGACGGCGGCGCGTCCGTCGCGCCTTATTCGCACGGTGAGCTCGTCTCAAAGCTGACGGAGTCGTACGACGGCGTATGCGCCGAATACCCGTTTATCAAGAACTTCAAAGCGCCCGTCAAGCGGCTCGTCGTCTCACCGATCATGACCTACACGCATATTTCCGGCGTATTCTCGTTTTACACCGGAGAGGCGAATCTCAACACGAACTATCCCGACTTCGTGAACGTCTTTTCCACCGCGCACGAGATGGCTCATCAGCGGGGGATCGCTCGTGAGAATGAGGCGAACTTTGTCGCGTATCTCGTCCTTATTCGCTCGGATGATCCGTACTTGCGTTATTGCGGGTATCTCAATATGTACGAATATCTTTCCGATCCGCTCTGGAGTGCGGACAAGGATCTGTATACAAAAGCCGCGTCTTCGCTTGACCCCGCAGTTCGCTTGGAACTCAAGGCGTATTCCGCTTTTTTCGAAAAATATCGGGATTCGACCGCCTCAAAAGTCGCCGAAACCGTCAATAACGGCTACCTCGTCATTCAGGGAACAGAGGGGGTCAGAAGTTACGGTATGGTCGCGGATCTCGCGATCGCTTATCACCGCGCCGGGGGCTGAGAACGAACCGGCGTTCCATGGAATAGAATATTCGCGGAGGAGTTTTTTCAATAACATTTTCGGCAAAAACGTATCTTTCCGCTCTCATTTTAGACAAGTGTATGAACTGAACGAAACTGAGCCTCGAAAATTGTGTAAAACGACAATATTTATTAAAATCGTGAAAATCCTGGCCTAAACTCTTCCATTTTTGTCCCGATGCTGATATAATGGTATGAGTTGAAGTGCCCCCTCTGAATGCGGGGGCGCCCTTTTGCATCGTTTTGGGACCCGGGTCCCCTTGATAAAGACAACCCGCTTTTAAATAAAAATCCTCAAAAGGAATTATTCGGAATGGAAAAGATACTCGTAAGAGGCGGGCATCCCCTTTGCGGATGCGTCGAGGTCAGCGGCTCCAAAAACGCCGCCCTCCCCATAATCTACGCGTGTGTTCTTGTTCGAGACAAGTGTATCATAGAGAACGTACCGTGCGTCAGCGACGTGAGACACAGCTTCGATATCCTTCGCGGTATCGGCGCGCGTGTCCGCAATCTGACGAAAACGACCGTTGAGATCGACTGTACCGACGTTGAGTGCGGTATTTCCGAGTACTCTCTCGTCAGACAGCTTCGCGGATCGTACTATTTGCTCGGGGCCGAATTCGGAAGATTCGGAAAGTCCCGGGTGGCTTACCCCGGCGGATGCGATTTCGGCGTTCGTCCCATCGACCAGCACATCAAAGGATTTGAAGCGCTCGGCGCCACCGTCGTCACAGACGGCGGATACGTTGAGATAACCACACCGACCGGAAGGGCAAAAGGCGCGAACATTTATTTCGACGTCTCGACCGTCGGCGCGACGCTCAACGTTATGATCGCCGCCGCGACCTGCGAGGGTATGACGGTCATTGAAAACGCCGCCAGAGAACCTCACATCGTCGACTGCGCGAACTTCCTCAACAGCTGCGGTGCGCGCATAAGCGGCGCGGGCTCCAACGTTATCAAGATCAAAGGAGTCGAACAGCTTCACGGCACGAATTACGCTCTTATCCCCGATATGATCGAGGCGGGGTCGTATATGGTTGCCGCCGCCGCTACCCACGGCTCGGTACGCGTTACCGGAGTCATCCCCAAGCACCTTGAGTCCATTGCCGCAAAACTCGAGGAAGCGGGCGTTATCATCGACGAATTCGACGACGCGGTACACGTTTCCGCTCCCGGCAAACTCAGGCATACCAACGTAAAAACGCTTCCTTATCCCGGCTTCCCGACCGATATGCATCCCCAGATGTGCGCGCTTCTGTGCGGTGCCGAGGGAACGAGTTTCATCAACGAGTCGATCTTCGACAACCGTTTCAGGTACGTTGAGGAACTCAAACGGATGGGAGCAAGGATAAAAGTCGACGGAAGGATCGTATCGATTGAGGGCGGCGTTCCGCTTTCCGCGGCGCCCTTGATGGCTGTCGACCTTCGCGGCGGGATCGCGGTCGTTATCGCGGCTCTGACCTGCGAGGGCGAGAGCGAGATCACCGGAGTCAATCTGATCGAGCGCGGATACGACGACGCGGTCGGCAAGTTACGCGGTCTCGGCGCGGACATAAAAAAGGTCCTTTGCCCGGACCCGGAGATCAAAAAAGCTAACGCATAAACAAGATAAAGGAAGGACAAGATCATGGAAGTTACGAAAAACACGGTAATCGGAGACGTTATCGACTACGATATCGAAGCGGGACGCTTCTTCATCGAGATAGGTATGCACTGCCTCACCTGCCCGGTCTCCATAAGCGAGACGATCGAACAGGCTTGCGCGGTTCACGGCACGGACGCGGATGCGCTCGTTGAGAAACTCAACGCTTACTTCTCCGAACAAAAATAGTTGATAATAACAACGGGTAATTAAAGAAGCAGCGGGATATATAATCCCGCTGTAACTTTGTGAAGGAGTTTTCTTAATGGGAAAAGTGAGACTTCCGGTCCTCGACGAGAGGATGCTCCTCATCGCCTCACAGGTGAGAGACGGCGCAGTCGTCGCCGATATCGGGACAGATCACGGATACGTTCCGATCTATCTGGTCGGGAGCGGGCTTTGCCCCCGTGCGGTTGCAACGGATATAAACAGCAAACCGCTTGATACCGCCCGTGCGAACGCCCTGAAATACGGTGTCGGCGACCGGATTGATTTCATCCTTTCCGACGGGCTTCGCGGCTTCGACCCCGCGAGGTACGGAATTACCGACGTTCTTGTCTGCGGTATGGGAGGCGAACTCATCGCGTCGATCCTCGGAGCGTCGGATTTCGTCCGGACGCCCGGAGTTCGCCTGATCCTTCAGCCGATGAGTTCCGTTCCCGAACTGCGCGGATATCTTTATACCATGGGTTACGACGTGAAATGCGAAAAACTCTGCCGCGCGGGGGACAAGATTTATACGGCGATCGTCGCTGAGTACGACGGAGTGTCGCGCGAACTGACTGATGCGGAACTGTATCTCGGCAAAGAGATCCGCGCCGAGGAATCCGACGAATACCTGAACGAGTTCCTCACCCGCACGGCGGCGAAACTTCGCGTGCAGATCGAAGGCAGAAAAAAAGGCGACCTCGACGCCGGAAGGGAAGAGGCGCTTCTCGCCGAAGTATTCGCCATCGCCAAAGCGAGGGGGTTTGAATTAAAATGAAAGTTCACGAACTTTATTCGGCGCTCGACGCGCTGTGGCCGCGGACCCTTTCCGCGGAGTGGGACAACGACGGACTTATGTGCGCCTCAGATCCCGAAAGGGAAGCGGCTCGCGCCGTCGTCTCGCTCGACGCGACTCTTCCCGCGATCCTTTTCGCGAAAGAGACGGGGGCAGTCCTCGTCACCCATCACCCGATGATTTTCCGCGGGGCGAAGACAGTAGTCGCGGGATGCGCGATCCCGGACAGGATCATCGAAGCGGTGCGCTCCGGAGTCGCCGTCATGAGTTTTCACACGCGTCTGGACGCCGCCGACGGCGGCGTGAACGACGCGCTCGCCGAAAAGATCGGCGTCGCGGTCTCGGGAAAATTCGGCGGCGAAGAATGCCCGACGATCGGCAGGGTAGGGACGCTCGACGCTCCGGTCACGCTGGACGAATTCGCCCGCCGCGTAAGAAACTCGCTCGGTTCGCCCTTCGTCCGCGTCACGGGCGACGCGTCGCGCAAAGTATCGAAAATTGCCGTCGTCGGCGGCTCGGGAGGCGATTTCATCGACGCCGCGGCGGCCGTCGGAGCCGACGTTCTCGTGACCGGCGAATGCGGTTACAACAGAGCCGAAGACGGCGCGGAAACGGGAAAGATCGCCGTGCTCGAGGCGGGCCACTATCACTCCGAGGCGCCGGTATTGCCCGTGATCGCGAAAGCGCTCGGAGAACTCGGGATCGAAACTGAAATATTTGAAAGTTATCCTCAATGGACCATTTAGATCGGAAGAAGGCGTAATTCAAGTTGGAACTTTTACTGCTCATAGGGATCTCGCTTCTGGCGGGTCTTCTGATGTCGCGTCTTGCGAAACTGGCGGGTCTTCCCGCCGTCACCGCGTACCTCGTCGCGGGTATTCTTATAGGACCTTTCGTCCTCGGACGGGTCGGTGTGCCGGGCCTCGGCTTCTCCACGCTTGAACAGGTCAAATCGCTCGGACTTATATCCGACGTCGCGATGGGCTTCATCGCGTTCTCGATCGGCAATGAATTCCGTCTCTCCCAACTTAAAGAAAACGGCAAACAGGCGACCGTGGTCGGAATTCTTCAGGCGGTCGCTGCGACGGTTCTCGTCGACGCCGCTCTGATCGGCGTCCACTTTATCGTACCCGACAAACTGTCGATCCCCGCCGCGATCACTCTCGGCGCGATCGCCGCCGCGACGGCTCCCGCCGCGACGCTGATGGTCGTGCGCCAGTACAAGGCGGAGGGCCCGCTCACTTCGATCCTTCTTCCTATCGTCGCGCTCGACGACGCGGTCGGCCTCGTGATCTTTTCCGTCTCGTTCGGCGTAGCGGGTTCTCTTCAGGGCGGCTCTGTCGACGTGTTGTCCGTCGCCGTGGCCCCGATCGTTGAGATCGTCCTGTCGCTTGTTCTCGGATTTGCCATGGGTCTTATTTTTAACCTCACCGAGAAGTTTTTCCACTCCAGAAGCAAGAGAATGGCGATATCGATCACGTTCGTTCTTCTTACTGTTGCGCTGACGAAGATCGAATTCATGATCGGACCCGTGAAGATCGGATTCTCCTCGCTCCTCGCATGCATGATGCTCGGGACGGTCTTCTGCAACGTGTGCGACGTTTCCGAGGAACTTATGGACAGAACTGAGCGCTGGACCGCGCCCCTGTACATTCTCTTTTTCGTTCTTTCAGGCGCGGAACTCGACTTCGGAGTTATCGCCGATCTTGCCGTCATTGCGGTCGGCCTCGTCTACATCGTCAGCCGTTCTGCGGGCAAATACGTCGGAGCGCGCTCATCGTCGAAACTGATGAAATGCGAACCGGATATCGTCAAATATCTCGGTATAACTCTTCTGCCTCAGGCGGGCGTCGCGCTCGGAATGTCCGTCATGGCGGAATCGCTCGGCGCGGACGGTACGGTTATCAGAAACGTCGTTCTCTTTTCCGTTCTGATCTACGAGCTGATAGGTCCGACGCTCACGAAGATCGCTCTCACGAAAGCGGGAGAGATCGTCCCCGGAGCGGAGAGCGCGCGAGGAAAACGGGATATGAAGTCCCGCGGCCGGAAGGACAGCGGGGAAGTGAAATAAAAAAACAAACCCGTCTTCTTGTCTTCTTGTCTTCTTGCTTCGCAAGAAGGGTAAAATTCCGCGTGAAATGGGACCCAACCCATTTCATTCGGCTTCACCGAAACGCAGTATTTTACAGCGAGGACGCGGAGCGTTCAGTATTATTGAATAAGTTACCGCACGTCAAATTCAAAAGCCTTCCCCTTGAGGGGAAGGTGTCAGCGAAGCTGACGGATGAGGTGAGCGACGAAGCAGGAAGGACGGTCAACGTGATGGTTTTCGGATATCTTCACCCCCTGACCCGTAGGGGGGCCCCCGGATTGCGGTTCCCGAAATCGCAGGCTCCGCTGATGCGTCGCGCGATTTAGACCGCGGTTCCTATCTCGCCGTCGCTTCATCCGCCACCGGAGGCGCTCGGCGAGACCGCCCCGGATGCCTCCGGAGAAACGATTTAGATACCGAAATTTGAACAGGCTGCACCTTCGGTGCAGGGGATTCGCTTCTCGCCTGCGGGCTCGGTCAGCCCCGGCTCTGACAGCCCCCCGGGCTGTCATTCACTACCGGGGCCCTTCGAATCCCGTCTGCTGAAACAAAAAAGGACCGCTGTGCGGTCCTTTTGTTTCAGCTGATGACGGGATTCGAACCCGTGACCTCGTCATTACCAATGACGTGCGCTACCGACTGCGCTACATCAGCGTCAACGGACATATTATAGCAAAAGCGGGGACTGTTGTCAACAGGATTTTTAATTTTTCCGTCATTTTTCCCCGGCGCGCCGCGCCTTGTTGAAACAACTGCGCTTTTGTGGTAAAATATTTTCAACCGAAAAGCAAAAAACAACCTTGAACGGATGATTCGACATGAAAAAAGAATTCAAGCGTTTCGATATGAAAGCGCCTCCCGTGAGGACGAAGTGGTATCTGCGTCCGCTGATGTACCTCTTGTGCGTGCCCGACGTTAAGATGCACAAACTCAGGATCACCAAGACCCGGTGCGAGGGACTCAAGCCCCCGTATCTGATGCTCTGCAACCACAACGCGTTCATGGATTTTAAAGCCGCGACCGTCGCTATCTTTCCCGATCGCGCCAACTATGTTATCGCGATAGACGGATTCATCGGCCGTGAGAAACTGCTCCGCAACGTCGGCGGGATATGCAAGCGCAAGTTCACGAACGATTTAGTCCTTATCAAGCAACTCTCGCGCGTAGCGCGAAACGGCGACGTCATTATCCTTTATCCCGAGGCGAGATATTCCCTCTGCGGAACGACCGCCGTTCTCCCGTCTGCGCTCGGACGGTTGTGCAAACTCCTGAAGATACCCGTCGTGACGTTTATGTGCCACGGCCATCACGTCAACTCGCCGTTCTGGAATCTCCACAACAGAGGAGTGAAGCCGACCGAGGCGGAAATGAACGTTCTCTTCACTCCGGACGAGTTGAAAGACCTGACCCCCGACGAGATCAACGAGAAGATCGTCGGGGCTTACCGGTACGACGACTTTGCCTGGCAGAAGGAGCGCGGTATCGAGACGCCGTACCCGAAGAGAGCCGAGGGGCTTCACAAGGTCCTCTATCAGTGCCCC
>JAFWTH010000163.1 GCA_017518975.1 Clostridia bacterium
AACGTCGGTGAACGGGTTGTCGGATTTCGTCGGCTTCGGCTCGCCCGCGGCGCGCCACAGGAAAGTCACGACCTGAGCTCTGGTGCAGGGGTTGCTCGGTGAGAAGGTAGTCGGGGAAGTTCCGGTGGTGACGTTCTTCGATACCGCCCAGGCAACGGCGTCAGCAAAGTAAGCGTCTGCCGGAACGTCGGTGAAATTGATCGCCGGGGCCGTCTTGATCGGCTCATCGGAGAGGATGAATTCCGGGTAAGTTCCCACTTTGTCGATCTTGGCGTCGACCATGAAGGTCTTGTCGCCGAGACCTATGCAGTAGGTATCCTGGAAGAGTTCGTCCTCGGGTCCCGCGTTGCCCGCGGTAGCCGTGAGACAAGCACAAACTGAAGTACCTGCGCCGACTTCACCGCTGTAGAGGTAGGAGAACGGAACGCTCCACTCGAGAACCGCGTATCCGTCGTCGGTATAATTGATAACGAAATCGGTGCCGCCGACCGCGGTGAAATCGCCGTTCAGACCGAGCTGGTTTTCATCGTAGTAACCCACGATGTACTCGCCGGTCTCCGTGTTCTTCGCCGCCGCGTAATATACGCAGTAATGCGGAACCTCCATCGTTCCGTGAACGCCGTCGTCCTTTCTGGAAGCCTCGATAGCGTTCTCGGTGAGGAAGTTCATGACGAAAGCGGTGTTGTTGGCAAAATCGTCGCCGGGTTTCTCACCGTCTTTCGCGCTGAGGACCTGCTTGATCACGGCGGGCTTGTCCTTAATGGCAAAGTTGAAGCCGTGGACCTCGTCCCACGAGAAGTAAAACTCTATGGTCGCGAGCATATTGAGTCCGTCGGTGAGGTTGTCGTTCGTGACGTACATCACGTGCAGGGGCGTTTCTTCCTCGGACTGGTCGATCACAAGCTTCTCGTACTCGTCCGCACCGATGACGCCGTCTTTTTTGACGTCGGCGGGATCCGCCTTCTTGACGGTGATCGGGCCCTGACCGGAATCTTTCCAGCCGCCGAGAGGAGAATAGGACTGTGCGTTCGCTCCGATGACGCAGACGGAAGCAAGCATCAGAAGAGCGAGGAGGACCGTAAGGATCTTTTTCATTTTTTCACCTCATTATGTTTTTTTGCACGGAGAGGAGTCGGAACCGACTCCTCTCAATTTGACTGTGTTAAAACTCAGTGTCTCTTTTTGCGTACGATGAACGCGCCTGCCGCGGAGACAGCCGCTACGGCAGCCATGATGATCATCGGGTCGCCGGTCTTCGGCGCGGTGTTGTTTGCCGGAGTGACGGTCGCAGGATCGACTGTCTCGCCGGTCTGTTTGTCAACGATGATCTCGTTGCCGTTCTCATCCGTCTTGACCTCGTCCTTGTCGGGAGCGGGGGGGGGAGTCGGGGTCGGCGTGGGTGTCGGAGGGGGGGGGGGGGTGGGGGTGGGAACGGGAGCGTCGTACGGGATGGTCTCATCGGAAAGCTGGAACGCCGCGTGGTTCGTAGCCGCCTTCTGAGAAACGCCGTAGGTGAAGTCGCCGAGAGAAACTGCGTAGCAGCTGTCGGCGTCCTTCGTGTCGCCCGCGCCGGATTCCGCGCCTATGGAAAGATATACGGAATCACCCGCCGCTGCGGCGCCGCCCTCACAGATCTCGGAGAACGGGATACTCCATTCGAGGATTACGTAGCTTCCGTCGTAATTGATCACGA
>JAFWTH010000020.1 GCA_017518975.1 Clostridia bacterium
GCGGGCTGACGAACCACACTTATCACGTTTCGATGAAAAACGGTGCGGAATACGTCGTCAGGATACCCGGCGAAGGGACCGAGGAGATGATCGTCAGAGGCGACGAGAAAAAGAGCACGGAACTCGCGTGCCGTCTCGGCGTCGACGCGAAAATGCTCTTTTTCGGCGAAGACGGAACGAAACTGACGGAATACATAAAGGACGCCGTCACGATGTCGGCGGAAGCGTTTCACGACGACCGCCGCGTACGCCTCGCCGCGCAGATCTACCGCAGGATCCACGACTGCGGGGAGGACACCGGCGTTCCGTTCGAGGTCTTCGATATGGCTGCGAACTACGAAAAGATCATCTCGGATCAGAACGTTCCGATGTTCGCGGATTACGGCGAGCAGAAATCGCGAGTGATGAGGATAAAGGAAGAGATCGACCGCACGGTCGCGCCGAAGAAGGTCCCCTGCCACAACGACCCTCTCTGCGAGAACTGGGTCGAGAGCGGTGACCGCCTCTACCTCATCGACTGGGAATACGCCGGAATGAACGACGGGATGTGGGACGTCTCCGACGTCTCCATCGAGGCGGGCTTCGACAGCGAATGGGACAAAAAGCTCCTCACCGCATATCTCGGACGCGAGCCGTCGGTCGGCGATCTCCGCCACTTCCTCGCGAACAAGATCTACGTCGACTTCCTCTGGACTCTCTGGGCAAAGACGAGAGTTCCGTTCGACGGTCAGCCCATGGAGGACTGGGCGCAGGAGAGATACGCCCGCATGATCGAAAACATAAACGCCTTCGAGGCGCTTTGATCGAAAAGGAGAACAACAGATATGTTTGCAGGTATTTTAGCAGGTATCACGTGGGGGCTCGAAACGGTAGCCCTTAACAAAGCGTTCGACCTCAATCCGCTTGAATCAATGATCCTTGCGACTCTGATCACCGCGTTTATGCACGACACTTTCTCCGCGATCTTCGCGTGGATCTACAACGGCGTACGCGGTAAGCTTCCCGAAATTTTCCGCTCCCTTTTCAAAACGAAGAGCGGCAAATGGGTCGTCATCGCCGCGATAATCGGCGGCCCCGTCGGAATGACCGGTTACGTCATGACCGTTCAGAACCTCGGCTACGCGATCGGCGCGGCGGCAAGCACCGTCTTCCCCGCTATCGGCGCCGTCCTCGCCTTCATCTTCCTGAAAGAAAAGATGAAATGGTATCAGTGGCTCTTCCTGCTTGCAACGCTCGCGGGAGTGTTCGGCCTCTTCTATTCGACGGATATCAAGGCTGAAAATATCCTTCTCGGCGTCATAGGCACGCTTCTCTGTTCCTTCGGATGGGGCATCGAAGCCGTCATTCTCGCCAAGTGCCTGCGCGACGGCGACGTTTCGGACGAAGGCGCTCTGATGATCCGTCAGACGACCTCCGCCGTCATCTACGGCGCGGCGGTACTCCCCGTTCTCAGCGTGATCCTGAAAGACAACGCATGGGGCCGCACCGTCGCCCTCTTTTCGAACACCGGATGGCTCATCCCGGTCATCGTGATCGCCGGACTGTTCGCCACGGCGTCGTATCTGTTCTATTATAAGGCTATCGCAAAAATCGGCGCGTCGAAATCAATGGCTCTCAACGTCAGCTATGCTGCGTGGGCGATGATATTCGGCAATATCTACTTCCTTATCGATCCGACCTATTCTCAGAAAACCGAGATCACTTTCCTCACCGTTGTCTGCGCGATCGTCGTGCTCGTCTGCTCGATCTTCGCCGCGGCGGATTTCAAGGATATTTTCAAAAGGAATCCCGCTCCCGCAGTCGCAGAAGGCGGATCCGAACAGGCGGGACCGGAAGATAAAACGGAATAATCACGCGAAAACGCGCTGAGGGAGAAATCACATGAAAATGATCGAAAGTTTTTCCGTCGATCACACGAAGATCGTCCCCGGAATTTTCGTCAGCCGGGCGGACAAGGTCGGCGGCGCCGCCGTCACCACTTACGATATCAGGCTTAAAAGACCGAACGTCGAGCCGGCGATCGACGCGGCGGCGATGCACTCGCTCGAGCATCTCATCGCCACGACGCTCAGGAACGATCCCGAAAACAAGGACGACGTTGTCTACTGGGGTCCTATGGGATGCCTGACGGGGTTTTACCTGATCCTCAAGGGCGTCCGTCCTTCGAGGGATATCTACGGTCTCGTGCTTAACGCCTTCAGGTCGGTGGCGGACGCGGCGGAAGTCCCCGGGACCGCGCCGGAGAACTGCGGAAACTGTCTTCTTCACGATCTCGAAGGAGCGAAGCGGTACGCCGCGGAGTTCGTCTCCTACCTCGAGGCGCACGCCGAAGATCCCGCGATCTTCGAATATCCGAAGACGGACCGTCCGCTAACCGAAGACGGAAGAGATTTTTACGATTCGTGATCATATAAAAAGCCCTCGCGACAAAACGTCGCGAGGGCTTTTTTCGTTATTGTTTATCCCTGCGGTTTGGAATGCGAGAGCATCCACGCGTAAACCTCGGGGTCGGAATAGACCTGATCCCAGTTGCCGTGGCCTACGCCCCAGAACGTCGTCAGCTTCGCGTCGGTTCCGCCCGCCTCCTTGATAGCGTTCACGATGTTGACGGAATCCTGATACGGGACCGCTTCGTCGAGTTCGCCGTGGAACGCCCAGATCGGAACGGTCACCAGTTTCGGTCCGAGACTTGCCGAACCGCCGCCGCAGATAGGAACCGCAGCCGCGAACGTCTCGGGATATCTCGAAGCCAAAAACCACGTTCCGTATCCGCCGAGACTCGTTCCCATCAGGTAGACGCGCGTCTCGTCGACTTCGGGAGTCGAGGCGATATCGCGGATCATACCGATCAGCGCGCCGGAGTATCCAAGCCATCCCGACTCGTCGTCGAGATTAGGCGTGAGCGTGATGAACGGGTATTCGCTCACATCGAGTTTCGCGATCTCGGTGAAAAACGAGTTCGATACGAGATATTCGTCGATCCCCGCGCCGACCGATCCCGAACCGTGTAAGAAGACGAGCAGCGGGTACTTCTCACCCGCTTTGAACCCCTCGGGATAAATGACGGCGTACGGAAGACCGTTCTTCTCTCCCTTTATGAGATCCGGGCTTTTTTCTCTGTAAGAATCAAATCTCATAAGCATCGTCGCAAGCTGCTCCCTCGTAGCGTTGCCTCTCGGTTCGACCGTTTTTTCGGTAACTCCGTTTATCAGTCCCGAGCCGACGGCCCACGAAAGCGGTGAGATCGCCCAGTCGCTGATTTTTGACCTGTCCGTGAACCCGTCGAGCGCCGCCCTGCCCGTCACTCCGTAGCCCTTGACGCCCGAATAACGGTAGAGCATCGTCGAAAGCTGCTCGCGGGTGATCTTCCCGTTCGGCGAGAACTCCGTCTCCGAGACGCCGAGGACGATACCCGAATCCTTCGCCCAGATCACCGGGGAGGAGTACCACGTGTTCCCCGGGACGTCCCTGAAATCGGGACGGTACTGAGTTTCGGGCGAACCCTCCATGCGCCACAGAACCGTGACGACCATCGCGCGCGTCGTCGTTCCGGTCGGGTCGAAGCGTCCGCCTCCGACGCCGTTCAGATAACCCTTGTCAACGGAGTAATCGATAAACTCTCTGCTCCAGCGACCTGCCGACACGTCGGTGAATATCCCGCCCTCAGCCGAGACGGGTAACATAGCCGCCGCGATCATTACGATGACGAAAAACGTCGATATGACTCTCTTCATTTGTCTTTTGTTCCTTTCACTTTTGTTAAAACAATTATACCACACCCGCCGCGAAAATCAACGGCTTGAAAACAAAAAGATCGGTTCCGCGGAGAAAACTCCGCGGAACCGGATCACAGTCCCGTATATATCCCGCCGGGTCCGTTTTCGATTATTTCAGCATACCTTTCAGGATACCCTCGGCGGCGGCGAGCGCCTCGCCGATCTTGGAGACGTCCTGTCCGCCGGAAGCCGCGCTGTCCGGCCTTCCGCCGCCTCTGCCTCCGGTTATCGCGGAGACCTCGCGCAGCAGGTTGCCCGCGTGGGCTCCCGCCGCGACGGCGTCCGCTCCGCAGACCGCGGTGAAGTTCAGTTTGCCGTTCGAATGGATCGCGAAGACCGCGACGATCTTCGGGTCCTTGTCACGCAGCGTGTCGCCGAGCGAACGTACGGCGTCCATCTTCTCCGCGCCGAGATCGGCGGTGATGAGTTTCACCGCTCCGACGGGAACGGCGGAGCCGAGAAGTCCGTCCGCCTTGCCGCCGGCGAGCTTCGCCGAAAGGGCTTCCGCCTCGCGTCTCGTTTCGGACAGCTCGTGCAGCAGAGAGACCGCTCTGCCCGGGATATCCGCGGGATTGTTTACCTTGAGAGCCGCGGCGGATTCCTTTATCAGATCCTCGCGCTCTTTCATGAGAGCGAGAACGCCGTATCCGGTGACCCCCTCTATCCTTCGGACGCCCGCCGCGACAGACGATTCGGATACTATCCTGAACAGTCCTATGCGCGACGTGTTGTCGACGTGCGTTCCTCCGCAGAGCTCCGCGGAGAAGTCTCCCATGCTGACGACGCGGACGACGTCTCCGTATTTCTCACCGAAGAGCGCCATCGCGCCCATCTTCTTCGCTTCATCGATCGAGCACTCGGTCGTCGTGACGGGAAGGCCCGACAGGATCGCTCCGTTGACGAGCGCCTCCGTCTTTTCGATCTCCTCCGGCGTCATCGCGGAGAAGTGCGAGAAGTCGAACCTGACCCTCTCTCCGTCGACGTACGAGCCCGCCTGCTTGACGTGGTCGCCGAGGACGGTCTGAAGCGCCGCCTGAAGCAGGTGGCACGAGGAGTGATTTCTCTTTATCGCGTCGCGCAGTTCGCCGTCTATCTTCGCCCTGACCGCGTCGCCCGTCCTGAGCACGCCCTCTTCAAGCGAGCAGAGATGAAGGATGACGCCGTCCTTTATCTTCGTATCATTTACCGTGAGGCGGCACCCGGGGGCGGAAAGTTCGCCCCGGTCGCCGACCTGACCGCCCATCTCGCCGTAGAAGGGAGAGCGGTCGAGAACGACGGTGCACTCGCCTTCGGTAACGGACGAGACCGGCTCGCCGTCCGTTATCAGCGCGATGACGGAGGCGTCCGACTCATATTCGCCGTAACCGGTAAACACGGTTTTTTCTATTCCCTCGAGAGCCGTAGCCGACGCGGCGGACCATCCGGAGATGCTTCCGCGGGCGGCGCGCGCTCTCTCTTTCTGCTCTTTCATAAGTTCGCGGAAGCGGTCCGCGTCAACGGCAAGCCCCGCGTCCTTCGCCCCGTCGACCGTCGTGTCGAGCGGGAAACCGAACGTGTCGTACAGACGGAACGCGTCCTCTCCGGAAACCGCGGCCCCTCCCTTCGCCTTTACGTCGGCGATGATTCCCGAAAGCTTCGTGAGGCCAGCGTCGATCGTGGAGTTGAACCTCTCCTCCTCCACGGAGATGACCTTTTTGATAAACGACTGTTTTTCGATGAGTTCGGGATAACCCGCGCCGTTCTCGGCGATGACCGTATCGGCGAGTTCCGCGAGGAACGGCTTGTCAATGCCGAGAAGCTTGCCGTGCGCTATCGCGCGGCGCATGAGACGGCGAAGGACGTATCCTCTGCCCTCGTTTGACGGGCTGACGCCGTCCGAGATGAGGAAAACGGTCCCTCTTATATGGTCGGTTATGACGCGGATCGACACGTCGAATTTGTGTTCTTTACCGTACGCTTTGCCGGAAAGCGCGACGACGTGGTCGAGGATCTTTCTGATCGAGTCGATCTCGAACATATTGTCGACGCCCTGCATGACGCACGCGAGACGTTCGAGGCCCATTCCGGTGTCGATGTTCTTCTTGGCGAGTTCGGTGTAGTTGCCCGCCCCGTCGCTGTTGAACTGCGTGAAGACGTTGTTCCAGATCTCCATAAAACGGTCGCAGTCGCATCCCGGACGGCAGTCGGGCTTGCCGCAGCCGTATTTCTCGCCGCGGTCGAAATAGATCTCCGAGCAGGGACCGCAGGGACCCGAACCGTGTTCCCAGAAGTTGTCCGCTTTGCCGAGGCGGGTGATCCTCTCGGCGGGGACGCCGATCGTCTTGTTCCAGATATCGAACGCCTCGTCGTCCTCCTCGTAGACGGACGGATAAAGCAACTCCGCCGGCATTCCGAGAACGTCCGTCAGGAACTCCCACGCCCACGGGATCGCCTCTTTTTTGAAATAATCGCCGAACGAGAAGTTTCCGAGCATCTCGAAAAACGTACCGTGACGCGCGGTGACGCCTACGCTGTCGATGTCGAGCATTCTCATGCACTTCTGGCAGGTGGTGACTCTGTGACGCGGCGGTTCCGCCTCGCCGGTGAAATATTTCTTCAGCGGCGCCATCCCGGCGTTGATGAGAAGAAGCGATTTGTCCCCCTCGGGGACGAGGGAGAACGAGGGCAAACGAAGATGCCCCTTTGATTCAAAAAACGAAAGATATTTTTCGCGAAGATCCGTTACTGACGTCCACTTCATTGTTTTTCTTCCTTTTCATTCGTTTTATGTTCTTCGCCGAACGTCTTTATTTCGTCCGGTCTGTCGAGGAATACGGCGCGGGAGAATCCGGTCTCCTCGAGCGCCGCCAGCTGCTTGCCCACTTTCTTTTTGCGGCGGACGAGCGTCACGTCGAACTCACTCCTCATCGTGTCCGCGAGCTTCGTCGCCTCAACGACTTCCCCGTCGCCGTAAAAAACGGCGGCTTTCTTTTTTCCTCCCGCCGGTCTTTTCGACTCTTTCAGGATCGAGAAGATGCGCTCGAATCCGATAGAGAAACCGACCGCGGGGACGTTCTCTCCGATGAATCTGCCTATAAGCCCGTCGTATCTGCCGCCTCCGGCGACCGTTCCTCCGAACTCCGTGCTTTCGATCTCGAACACCGCTCCGGTGTAGTACCCCTGTCCTCTGACGAGAGAAGGATCGAACACTACGCCGTATTCCCCGCCCGAGAGCTCCCTCGCGCGGCGGATCATTTTACAAAACTCCTCCGCGACGGCGGGATCGGCGTGCTTTTCGATATCGTCCTCGCCGAACGCGCGTCTGCAAAGCGTGTCGATCAGTTTTTCGGCGCACTCGGCGGGATATCCTTTTCCAACGAGCTCGTCCCGGACTCCGTCCTCTCCGATCTTGTCGAGCTTGTCGACGGTCACGGCTACGGAGGAACAGCAGTCATCGGAGAATCCGCACGATCTTATCACGTCGCGAAGCACGCGCCGGTCGTTCACTCTGACGTTGAACGCGCCGATGCCGAGTTTCATAAGGGCGCGAGCCGTAACTGTGATGAGTTCGACCTCCGAGTCGAGCGAATCGGAGCCGATCACGTCGACGTCGCACTGTACGAACTCGCGGGAGCGCCCCTTCTGCGGTCTCTCCGCCCTGTACGCCCTGTCGATCTGTATGCACTTGAACGGATCGGGCAGGCGGCTTCTGTTGTTCGCCCAGTATCGGGCGAGCGGGAGCGTCAGGTCGTATCTCAGACCGAGATCGCACAAACCGGACGGATCTCCCTTCTCCAGCGCGTCCTCGAGTTTCTTTCCTCTTTTCAGAACGCGGAAGATGAGGCGCAGATTGTCGCCCCCATCGCTGTTATCGAGATTCTCAATGCTCTCGAGCGCGGGAGTCGAGATCTTCGTGAAACCGAACGAACGGTATACCCCGACGATCTTCTCCGTCATCGAGTCGCGAAGTTCGACCTCTCCGGGCAGAAATTCGTTCATTCCCTCCGCGGGTGTAATTCTCATAAAATACCTCTTGAATTATATTGCTTTTTCCGATTTCGGACCGGCAACTGTCAGGAAGGACCTGTTTAACCGTGGGTTATTGCCCGCGCTTTATAAACCGGACCGGATTTGTCAGATCCTTCGGCTCCGGCCTTCGGCCTCCGCTCAGGATGACACAGAGCAAAGAAACAATGTCATCCTGAGCGAGTGAAACGAGTCGAAGGATCTGATCAAAAATACTGAATTATCAATAATAGATAATGATACCGCTTTTCTGCGCGGTTGTCAAGATTTTATGCACTTCAGCGCTTCGACCTGTTCCGGGTCGAGCGATCCGTCGCGGTAAATCGCCGTGTCGTAGGTGACGACCCCGCCCATCAGGTTCACGCACTTCGTGAAATGATGGAGAAATTCGCCGCTCCGCTGGAGTCCCGGAAGTCCCCACGTCGCGCCGAGCGGAACGAGGATATGCGCCTGCGCGCCGTCGACGAACCGTTCGTTCGGGATGCCCGTCGGATGGTCGAACTCGCCGCACGTGAACTCCTCGTTGGCGTACGTTTTGCGATATCTGATGTCGACTCCGTCGTTAAGAGCGACGATCGCGTCCGGGTTGCCCGCCTTCGCCGCGTAATAAAGAAGATCGAGAAGCTCGTCGGTGAAGCCGAACATCTCCCTGTAGCATCCGTCGACCCACCAGCCCTTGACTTTGTCGCCGTACCGGCGAGAGTACTCCTCGAGGACCGCCGCCCACTTTTCGACGAACGGGCGTGTTACGACCTCGCCTTCTCCGCACGAGAAGCCGAAGCGCGGTCCGAGCTCCGGATCGTCGGCGGGTCCGCTTCCGGTAAAGTAAAGGTACAGGTCGACGCCCCTCTTTGAAAGCGCGGCGTGCAGGTCGAGCACGAGATCGCGGCGCGAGGGTCCCTCGCCCGTCCTGAGACCGCCGATCCTGTCGAACGTCTCGTTGGGAGCGATAATATATCTCGTCCCCTGCTCCATCGTGAAGAACAGATAACTTGCTCCCGTCGACGCGACGGTCTCGGCGAGTTTTTCAACGTCGATCGAATCGACGCATTCGTTCCACGAGGTCTCGCCGACTCCCTGGTTGTGAAGATCTCCCGCCTTGTTCTGAACGAACGAGAGATAGTGAGTCAGGATACCCCATTTACTGTCGTGAAATCTGTCGGTAATGTGCATTTTAACTCCTTCCGGGGTAACTTCCGTTACCCTAAAACAGCCGCCGGTTGACGGCGGCTGTTCTTGATTTTGATTCGGATTACTCTTCGACTTTCGCCTCTGCGATGATCTTCTGAGCGACGTTCGCGGGAGCTTCCTCGTATCTGTCGACCGTGAAGTCGAAACGGCCTCTGCCCTGGCTCATTGCGCGCAGAGAGATCGTGTAGTCGGCCATTTCTGCCGCGGGAACGTCCGCCTCGATGACGGTATAGCCCTTCTTCTTGTCGTGCGGATTCATACCGAGAACGCGGCCGCGTCTCTTGTTCAGGTCTCCGATGGCGTCGCCGACTAGGGCGTCCGGAACGGTGACTTTGAGAGAGCCGATCGGCTCGAGGATGATCGGGTTGGCGAGCGGGAGACCCGCTTTGTATGCGAGGCGCGCCGCAAGCTTGAACGAGATCTCGTTCGAGTCGACGGGGTGATACGAACCGTCGTAAAGATCGGCGGCAAGGTTGACGACCGGATATCCGGCGAGAACTCCCTTTTGCATCGCCTCGAGAAGTCCCTTTTCAACGGCGGGATAGTAGCCCTTCGGCACGTTGCCGCCGACAACGGACTGTGTGAAGGTGAGACCTTCTGCCTCACCGTGGGAGAATCTTATCTTGACGTGGCCGTACTGGCCGGAACCGCCGGACTGTTTCTTGTGCTTTCCTTCGACGTCGGAAGAACCCTTGATCGTCTCTCTGTAAGCGAGACGCGGGGCTTCGAGAACGACGGAGGTGGAGTATCTGTTCTTGAGCTTCGAGACGACGACGTCGAGGTGAGTCTCGCCCATACCGGCGATCGTCATCTGCTTCGTCTCGGCGTTGTTCTCGTATACGAGGGTCGGGTCCTCCTCAAGCAGTCTCGCGACGCCCTGGGAGATCTTGTCCTCGTCGCCTTTTGCGGCGGGGAGGAGCGCCTTCACCATATAAGGATGCGGGAAGACGATCTTCTTGTATTCCACGTTTCCGGAAGCGGAAAGCGTGTCGTTCGTGTTGATGTCCGGGATCTTCGTCACGACGCCGATGTCGCCGCAGTGCAGCGCTTCAACCTCGGTCTGCTTCTTGCCCTTGATCGTGTAGATGTGAGCCATCTTGACGCTGCTGCCGGTCTTGAGATCCTTGAGAGTGTCGTCTCTCTTTACCGTGCCGGACATGACCTTGAAAATACTCATCTTGCCGACGAACGGGTCTGCGATCGTCTTGAAGACGAACAGGGAGGTCGGACCGTTGGGATCGATGTCGATCTTCTTCGTGCCGTCTCCGTCGATGACGGTCTCCTGTCCCTTGTCGATGAAACTCGGGAACGCGTGAGCGAAAGCGTCGAGCAGAGCGCGTACGCCCCAGAACTTCACGGCTGAACCGCAGTACACGGGAACGATGGAGCCGGTGGTGATTCCGTGGTTGAGAGCGCCGATGGCCTCCGCCTTCGTGATCTCTTCACCGCCGAAATATTTCTCGAGAAGCTCCTCGGAAGTCTCGGCTATCGCCTCGTTGAACGCCTCTTTGTATTTCTCGGCGTCGGATTTCATCGCGTCGGTCATTTCGGCGGGGGTGCGGTTGCCCTTGTCGTCGTATTTGAACGCCTGCATCTCGATGAGGTCGACCATGATAACTTCGTTTCCGTTTTTGAACGGGATGAACACGGGGCACACGGACGTGCCGAAAGTCTCGCGGAGTTCGCCGAAGACTCTTCCGAAATCGAAATCGGGATCGTCGCACTTGTTGACGAAGATCGCGCGGGAGATACCCTCGTTGTCGGAGTATTCCCAGCCGAGTTCCGCGCCTACCTGAAGACCCGCCTTACCGTCGATGACGATAACGGACGCGTCTGCGACGCGCACCGCCTCGATCGACTCGCCGGCAAAATCGAGGTATCCGGGGGTGTCGATGATATTGATCTTTACTTTCTCCCATTCGACGGGAGCGATCGCGAGCGTGAGGGAAATGCCCCTCTTGATCTCCTCGGGATCATAGTCGCAGACGGTGTTTCCGTCGGCGACCTTGCCGAGTCTGTCGGTACCCTTCGACAGGTAAAGCATCGCCTCAGCAAGGGACGTCTTGCCCGAGCTTTGGTGACCCAGAAAAGCGATGTTTCTGATTTTTTCAGCGGTAAAGTCTGCCATTTGAAACTCCTTGTATGTAAACTTAATTTTTACTCAAAGAACGTCCCGATGCCGAGACGACCTCCTTTTAATTATATACTAATCATTAATTTTTTTCAATATGGGAAAACAACGAAACGGCGCCTCTCTCCGTCAAAAAACGGGCTCGGTTTTTGTGCAGATTGGACAAATGCGCCGCAACGAAAAACCCGACCGCGAGATCGCGGTCGGGTCGGATTTCAAGTCAGGTGCTCAGCGTCTCTTTTTGCCGACGATGAACGCGCCCGCTGCGGAAACAGCCGCTGCGGCAGCCATGATAATCATCGGGTCGCCCGTTCTCGGCGCGGTGTTGTTTGCCGGAGTGACGGTCGCAGGATCGACTGTTTCGCCGGTCTGTTTGTCAACGATGATCTCGTTGCCGTTCTCATCCGTCTTGACCTCGTACTTGTCGGGATCGGGGGCGGGAGTCGGCGTCGGAGTCGGCGTAGGAGCGGGAGTCGGGGTCGGATCGGGATCGGGAGTCGGGGTCGGGCTGACCGGAGCCGGGATCTGCTCGTCCGACAGAGTCGCAATGGCGTGACTCTTCGAGGCTTTTGCGGCGACAAGCCACGACCAGTCGCCGAACGCGATGGAATAACTTCTTTCCCCTGCGGCAGATTCACTGCGGCCGCCCTGTGCGCCGATCGAGAAATAGAACTCGGTACCGGCAGCGGCGGCGCCCTCGACGAAGTTTTCGAACGGTACGGACCACTCGATGGTGGAATATCCGTCAGCCGAGTAAGAGATCACGTAATCAACGCCCTCAGTCGGGTTATAGTTTCCTTTGAGACCGAGCTGGTTGTAGTGACCCTCTTCATACTCGCCGGTATCGGTGCGCTTACAGACGGCGTAGTAGAAGAGCGTGTCGGAAAGCTTGGCGAGTTTCGCTCCCCGGTCTGCGATGAAAGTATACGCAACGTTCTTGTTGAAGCCGTCTTCCGGCGGATCGCCCGTTCCCGCGGGGATGATCTGCTTCAGTTCGACCGGTTTGTTCCTGACCGCAAAGTTGAATCCGTGGACTTCGTCCCAGGAAAAATAGTACTCCATCGTCGGGAGCATCGCCTCCGCGTCGTCGAGGTCCTCGCTGGACCAGAAGCATCTGTTGAGCGGAGAGGAATCGGGATCTACATCGACTTCGAATCTCTCGTATTCGCTTGCGCCTATAGAGCCGTCCTTGACGACGTACGAGGGGTCGGCGCGCTTCACCGTCAGCGTGATCGGATCGTCGAGAACTCTGATGGAATTTGCGAGCGACGGGATCGCGGCGAGGGTGAAGATAAACAAAACTGTCAAAATGACTGCAAGTGCTTTTTTCATATCTTGTTTCCTCTCAGACAGATCGGCGCAGGGAGCGCCTTTTTTTACTTTTTCTTTATATCACAAATACGCGTCCGTGTCAATACAAAAACCGGGCCGCCGAGGGGGACGGTCCGGTTTTGCCGTTCAAAAATCAGTGTCTCTTTTTGCCCACGATGAAGGCGCCCGCAGCGGAGACCGCCGCGACTGCAGCCATGATGATCATCGGGTCGCCGGTTCTCGGAGCGGTTCCGTTTCCGCCGTTATTGGCATTACCGTTGCCGCTGCCGCTGCCGTTGTCGCCGCCGTTGCCGGAATTATCCGGGTTCGGAGCGGGATTCGGGTTGTCGGGATCCACGGGAGTCGGTGTCGGCGTCGGTGTCGGGCCCGGTACGGGAGGATCCGGAACCGGAACGGGGTCTCCCGCAAGCTCATCCGCGGTAAGGAGATATTTGACGTTGTTGATCATCGACTTCTGATTGACCATGAAGCCGAAGTCGCCGAGAACGACGCCGTAGATGGCGCCGGAATCGCCGCTGAAATCATCCGGAACGGTGGAGGTACCGGCGTTCGCCCAAAGGGTGAACTGAAGTTCGGAGCCGACTCCGCCGCCGCCCGCCAGGAAGTTGGAGAGCGGGATGGACCATTCGATGGTGCAGTATCCGGTCGCGTTATCATAAGTGATGATATAGTCCTGAAGCTCGGTCGGGTTGTAGTTCTTGTTGACGCCGAGCTGATCGGGTCCGTACTGACCCTCAAGGTATCTGCCGTCGTCCGTTCTCTTGCCGAGCGCGAAGTAAAGGACTCCGTCGTTGTCGGTCGAGGCGCTGATACCCCAGGCGACGTTTCTGCAGAAGTCGTCCTCGGTCTTTTCGCCGTCTTTGACGTCAAGAAGCTGCTGGATAACTTCGGGTTTGTTCCTGATAGCTATGTTGATACCGTGGACCTCATCCCAGGAGAAGTAATACTCCATGGTGGCGAGCATATTGATACCTCTCTGCATATCGTCGCCGGAAATGAAGGTGACGTGCAGGGGGCTGTTGAACTCGGTGAGGTCTACTTCAAATTTCTCATACTCGTTGGAGTTGATGACGCCGTCCTTGACGACGTTGTCGGGATTCGCCTTTTTGACGTTGACGACTACGCTGGGATCCCATCCGGTCCCGTTCATCGCCTGAGACTGTGCGCCTACCGCGACTGCGAGCATGGCGACTACCATGACGGAGGCGAGAACTGCGGCAAAAATCTTTTTCATTTTGCACCTCTGAAA
>JAFWTH010000164.1 GCA_017518975.1 Clostridia bacterium
AAGGGATGGGGCAGGGACCGACCAATATGCAAGGCATGCTTAAGCAGGCGCAGAAAATGCAGGAAGATATGGCTGCGCTTCAGGATGATCTTGACTCGAGAGAGTACACCGTAAAAGCAGGGGGAGGGGTCGTTGAAATAACCATCTCAGGGTCGCTGGAGATCAAGAAGATCGATATTTCTCCCGATATCGTAGACCCGGATGATATCGAAACGCTCTCTGATGTTCTTACTGCCGGTGTGAACGAAGCGATAAAAAAGGTTAACTCGACAAACAGCGAAGAAATGGGAAAGATAACCGGTGCTCTCAATATGCCGGGGTTGTTCTGATAATATGGCAGATCATATTGAACCTCTTGAAAGACTCGCTGATATGTTCAGACGATTGGACGGGGTCGGAAAAAAGACAGCGCTTCGCTACGCTTTCAATGTGCTGAATTTTACTGATGGCGAGGCCGAAGAATTTGCCCATGCTATCGAGTCAGTAAAAAAAGATATAAAATTATGTTCAATATGTCAGAACATTTCCACGCTCGACATATGTCCCGTTTGTTCTTCATCAAAGAGAGATAAATCGGTTATTTGTGTCGTTGAAGATCCGCGTGCAGTAGTCGCAATAGAGAATACGGGACATTATTCCGGTGTGTATCATGTTTTACACGGGGCTATTTCTCCGATGAAGGGGGTTTCCCCGGATAAGTTGAAAATCAAAGAGCTCCTCGCTCGTCTTAAAGATGGGGACGTCTCCGAAGTAATTATAGCTACCAACCCGACCGTTGAAGGCGAGGCGACCGCAATGTATCTTTATAAACTTATATCTCCGCTTGAGATTAATGTTACAAGGATCGCTAACGGAGTTCCGATCGGGGGAGATCTCGAGTATGCAGACGAGGTTACTCTTCGAAGAGCGATTGAAGGAAGATATTCTCTCTGAAAAAGAGCCGGGAAATCAAACGATGAACGCTTGATTTCCCGGTTTTTTATATGATTGACTGTGTAGCTGATTCTCGTTCAAAGTAGTACTTTTTATTATGCGAACAAATACTTTCTACAAGACCTATACCGATATAAAGAGCCAGCATTGACGATCCTCCGTAAGAGAAGAACGGAAGCGGTATACCGATAACCGGAAGTGCGGCAAGACACATCCCGATGTTCTCAAGAGTTTGAGCAATCAACATTGCAGCGACTCCTACGCATATTATCGATGCATAGTTCTTTCTTGAACGCCTCGATACGATCAAAAGACGAACAATGAGCAGCGTCATAATGGCAATATAAGAAAACGTTCCGAAAAATCCGAACTTTTCAGCGAGAACTGCAAACAGAAAGTCTGAATGCGCGGCAGGAAGGGAAGTGTAAACCGTACCTCCGAATAACCCGGCGCCTCTGAATCCGCCGTTGATTATTGCGTTCTTGCTCATCAATGCCTGATATCCGTAGTTCTCCGGATCGGAGTCCGGATCGAATCCGGCAAAGATTCTTTGCTGTTGATACTCGGTCATATGATCCCACAGAAACGGGAATAGGATAACTGTTATAACCGCCCCTGCAGCAAAATACCATAGTGAAAGTCCACCGACAAAAAGCATTGCAGCCATGATGAAGATATAGATAAGTAATGTACCCATATCTTTTGTTATTGCAAGGATTCCGATTATGATACCGGCGTGTATCATAAGTTTTAAGACGTTCAGGGGATGATTGATCTTTCCGCTCACTCTGTCGATATGTCTTGAAAAAGTTATGATAAACGTGATCTTAACAAATTCAGCGGGCTGAAGATAAAAAGGAACACCCGGGATCTTTATCCAGTTAAGATTGGTATTGCCTGACGCACCGGATATTGAAGGAAGAAATTTGTTGATTACTATGCAGAGTAACAGCATTCCGATCGAAAAGAAGAAAAAGAATTTTTCAAGTTTTTCAATTACCGTATCATAATCAATGGTAGATATCAGAAATGCCAGAATAAGACCGAGGCCCGCTGCGACTGATTGAACAAGAACCTTATTCTGCCCCGCTTTAAAATGAGCGGAACCGCCCCAAAGCATCAGAATACTGAGAAGAGAAAGCAGAAAAGCGCAGGAAATAATTATATAATCTATATTTTTCAGCTTTTCCTTCAGTGAAGTTGAATACTCTTTCATATAATCAGTTTACCTTTTTGAGTTTGGCGTAAGTCCCCATTAGTTTTTTCAATCCGTGTTCTTCAAAAACGACCTCATAAAGTATGTCTCCGCCCATCTCTTTTGCTGATAAAACGACGCCCTTTCCGAACATAGAGTGGATAACGTTATCTCCAATATCAAGTTTTTCAGAAGCTTGAGGCGTTGTTTTGGCTGATTTTGTATGAGATGAGAACGGGGAATAAACGGAAGAGCGGGTATATGAGGAAGATGGGTTGACAATTGATCTTCCGGTCGAGACGAAAGCCGCTCTGTTTCTCGTAAAAGCTCCGTATTGTTCGTCTTCTGTTCTTTCAGTGAGTTCAGCGGGGATCTCTTCCGCGAAACGGGAGATCGGATTCATCTGAGTCTTTCCATTCATCATTCTGCTGCCAACATGTGTAATGTATACTCTTTTTTTTGCGCGTGTGATCGCTACGTACGCAAGCCGTCTTTCTTCTTCTATCTCCTCAGGATTCATTATCGTTTGATAACCGGGGAAAACGCCTTCTTCCATTCCGGGAAGGAAAACGACAGGGAATTCGAGTCCTTTTGCACTGTGGATAGTCATAAGTACGACTGCATCGGCACTTTCATCATATTTATCGACGTCAGAAACAAGCGCGACTTCTTCCAGAAATTCGGAAAGAGTCGGATCCTCTGCGTCTTCATCGTATTGACCTGCAGTATTGATGAGTTCTTCAAGGTTTGAAGACCTCTCCTCACGTTCTGTTCTTTCGGGGATATCAGCAACCATTTCGCCATAACCTGTTGCATCAATTACTTTCGCAATCGTTTCTGCGGTAGTATGTGAATAGGAATACTCTTTCAGAGAGTCGATAAGATAGCAGAAATCCTGCATCGCCTTTGCGGCGACTGCGGAAATCGCCGGGTACTTTTTAGCATTACGCATCAATTCCAAAACAGAGTATCCTTCAGCTGCGGCGAGTGTTGACGCGACGTCAAAAGATTTGGCCCCGATTCCTCTGCGGGGAGTGTTGACTATTCGTTTGAGTCTGACGTCATCGACGGGATTATTTATGATGTTAAGATAAGAAACGATGTCTTTGACTTCCATTCTGTCAAAGAATCGCAATCCTCCCAAAACGCGGTATGGGATGGCAGACTTAGCGAGCGCCTGTTCTATAGCTCGTGATTGGGCGTTCATTCTGTACAGAACTGCAAAATTTCTGAAAGAAAGATCTTCTTTGACCGATGTGTCGCTGATAACTCTGCATATATACTTTCCTTCGGCAACCTGGTCCGGAAGTTTTTTTATGGAAATGAGTTCTCCTTTTTCGCTTTGAGTCCAGAGCGTTTTCCCGAGCCTGCCTTTATTATTCGATATTACACCGTTTGCGGCGTTTAGGATTGTTTGCGTGGATCTGTAATTTTCTTCGAGCCTGATGATTTTCGTATCGCTGTAATTCTTGTCGAAATTGAGTATATTCTCGATCACCGCGCCTCTGAATTTGTAGATGCTTTGATCGTCGTCTCCTACGACCATTATGTTTCTGTATTTGCCGGAAAGCAGAAGAGTCAGTTTCAGTTGAGCGTAATTCGTGTCCTGATACTCGTCGACTGAGATGTAACGATATTTTGACTGGAGTTTTTCTCTTACTTCTTCGTGCTCGGTTAACAGCCGGACTGTCTGCATAATAATATCGTCGAAATCGAGCAGATTCTGTGCTTCAAGCCTACTCTGATACAGAGAATACACTTCGGCGACTTTTTTAATTTTTATATCCTGACCGGCTTCAGAGAGTAGGTCATCGGGGGTCTGCAACTTATCTTTCGCTCGGCTGATAATGCTCTGAACGCTTTTTACAGATAGGTTTTTTTCATCAATATTCAGTCTGTTCATACAGTCTGTGATAAGACTTTTTGAATCTGACGTATCGCAAATACTGAAATTCTTGTCGTATCCGATTTTATCCCCGTACATTCTGAGGAAACGGCAACATACGGAATGAAAAGTTCCCGTTGTGATCTCAGAAACTTCTTCGCTGACCTCTCCGAATATCTCGGAAATACGCGCCTTGATCTCCCCCGCAGCTTTGTTTGTAAAAGTGATTCCGAGAACTGACCATGCAGGAGCTCTGTCGACCGCAAATCTGATCAGATATGCAGCAAGATCATCTTTTGAATAATCTGCGGCTTTTTTCATTTCTTCAAGGACCGCTTCGTTTATCCAATCGGGAACATAACTCGAATTGTATGCGTCTCCGTATCTGATAATATGAGCAATCCTTCGGACAAGAACGGTCGTTTTACCGCTTCCGGCGCCTGCAAGGATCAAAAGGGGACCGTTTACGGAATAAACCGCCTCACGCTGTTTTGAATTCAGATCGTCGTATAATTTATCGAACAGTTTTCTTTTAAGAGACAGAAATTCTTTAGCGAGGTCCATATCAGTACACGTCCGTTTCGATTAATAATTCTCAATTTCCATAACTTTGTTAATTCTTCTTTGATGGCGACCGCCTTCAAATGAGGTGCTTATAAAAGCGTTGACAAGTTCTTTCGCAAGTCCGGCGCCTACAACTCTCTCTCCGATACAGAGGACATTCGCATCATTGTGTGCACGGGTCGCTTTGGCGCTGAAGGTATCGGAACAGCAAGCTGCCCGGATGCCTTTAACTTTATTGGCGGCTATGCTCATCCCGACTCCGGTCCCGCAGCAAAGGATCCCGAACCCGGCTCGCTTTTCAACGATTTCCCGACAACATTTGACTGCGTAATCCGGGTAGTCACAGCTTTCTTCGCTGTCCGTACCACAGTCAATTATCTCGAATCCAAGACCTTTTAAGTACTCTGAGACTGTGCATTTGAGTTTAAAACCCGCGCCATCGCAAGCAATTGCGCATATTTTGGAAACGTCAGCCATTTTCGTTTTTTTCCTCTCTTATTCTTTCGGGTAGAGTTTTTCTGAGATATAACGGTCTGAGACAGTCTCCGCCTTTTATAGACAGTCTCTCTTCTTCGCTCATGCTTTCAAAACGAATTTCGCCGCAAAGGGCAGCGCCGTATGCCCATGGAAGCGTGTCCGTTGTGTGAACATATGAAATCACGTTTTTTTTAATTTGTGATTTGGCCTGATCGATCGCGTCGCCGATGATATATACGGGACCTACGGGTAAAACATCGTCGACACGATCAAGTTCTTTGATGGCGTCTTCGGTTATTCTTGTTACGCTTCCGCATCCGTCAGATTTGAATAGGGAAGTGTATACGGTGTTTCTTCTTGCATCGAGCAAAGGACATATATATCCATTCGTGTTTGAAAGAGTATACGCCCCCGCTTCAAGGGATGAGACGCCTATACATGGAATTCCGGAAGCGAACGCAAGCCCTTTGACAACGGAAATACCAATTCTTATCCCGGTAAACGAACCGGGGCCGATGACAGCGGAAATGAGGTCGAGTTTTTCAAGCGATGTACCGCTCCTGTCGAGCAGGTCTTCGATCATCGGAAGAAGGGAAACGCTGTGTTCACTATTTGAAAAGAGCGAAAAAACGGAGATTGGTGATCGGTTTTTAAGAAGGCATACCGAAGATGCTCCGGCTGAAGAATCGATTCCCAGGACTAACATATAAGCGACCTCTGCGTTTTAGTTTTGAATTGAGATTTTTCTTGCCGATCCGTCGAGTTTTTCGATTGATACTTTCAAGGATCTCGCGGGGAGTTCATCTTCAAACCTTTCGCTCCACTCCGAAATACAGATCCCGCGAGAAAAATACTCCTCAATACCCATGGAATAAACGTCTTCTTTTCCGTTAAGTCTGTAAAGGTCAAAGTGGTATACCGGTTTATTACCCGATACGTATTCGTTTACTATTGTATAAGTAGGAGATTTGACCCGGCTTCCGGGCGAAAGGACTGAAACAAAGCCTCTGACAAAAGCGGTTTTTCCTGCTCCGAGTTCTCCGAATAAAGCGATGAGCGATACATTCTCTGGCAGTGCGTTAGCAAGTGCGATCCCCGCCTTTTCGGTTTCTTCTTCACTTTGTGATAAGATTTCAGTCATCAGAATAGTCCCGTGATTTTTCCGTTATCGTCTACGTCAATATTCTCCGCTGCAGGAACTTTCGGCAAACCGGGCATAGTCATTATTGCTCCGGTCAGGACGACAATGAAGCCCGCACCGGCCGAAAGTCTGACTTCACGGACGTTAATATCAAATCCTCGTGGTCTTCCGAGCTTTTTCATATCGTCGCTGAGTGAATACTGTGTCTTTGCGATACATACGGGATACTTTGAATATTCTGGATCAAGAGATTCGATCTCTTTAATAGCTTTTATAGCCGAGTCGTCAAATTTAACGTCGTCAGCGCCGTAAATCTCTCGTGCGACTGTCCTGATTTTTTCGGGTATCGGCATATCGTCGGGATAAAGCGTCTTGAAAGAGGACGGTTTGTCGCATGCCTCAATTACTTTCTTTGCAAGTACTATCCCGCCTTCTCCACCTTTTGCGAAAACGTCCGAAAGAGCGAAGTCAGCACCGTTGTTTCGGCAGATCTCTTCGACTTTAGCAATCTCGGCATCTGTATCCGAATCGAATCTGTTGATTGCAACAACAACGGGAAGACCGTATTTCTTAATATTATCAATGTGTGCTTTGAGGTTTTCGCTTCCCTTGATAAGAGCATCGATGTTTTCTTTTTTAAGATCGGGAAGTGAAACGCCACCATTGTATTTCATAGATCTTACCGTTGCGACAAGGACGACGGCGGAAGGCTTGAGCCCGGCAAAACGGCATTTAATGTCAAAAAACTTTTCTGCCCCGAGATCTGCGCCGAATCCCGCTTCTGTAACGGCATAATCTGAGAGCTTTATTGCGAGTTTCGTCGCTCTGATCGAGTTGCAGCCGTGTGCTATATTGGCAAACGGACCGCCGTGAACAATTGCGGGAGTTCCTTCGAGAGTTTGTACAAGGTTTGGTTTGAGCGCGTCTTTAAGCAGAGCGGCCATTGCGCCCTGCGCTTTTAAATCCCGCGCAAGAACAGGTTTTCCGTCTCTTGAATATGCAACAAGGATCCGGCCGAGTCGACCTTTCAGATCCGAGATCGATTCGGATAGGCAGAGAATTGCCATGATCTCGCTTGCAACAGTTATCATGAACTTATCTTCGCGAGGTACTCCGTCAGGTTTTCCTCCAAGACCGACCACGACTCTTCTGAGCGCTCTGTCGTTCGTATCGGTTACTCTTCCGAAGAGGATACGTCTGGTATCGATATCAAGTGCGTTTCCTTGTTGGATATGGTTGTCAATCATTGCGCAGAGAAGGTTGTTGGCTGCGGTTATTGCGTGGAAGTCACCGGTAAAATGAAGATTAATATCTTCCATTGGAACGACCTGAGCATATCCGCCTCCGGCCGCTCCGCCTTTTATTCCGAAGACAGGTCCCAAAGAAGGTTCGCGCAGAGCGATCACCGAACGTTTTCCGAGCTTTGTCAGAGCCATCCCAAGCCCTACGGTCGTCGTCGTTTTGCCCTCTCCCGCAGGAGTCGGATTAACTGCTGTTACAAGAATGAGTTTGCCGTCCGGACCGGATTCTATTCTTGAAATAGCTTCGTTTGAGATTTTTGCTTTGTAGTTCCCGTAAAGCTCCAAATCGTTTTCGGCAATTCCAACTGAAGCGGCGATTTCTTTGATCGGTTTCATTTTTATACTGTTGGCAATTTCAATATCTGTCATTATAAGATCTCCTCATATATTTTTACATTATATTATAACATATTTTTATTATAAAAACATCATATAGACTTATTTTGTGCCATTTTTTATTATTGATATTTGACGTACTTGTTTTTCGTTTTTTTGTATAGTATAATTATCTTGCGGGACACTTATCATCGCTTAAAACGAATCTTGATCGTTTTATTCGAACTCTTAACGTCCTGTTTGCATTATGTTTTCGTGGTGTATTAAGGAGACGATTGTATGAAAAGAATCAGATTTGTAATTGTGTCGGTCATTCTTATCGTTCTGACGTCCGTGACTTTTATAACCGCATCTGCTGCAGACGGATTGCCTTTCACCGACGTAAAGAACGATTGGTATTATTCATCTGTGGAATACGTATGGCAGCACGGTATCATGCGCGGCTTATCCGATACTCTTTTCTCACCCTTTGGGAAAACCACCCGTGCGGAGATAGTTACTATCCTTTCACGTCTTTCCGGAGATGATATTGAGGGACTTTCGGTTTCCGTTTCATTTAAAGACGTTAAACCTGACGGATGGTACGGAGATGCAGTCGGTTGGGGAATGACGAATAAAATCGTCAACGGATATGAAGATAATACCTTCCGCCCGAATTCCCCGGTAACACGCCAGGAACTTGCTGCACTTATCGCGAGATATATGGATCTCAAAAATCAGGCTTTCCCGGATAATCCTCTCATATCATCTTTCAAGGATGGTAACAAAATAGCAAAGTGGGCATACGAAGCATGCGAGACCGTTCGTCTCGCTGGTATCATAGGAGGGGATGAAAAAGGGAACTTTAATCCTACGGCCAACGCGACAAGAGCGGAGATAGCAACAATGATAATGCGTTATATGGAAAATGTGACCGATCCGATGTTCGATAAACTCGAACATTTATACGATCTCACGGAAGGCGAAGGACGCAGGGTGGACATCAATTTGCTGCTGCGTGAAAGGATCACCGGATCCGGGACTCCGTTCAGTTTATCCGAACAGATTTTACCTCAGCTCGGTCTCAGTACCGATACGTATGAGATCGAAATTGATAAAAATCATCTTGAGAACATCATTCTTGAGACCGATTGCAATATGCTCGGCGACAACATAATCAACGTTAATTGGGAACAAAAGGCGGAAAACCAGGGCGTTACGAGAATTAGGATTAGAAACAAAACGTCGGGAGAAGAGACAGCTTTCAAAACGATTATTTTCAACGTCAAGCGTACTTCCGGACCGCTTGTGGGGCTTGATCCCGAGGAATTCGATCCCGCGATCTCAACTGAAGTATATGATGAAATGAAGCGGATCGCGCAGTATTCCCTTGGAGATCCCGCAAGATACGCAGCATTCATTGAAAAAGCCGAAAAAGGCGAGCCGGTAACCGTTGCGTATATCGGCGGATCGATCACCCGCGGAGCGTCCGGTGGTCCGTACCATAACTGGACAAGACTAATGCAAAACTGGCTTGAAAAGACGTTCCCGAAGTCAGAAATGACGTTCGTTAATGCCGGGATCGATGGGACAGGTTCGTTCTACGGGAATATGCGTCTGGAATCAAACGTTCTGGATCATGAGCCTGATCTGTTCTTTATCGAATTCGCGCTCAACGACGGTTCTCCGAATGATAATAATATGGACGGCTTCGAATCGATGATCAGGCGGGTCCTGAGTTCCGAAAAGAAACCGGCTATAATGGTTCTTTTGGTTGGATTTTCACAGGATAGCATGTGCAACTATATGAAGTCCGTTTCCGACTATTACGGCATTTCCGTCGCGGATTACTGCGCCGCGGCAAAATACGCGCTTCAGAAAGGTGAGATCTACAGCGGAGAGATCGCTTACGACGGCTCACATCCCAGAGAATGGGGTCATAATTTCATGGCGCAGACCCTTCTCCTTAACTTCAAGGCGATCATGGAAAAAGTCAAAACCGCATCGCCCGAAGAACTCGTCATCAAAGATATTCCCGAAGAAAGAATAAGCGCCGCGATTAACGAAGATTTGATCTCTGACCGTCCGTCAACTTATACCCCGGAGTCATCTGGTCAATGGGAAGTAGTCAATGACGTTTATAAATTCGGCTCCGGTTGGAGGTGTGACGACACCACGTCGGAATTTGTTTACGAATTCACCGGTAAAACTCTATACGTCATGACGGGACATTCGGACGGACCCGATTTTCCTGAAATCGAATCTGACAACGTTCTGATCAGTATCGACGGAGGAGAGTTCACGTTATTTAATTGCGACAGATATGCAACGGTAATTAACGAAGAAACGTCTGCCCATCACAGACTTGTGATTAAGGCTGCGGACGAAGGAAGTACGGTTACCATCGCGGAATTTGTCCACCATTGAGTTAATTAAAAAAAGACGGTCGGCAGACCGTCTTTTTTAATTGTATCAAGAAAACCACGCGATAGTCGCGTGGTTCAAAAGAGGTTAACCGATGAGAAGAGAATCCTCCGTTTGTGGTAGAATAAAGAAGGCCTGCCAGCCAAACAAAGAACCACAAACGGAGGATTAACATCTATGAAGA
>JAFWTH010000165.1 GCA_017518975.1 Clostridia bacterium
CGAAAGCGAACCACAACAACGAACTCGGACTTCCGCTGACGCTGTTCGAGCTTACGCCCGAGGACGAAGTCTCCGTGATCGAACTCGGTATGAGTGCGCTTGGGGAGATCGAATATCTCTCAAAGATCGTTCGCCCCGATATCGCGGTCGTTACGAATATCGGGACGTCGCATCTCGCGACCCTCGGGACGAGAGAGAACATATGCCGCGCCAAAATGGAGATCACGGCGGGAATGCCGGAGAACGGGACCGTTCTTCTGAACGCGGACGAGCCCCTTCTGTTCCGGGAATACACGGAGCGCGGCGGCAAGCCGAAACTGATGAGCATATACAACAGAAACGGCGATTTCAGAGCGGTCAATCTCCGCTGCCGTCCGGACGGTACGACGTTCGATATGATCTGCGGCGACCGCGTGGTCACGAACGTAGAAATATCCGTTCCCGGCAAGCACAACGTCTATAACGCCCTGTCGGCGTTTGCCGTGGGATCGCTGCTCGGGATCGAGGACGAAAAGATCAAGCAGGGGCTTTACTCTTACGTCGGGTATGATATGAGACAAAACATCTACGACGTCGGGGGAATAACCGTAATAGACGATTGCTACAACGCAAGTCCGGAATCGATGCGGGCGGCGATCGACGTTCTCGTCGCTCTCGCCCAGAAGAAGGGAGGCGCGCCTGCCGCGCTTCTCGGCGATATGCTCGAAC
Organism: Clostridia bacterium; assembly: GCA_017518975.1. Taxonomy (GTDB): domain Bacteria; phylum Bacillota; class Clostridia; order Oscillospirales; family CAG-272; genus RUG11130. Next base: position 709 of record JAFWTH010000165.1, read on the forward strand.
TCGGCGAATACTCGCGCCTGCTTCACGATCAGCTCGGTCAGTACGCCGCGTCAGCGAAAGTATCGAAACTCTTCTGCTTCGGTATGATGAGCGACGTAGTCGCCGAAGCGGCGATCAAAAAAGGAGTCCGGGCAGAGAACGTATTCGTTTGTCTCGACACCCGTGACCCTCAGACGGTTGCGGAAATGATCCAGAACTCGCTCTCCGACGGTGACGTTCTGCTCGTCAAGGCGAGCCGCGGCGTTCACGCGGAACGCGTGATAGAATTGCTCAAGAAAAAAAGATCTCGCCGCAAAAATACGAAATAAGCGTTCAACGGGTGATTGATATGGGTTATAAAATACTGTTCGTCGCATGTCTTCTTCTGACGTTTGCCGCAACGGCGGTGATTTCGAGGTTTCTGATCCCCGTGCTGAAAAGCCGCAAGATGGGTCAGAAGATCCTCGAGATAGGTCCGAGATGGCACAAGAGCAAAGAGGGTACCCCCACGATGGGAGGGATCGCCTTTATCCTTCCCGTCATACTCCTCGGAGTCGGGGCGAGCGTCTTTCTCTGGATAAAAGACGGGTCCGAGGCGGCGACGCCGCTCGTGCTCACCCTCTGTCTCGGTCTTGCGGGCGGTTTCATCGGATGTATCGACGACCGCGCCAAGCTCCGCAACAAGCGCAACGAGGGACTCACCGCTCCGCAGAAGTTTCTTCTTCAGGTCATCGCGGCGGCGCTGTACCTCTGCGGGATGAGATTCATCTGCAATATGAGTACCGAGCTATATATTCCGTATTTCAACGTCACGTGGAATATGGGGGTCTTCTTCTACGTTTTCGCTCTCATCCTGATTTGCGGGATGATGAACAGCGTCAACCTGACGGACGGCATCGACGGACTCGCCTCTGGCATAACTCTCGTCGTCGGGATCTTCTTCGCAGTCGCCGGGTTCACCTCGTTCGGCACCGACGGCAGGGCGGTCACGCTCGGCGGCCTTCTCATCGGCGGGACGGCGGGCTTCCTCATTTATAACTTCTACCCCGCGAGAGTGTTCATGGGCGACACCGGTTCGCTGTTTCTTGGCGGACTTGTCGTCGGCGGAGCGTTCATGATAAGAAATCCGCTCATCATCGTCGTGGCGGGACTGGTCTATATCATCGAGACGCTTTCCGTTATGCTCCAGGTCGCGTATTTCAAACTCACCCACGGCAAACGGCTCTTCAAAATGTCGCCGATCCATCATCACTTCGAACAGTGCGGATGGTCGGAGATAAAGATCGTAGCCGTTTTCTCGGCCGTTACGGCGCTGCTCTGCGTCGCGGCGTTTTTCGGACTCAGATAAAACGAAGGATACCTCAAATCTCAAAGAAAGGCAGGCGCCTCGATGGCTGACAACAGAAGAACCGGTCGGGAAAGCTCATCGGCTCGCCGCGCGGGAAACGCGCGTCAGGCCGCACGGCGTCCTGCCGGATACGAAAACGCTCATCCCGCGGGACGGTCTTCGAAAAGACCGCCTCAAAGCGGGAAAGATAACGGGCAAAGATCCGCGCCGCGTCATGTCGCGAGTACGGGAAGACGCGAGCTCGTCCTGACGAAGGCCGAACTGCGCGCAATAAACGACGAGCGCCGTGAACAGCAGTGGCAGAGCGGAGTCGAGCGCGTCCGCGGCGGAGTGGACAAGATCATGCTCGCTCTCGTTCTCCTCCTCGTTACTCTCGGCGCGATAATGGTCTTCAGCGCGAGCTATCCCACAGGACTCTCCGAGAGCGGAGACGGCTTCAAATACCTTAAGAAACATCTGATGTACGCGGGCATCGGAGCCGTTCTGATGATCGTCGCTTCTTTCGTACCTTACAGACTTTATAAAAGATGGGGACCGCTCGCGGCGTACGGCGTCGCGCTGATTTTGCTTGCCGCC
>JAFWTH010000166.1 GCA_017518975.1 Clostridia bacterium
CTCATCCGTCACGACTCCGTCGCGCCACCTTCCCCTCAAGGGGAAGGCTCCCCTGCTCCGCAGGAGCAGCTTGTTTGATGTGCGGTATACGATATCAAAAGCAAATCAAAAAAGGTTTTTTCTCACCTCATCCGGGTCCTTCGGACCCACCTTCCCCTCAAGGGGAAGGCTCCCCTGCTCCGCAGGAGCAGCTTGTTTGACGTGCGGTAAACTAAATCGAGAGCGAATCAAAAGGTTTTTTCTCACCTCATCCGGGTCCTTCGGATCCACCTTCCCCTCAAGGGGAAGGCTCCCCCCGCGCCTTCGGCGCGGCATCTTCAAAATGAGGAAACTTAATCGAGCGCATTTCCCGGTAGTGAATGACAGCCCTGTGCGGACTGACTGCCGTTTCCGTATTCGTTCGCTACCGTTGTCCGCGCGAATTTCACGCGGAAGCGCGAAATTCCTGAAGTTACCGCAGCACGACACTTCGAGCACCGTAAAATTCCGCGTGTCCGTAAAAGCCGGCAAGAAATATATTTCATATTCCTGAAAAACGTCACGGAATACGCCGTAAAGATTTCTTGAAATGGGTCATCCCATTCAAGAAATCTTTATCCTGCTTGCTTAGCAAGCAGACATTTCACGCGTATTTTTATCCTGCTTGCTCCGCAAGCAGACGAATCCCCCAAGACGCGAAAAGAAGAACGCCCCCGAGGGGGCGTTTTCTCATGCCTCTGACGCATTTCCCCCGCCTTGTGGCGATTTTATGTTTATGGTACAATATTTTCGAAAAAGATGTGAACTTTTCGATTATTTATCGGGTATAAGAGTGAAAGGCCTTTCAATCGGAACAGGAGGGAAATCGTGGATGATCGGGTAATCGTTCAAATGTTCCTTGACAGAAACGAAGACGCCATCGCGGAAGCGAAGCGCCGGTACGGGGACTACATCACGTATATCGCGGGCAACGTCCTTCATGACCGGCAGGATGCGGAGGAATGTCTGAACGACGTGCTCTACGCCGCGTGGGAAAGTATCCCGCCCCAGGAGCCGAACAATCTCAGAACGTATCTGGGTAAGCTCACGCGGGAGACCGCCATCGACCGATGGAGAACGAAAAACCGCAAAAAGCGCGTCCGGTCCGACGCGACCGTGCCTCTCGACGAGATCGGAGAGATGGTCTCGGGCGGTGATCTCGGCGCCGCCCTTGAAGAAAAGGAGCTTGCCCGCGAGATCTCGCGATTTTTACGCCAACTGGACGAGACAAAGAGAAGAGTATTCATCAGGAGATACTGGTATTACGACTCGGTCAAGAGCATCTGCGTGCGGTACGGTTTCGGGAAAAGCCGAGTTTTCATGATGCTGAAAAGGACGAGGAAGGACCTCGTCGAATACTTGAAGGAAAGGGGCCTTATCGGATGAAAAAAGAAGATATTATGAGACGCGCCATCGGCGAGATCGACGACGATCTTATTGAAGACGCTAATATAGATGAAGACAGTCCGATCCCGCTGCGGAAGCGCAAGCCCGTGATCCTGAAACGGGTGGTCGTAGCCGTCCTGGCCGCGGCGGTGTCCGCGCTGCTTATTATAGGAGGGCTGAGTATCGGAAGACCGGGGACTCCGGTGATCCATCCGGAGGCGACCTCGCAGACGGATCCCGCGGACACCGGAACGGATTCGGAACATTCCTTCGAGCCTAAATCCACGAAAGAGGACACAGGCAAGGCGACCGATACCACCGGGATCAATGACAAAAAACAGACCGAGACCGACGGTGAGCCGTCCACAGAGCCCGCTGCGACGGATTCAATCCCGGATCCCGTGGACCCAACCGTCGATCCCGCGACTGAACCGGTAACGGAACCGGAACTCACCGGACCCGCGCGAACGGAACCGAAGCCGAAGGACACGTCCGGCGGCAAGGACTCGCAGAAGTCCCCGGTTACTCCGGAGTCCTCGCAAAAAACCGATCCCCCTCCGGCCACCGAATCATCCTCGGATCCGGACAAGGAAGACATCATTGTTCCCATCGAAGGCAGTCAGATCACGCCCGATTTTGACCTTGCCGTTTCGATCTCCGACGCCATAGTAAAAGGCGAGGTTATCGAGGAATACGAGTCGGGTCATTCAAACCCCACCGGAAAAGCGTTAAACGCCATCGGAGAGACGATCCCGTACGGTATCGTGACGAAGTACTTCTTCCGGGTGGACGAGGTCTACAAAGGCGACCTGAAGCCGGGCGACGTTATTTCTCTTGAAACTGTGCTCGATACGGGAATCCCTGCCTCGGTCTACGAGAAATATAACGTGATCCTTGACGGTACTCCTTTTGAACTCACGGCGGGGCAAAGCGGTATATTCCTTATTGCGAAGGATGAAATTTGGACGGAGCCCACGTCGGGCGACTTCTACGTGGTGGTCCACGGCGAGTGGGGTTTTCTCGAGGGCCCCGACGGCGACGGCTTCTACAGTTCGAGGGTCTACAAGGCAACGCCGGCTTCTCTGGTTTCCCTTATCGACTAGCTCAAATGATCGGGCATAAAAAAGCTTTTCTGATAACATGAGTAAAATGATTAGGAGGTAGTGAAATGAAAAATATAAGAAAAATGGGCGTTGCGTTACTCTTGGCAATATTCATGCTTTTGCCTCTGATATTATCCGCTTCCGCGCTGACGCTTCCCGGATCTCAGGAAATCAGCTTTACCGACGTGACGGAAAAGGACTGGTTTTATAACAGTGTGAAACGGGCTTACACCCTCGGCCTCATGGAAGGGGTCTCGGACACCGAATTCGCGCCGAACGCCAACATGAGCCGCGCCATGGCGGTAACGGTCATATACCGCGACTCCGACAAGCAGTTTTCCGGCGCGTCCTCCGGCTTTGACGACGTGGCGGAGGGGAAATGGTACTCGAAGGCTGTCGCCTGGGCGCGCGAAAACGGCATAGTCAACGGCAGGACCGCGGACCTCTTCGTTTCGGACGGAAATGTCACCCGCGCGGAGTTCGCCGTCATGCTTGACAGGTTCGACGAAAAGAACGAAAAACAGATCTCCGAAAAGAGAGAGGGCGATCCCTCCGACGCGGACAGGATCCCCGCCTTCGCCGTCGCGTCCGTAGGGAAAATGTATCGAGCGGGCATTATAAACGGCCGGCCGGGCGGCGTCTTTGACGCCGGAGACTGCATTACCCGCGCCGAGGCGGCGGCTATGCTCAACAGGTACGCCGACGCGAGACTTGAGACGACGAACGAGAAACTCGAAAAAGAAGACTATACGGTACAAATCGAAGGCTGTCAGATCACGCCCGATTTTGATCTTGCCGTTTCGGTATCCGACGCCATAGTAAAAGGCGAGGTTATCGAGGAATACGAGTCGGGTCATTCAAACCCCACCGGCAAAGCGTTAAACGCCATCGGAGAGACGATCCCGTACGGTATCGTGACGAAGTACTCCTTCCGGGTGGACGAGGTCTACAAAGGCGACCTGAAGCCGGGCGACGTTATTTCTCTTGAAACTGTGCTCGATACGGGAATCCCGGACGCGGACTACGAAAAGTACAACGTGATCCTTTCCGTCACGCCCTTCGAACTCACGGCGGGGCAAAGCGGTATATTCCTTATTGCGAAGGACGAGATTTGGACGGAGCCCGCGTCGGGCGACTTCTACGTGGTGGTCCACGGCGAGTGGGGTTTTCTCAAAGGCCCCGACGGCGACGGCTTCTACAGCTCGGCGGTCTACAAGGCAACACCCGCGTCCCTGATCGAAATGGTCAAGTGATTATATTTCATATCCTCATCCCTCCCTTCCTTGGGAGGGATTTTTTATGTTTCGATTTGAATAATTATCTTGCGGAGGGCATAAAAGAAAGTGTTTCACCTGAAATAACCGTGCAGGGGAGCTTCGCGGGCAATGGATTTAAAAACGAACATGAGGATTTGACGCTGCCACTCCGAGAGTTCGGATCCATCTATCAAAAACGCAAATCTATCTTTTTCGTCCATTTGAAGGGGGATTCGAAGGCGCCCGGTAGTGAATGACAGCCCCCCGGATTGCCATTCACTACCGCGTCCCGCGCTTCGCTGCCCTCAAGGGGAAGGCCCCCCGTCCCGAAGGGACGCCTTGCACAAAACGCAGATACCGAAATCAAAAACCCGGAGGCATCAGGGGATGCCTCCCTACGAGCGGCAATGACGAAGCGTAGGGAGCGATCCCTGGTGTTTCACGGAACGTGGAACACGATGATCGCTCCGTTTTCAGATACCGCATGCTTTTCACTATACCGCCCCCGTTCTTGACAACCCCCGCCCCTTTCTGTATAATCTTCCTAACGACGTTCGAAAGGACATTCCCATGCGCCTCAAACTCATCAAACTAACCCCGGAGTACAAAAACGCCCTCATCGAAATGCTCGACGAGTGGAGGGCCGATATCGAGAATAATCACACGAACAGCTCTCCGTGGACGATATTCAGGAACGATCCGCGCGATTTTGACTATTACCTCGAACACCTTGAATTCAAAGAGCCGGAGGGAGAACGCGTCCCCGATTCCGTTTTCTTCCTTCTGGATGAAGACCGCGGCCGTCTTCTCGGCGCGGTGAATATTCGCCATTATCTCAACGATTTCCTTCTCAAAGAGGGCGGTCATATCGGCGACGGCATACGCCCGACCGAGAGGGGAAAAGGATACGGAACGGAACTCGTCCGTCTCGCTCTCACCGAGTGCCGGGGGCTCGGGATCGAAAAGGTCCTCATGACCTGCGACAAGAGCAATACCGCCTCCGCGAAGACGATAATCAAAAACGGCGGCGTACTCGAAAACGAGTTCGTGAATTCCGAAGGGGAGGTCGAACAAAGGTACTGGATAACGATTTATTGATGGATCGTGGTATTGACGTTATGAAGTCGGATCATTTTGCAAGGGGGTGACGGAGATGAAAAGACTTTCCGCTTCGGAAATAAAGAAAAGGAATTCGTTTTTTCTGGTTTCCGCTATCGTGATATTCTCTTTGTCTGTTACAGATATCGCTTTTTTGCTTACAAATTATATCGACCCGCCTTATGAGAAGTTACCCGAAACGGCGACGACTGTTGAAAAAACAGTTTACGAACACGGGGTAATCGTTCCCTTCTTCGGCCATTTGGGAGAGAAGACGTATTTGACCGCTTCCGACGGAAACGCGTACGCGATCCCGAAATCCTTACATACGTCCGGCGCGCTCTCCGAGGGAGAGGAGGTCGTGATAAAATACCGCAAAACTTGGGTCGGAAGTCTCTTCGGAGTTATCTACGCCCGTGAAATACGTTCAGGAGACGGCGTCGTCATGCCGTATTCTCCGCCGAATTTGCGGGACGTGATCATAGTGTGCGTCATATGTTCCGTCTTCATTCTGCTGTCATTTTTATTGTTCCTTTTGTACCGTTGGCTCGTCAGGATGGGGCTGGAGCGCGAAGAAAAACGCGATAAGAGAATTATGAAAAAATACGGACAACTCAACAAATAAAACGTAATTAATGTTTGGAAACAGATAATTGATATGTTTGAAAGAATAAAAGCAAAATTTCGAAAAAAGCCTACACAGATCCCGCCCAAACCGTCATGGAAAGAAACGGTTGCCTTAATGTATGACGAATCTCCGTCCGGCTTTACGGATGCGGACGAGGTGCTGAAAGTATTCTATAACAGGGAAAAAGACCGCAGGATGATCTTTTTTAAAAGTCAGAGCGGATATTTCTACTATAGAACGGAGCGCCTTATTCCATTCGACGACGAAGAGTGGTCGTATATCGCGTACGAAAAGGACGCTTTGCCCGCTTTTTGGTCGCCGTCGGAAGATACCGCCCGCTCCTTCTTCGGTACGGAACAGGATCTACTGAAAGAAGTAAAATCCGCGGCTGATTACATTATATTTTTTACGGATGAAATATGATCGTTGCAGTAGATAAAACGAACGTTTACGCCGCTGCGGAGGTCCATTCGGCCTCATGGCGTGAATCCCACCGCTCCTTTTGCGCTCCCGATTTCATCGCACGGCACACGCCGGAGCGTCAGCGGGAATACATCGGGAAGAAAATGAGATCGGGAAGCCGTTTTTATATGCTCGTCGACGGCGTACCGGTCGGCATCGTGTCGGTGACGGGAGATCTGATCGAGGACCTCTACGTTTTGCCGGAGAAGCAGGGGATGGGATACGGAACGGAGCTTTTGCGGTTCGCCGTTGAGAAGTGCCGCGGCGTCCCGACTCTGTGGATCCTTGAGAACAACGAAAAAGCCGCGGCGTTCTACCGCGGTAAGGGATTCAAAAAGACCGGGCGGACAGGGCGGGTCGCCGACGGACTCGACGAGATCGAATTTGAATTCAAATAAAGAAAAAAGCAGGTGGAAACCTGCTTTTTTATCGTTATCACTGCGCGTCGTAAACGTTCTCGACGAAGCGTTTAAGCATCGCGGCGACCTGCGCGCGCGTAGCGGACGCGTGGGGTTCAAGCTTTGCCCCCGCTCCGGAGCCCGAGCCGAAGATTATCCCTTCGGCGACCGCCCACGAGAAGGCGTCCGTCGACCAGTACGACAGCTTCAGTACGTCGGAGAAGGACGAGAGGTCGACTCTGTTGTAATAATCGTAACCTTTGCTCTCGGTGAATCTTTGAAGAAAAGTCACCGCCTCCTCGCGCGTCACCTGCGCGTTCGGCTTGAAGTGGGTCGCGTCGACGCCTTTGGCGACTCCGATCGATGAAGCCCACGCCACGGGATCGTCGTACCAGACGCCTCGCGCGACGTCGGTGAATATCCCGTGCTGTTCCTCATCGACCGCGGGCGATCCCTCAAGACGCCAGAGAGCCGTGACGAGCATTGCGCGCGTCATCGTCGATCCGGGTTCAAACTTTTTCGACGACGTTCCGAGAAGGAGTCCGCGGGAGACAACGAAGTCTATACCGTCGTGCGCCCAGTTGCCCACTTCCGGCATATCGGTGAACTTTGCGCCCGGGCAGTACGGTCCGAAGCCGCACAGCACGGTGCCTTCGGTAATTCTCGGATATTTGCCCTCGGTCGGTGCGTCGCCGACCGTGAATTCGTGTTCTTCGACCGTGTACTGCCCGTCGGCGTTCACGGCTGAGATCCTGTATGTGAACGTGCCGGGGGCGAGCACCCCGAACACTACGTATTTGTCGATCCGGGAGATATCGTAAACGTTCTCGGACGGATAAGTGACGGAACCCGTCAGCAGTTTCCCGCTTGAATCGTAGACGCCGGCGGAGATCTCGGTGATCGGAGAAGTATACGATACCACCGCTCCCTTGAGAGTGTACGACTCCCCTGTTTTGACTGTCACGGGGTAATTGCAGTAGATACCGTAGATACCGCGCTTTTCCGACGGGGCGCCCGTGCCGTATGAGGGCCAGAACGTGTTCGCCGCGTAATATACGCGCAGTCCGTACGAAAACGCGGCGCAGCGTTCGAACAGTTCCGCGAAAAGGACGGTCGCCTCGACGCAGCCCTCGAAAGTGTCGGGAATCGCGCGCATTGCCGTGAGCGTGGCGGATTCGCCGTTTTCAAGCTCGTATTTCAGATACCCCATCTGCCCCGCGACCGTCTCGTGAGACAGACCTTTGTCCGCGCACCACTTTTTGAGCCGTTCGTAGCGCGGACCGTTCCACATCACAAGACCGTAGGAGTAAAGATCGTTCGTATCTATCGCTCCGGCGGTCGGGTTGAACGACGATTCGCACATGATATTCGCCATGATCCCCGCCGCGGCGGCGGAGGTCAGACCGAGCTTTTCGGTGAGAAAAGAGAACACTTCCTGTTCGACCGTCGCCGCGCCGACGGATAAAGGCAAAAAGACAAGCGCCGTGAACAGCGCGGCGAGAAGAAGAGATGCTATTCTCAGTTTACGTTTCAAGTGACGACCTTCTTTCGGACAGCACAGGTACGATTATGACGTTATCTAATTCTACCATATTCTGCACGTTTTGTCTACCGCGCGGCAGAAAGCGGCATTTATTACCGTTTATTCCGGTTTTTCCCTCTTTCCCGCGAAAAACGTTTTCAGAAGAGCGGCGGATTCGTCGGCGAGTACGCCCTCTTTGATCTTCGTCCTGTGGCCGACGGGGAGCGAGCCGAGATCCGAGACGGACCCGAAAGCCCCGTATTTCGGGTCTCTCGCTCCGAAAACGGTCCTTGGTACGCGCGCGTTCAGGATCGCGCCAGCGCACATCGGACACGGCTCGAGCGTGACGTAGATCTCGCATCCGACGAGACGCCATCCGTGAAGCTTCCCGCACGCGCGGTGTATCGCGGCGGTCTCCGCGTGATAAAGGGCGTTTTTTTTATTTTCGCGCCCGTTGTAATCGGCTCCGACGATCACCCCGTCCCTTACGACGACGGCCCCGACGGGGACCTCGTCTTCTTCCGCGGCGGCGGAGGCGAGCTCAAGCGCGCACCGCATGAAATACTCGTCGCGCCCGTCGCCTTCCCCGGGAGGGGAGTCGTATCTGTCCGTTATTCTTTTGATTATTTCTTCTCTTTCCATCTGTCTTTTCCTCCGACGAGCATCATTATCCCCGCCGTGACGGCTGCGACACCGGCGAAAACGGCGAGCGGGATCACGGGTTCGAATCCCGTCATCGTTATGGCGAGCGAGACGTAAAGCGCGAGATTGTACAGGGCGTGCGCGGCGATCGCTCCGACCGGTATCGCCGATCTTTTGCCCTCCGTCAATCCGTAAGGAGCGGTAACGGCGAGGATGAATCCCGCCGCGAGTGAGAAAACGAACCCGCCTTCACGGTGCGTCGCGGCGAAAGCGACGGCGGTGACGGCGACCGCGGCGAGCCGAAGGACGAGCGGGTCGTCCCGTTCGCGAAGCGCGCCGAGGAGAACGCCTCTGAAAAACGTCTCTTCGAGTATCGGGTAAACGGTGCATCCGAGCGCGGCGCGGACAGCGAATTCACGCGCCGTGTACGAAGGGACTTCCGTGTTTCCGAATTCCGACAGGGAGATAATGACGTTGACCGCGAGCAGCAGGAAAACGGAGACCGGAACGAGAAACGCGCGCTTTTCCGTACCCCGGGGCACGGCGTCTGCCGGGAACTCCGGGGAGGGGAGCGGACGGACGAAGGCGAGCGCAAAAACGCATCCCGCCCCGAGCGACGCCGCCCATACCGCGGTAACGACTCCGAACGGCAGGGAGGACGGCTCCGTCTTCAAAACCGATGAGATGAGAACGGTCAGAAGATACGAAAGCGCAAAGACGGTGAAAAAAGCAGCCACGGCGGCTGCCGCGTTGACGATCCGTCTTCTCAAATCACCGTTCTTTTCCACTTCCGCGTCTCCTCGTAACCTGTTTTTTCAAAAAATGTATTTATTTCAAGAGTATTTTGTATTATAATATAACTTGGAGAATGATGTTTTCATGACTCCGGAAATATTATACATAAAAAACTTCCGTTTTTCAACCAAAAAGAAGGGGATGGAAATCGAAATGGACGAAAAAAGAAAGATCGATGTCGAAATCGCGGGTCTCAAGATGTCGCTTGTCACCGACGAGACCGAGTCGTTCGTTGACAGCGTGGTGAGACGCGTCAACGATTTCATGAATTCACTTTTGCAATCGAGCAGGAACAGGACGCGTCTGGACGCGGCTCTGCTTTGCGCGCTCGACTTCTGCTCCGACAAGCTGACCGCGGAGAAAAGGGTCAGGAATCTCGAGGCGCAGATCTCCCTTTACGACGTGAACCTCAGAAAAGCGAGAGCGGAGAACGCGGAACTCAAAGCCGCGCTCGAAGAAAAAAAGAACGGCAAAAAGGGCGAGGATCAGATAAAGATCAAAGAACCCGCCGCCGCCCCCGCGGAGGAACCGAAGAAAGAGGAAAAGGCGGAAAGCAGGGAAGATAAACTCAGGTTGATCGAGTCCATGCTCAAGGGACGCGGCGAAAAGAAAGACTGAGATATCCCGGTTGACAGTCACAGATAAGAGAAAAAGACGGGGTGACCTTCCCGAACTGCTCGCTCCGGCGGGATCGCCGGAGGCGCTCGCCGCCGCGATCGAGGCGGGAGCGGACGCCGTTTATCTCGGGCTTTCCGTCTTTTCAAACAGAATGAGGGCGAGGAATTTCTCGCCCGAGGAACTCTCGGACGCCGTCACCCTTTGCAGAACGTACGGGGTAAAGTGCTACGTCGCTCTGAACACCCGTGTTTTTGACCGCGAGAGGGAAGAACTCGAGGCGATCTGCTCGCTCGACGGAGTGAGACGCGCCGACGGCATCATCGTCGCCGACCCGGGTCTCGCCGCGATGCTGAGGGAGCGCGTTCCTCACGTTCCGCTCCACGCCAGCACGCAGATGACGTGCTCGACGGCGCGCGACGCCGCGGTTTTGGGTCGCATGGGTTTTACGCGTATGGTCGCGCCGAGGGAACTGACGGGCGGGCAGATAAAAGAACTCGCCGCGTCGTCGCCCCTCGACATTGAAATCTTTATCCACGGAGCGCACTGCGTCTCGTTTTCCGGTCAGTGTCTTATGAGTTACGCCATGGGCGGCAGATCCCCGAACAGAGGGGAGTGTGCCCAGCCGTGCCGGATGGCTTATTCGATCGAAGGAAAAAACGGTGCGATCGCCGCCGATCCGACGCGTCATCCTTTGAGTCTCAAGGATATGTCGCTCGCTTCCCACATCCCGGAGATCATAGAGTCCGGGGTCGCCTCGCTCAAGATCGAGGGCAGACAGAAGGGAGCCGACTACGTCAGGGGCGTGACCGCGACGTACAGACGTCTTCTCGACGAAGGGCGCGCCGCGACGGCGGAGGAAACGTCGTTTCTCGAAGGGCTGTTCTCCCGCTCCGGATTCACGGACGGATATTTCACGGGCGACCGAGGCAGGATGACCGGAGTAAGACCGGAGGGCGAGGGCGACCGTACCGCGCCGCGCAGGGACGCGGCGATTCCGGACAGAAAAGTCAGGATAACGGCGAAGGCGTCGATAAAAACCGGCGTCCCGTCGATTCTAACCGTGTCCGACGGGGAAATCACCGTAACGGTCGCGGGAGCCGTTCCGGACGGGGCGAAGACGCTTCCGCTCGGCGCGGATGGCGTGAGATCGTGTCTCGTCAGGACCGGATCGACCCCGTTTTTACTCGATCCCGGCGATATTGAGGTCGACCTCGACCCGTCGCTGTGGCTCACGAAAGCGCAGCTTAACGAGCTTCGCCGCGCGGGAACGGACGCGCTTACCGCCTCGCACGCGGCGTCCGCGTCCACGCGCTCAGCCCCCGCGCGCGAAAGAGAAAAGGTAAAAAGACCCGCCGAGGCAAAGATCGCCGTCCTGCTCCGGGGCGAGCAGGCGACGGAGGAAGCGGCGCGGTATTTTGATATACTGTATCTGCCCGAAGACGCGCTTTTCGGGCTCCCGAACGGCGCGGCAGTTCCGTCCGAAAAACTCGGGCTTTACCTGCCTCCGGTGACCGTTTCCGACGCGGAGACGGAAAGGGCGCTCGACCGCGCGAAGGCGGCGGGGATAAAATACGTTTCGGCGAACACGCTCTCGCAGCTTGATCTTGCGCGTTCTGCGGGGTTCGACGTCACGGCGACGCAGCGCTTCAACGTGACCTCCACCGCCGCGGCCGGGGAGCTATTTTTCCTCGGAGCGGACAGAGTCACCGCGTCAGTCGAACTGTCCGCGGCGGCGCTGTCCCGGCTCGGCTGTCCCGTGGGGGCGGTCGTGTACGGAAGATTTCCGCTTATGACGACCGAGCGGTGCATACTCACCGACGTATGCTCCGACCGGCGCGGCGGAAAAAGGTGCTCGATGAGAGAGTTGTCGCCCGTGCGTCTTGTCGACAGGAAGGGCGCGAGGATGCCCGCTCTCCCGATCCCGGGATGCCGAACGCTTATTTTCAACGCAAACCCGGTATGGTGCGCGGACAGACGGGAAACTCTCGAGAAGGCGCGCCTCACGCACTCGGTATTTCTTTTCACCGCCGAGTCGCCGCGAGAGGTCGACCGCGTGATCGCCGCCTACGAAAACGGAGATCCGCCGGACGATCCGGGCGCGATAAGAAGACTTTGAAAACGGAGAACGATATGGCTGACAAACTGAAAATAAAGATATTGAGAGAGTGCGCCGCCGTACCCGGATACGCGACCGGGGGCTCGGCGGGACTCGACCTCGCCTGCGCCTCGGACGGTCCCGTGACCGTGCCGGCGGGCGGGATCGCGAAGATACCGACCGGTATCGCCGCCGAATGCGAGAGACGCGACGCCGCGCTTCTGATCTTCGCTCGGTCCGGTCTCGCGACAAAGCACGGCATATCTCTGGCGAACGGAGTCGGCGTCGTCGATCCCGATTACCGGGGAGAGCTGATCGTTTCGGTTCTGAACAACTCCTCCGAGGATTACGAGATATCCCCGGGCGAGAGGATCGCCCAGCTCGTTATCGTCCCGTTCGTCCGCGCGGAGGTCGCCGTCGTAGACGAGCTTTCCGACACCGAAAGGGGAGCGGGCGGCTTCGGATCGACGGGTAAAAAGTGATATGGATAAGATAATCCTTGCATCCGGTTCTCCCCGACGCCGCGAACTTCTCGAAGCGGCGGGGATCCCCTACACGATCTTCAGAATGGATATCGACGAGACGCCGGACGTCGCGTCGTTCTCAAGGGAGCGCGGTCTGCCGTTCCCGGAGTGGTATACGAGGGAGTGCGCTCTTGTAAAGCTGAGAGCGGCGGAGGATCTGATCTACAAAAGCGGCGACCGCCCGGTCATCGTCACGGCGGACACCGTAGTGTCTCCCGACGGGGAGAGGATATTCGGCAAGCCCGCGGACGCGGGCGACGCCGCGCGTATGCTTCGCGTGCTGTCGGGGACGGATCACACCGTCGTCGGAGGAATATGCGTGACGGACGGGGAGCAGACGCTCGTCTCATCCGTTACGACTCACGTGAGATTCAAAGAACTCACGGACCGGGAGATCGCGGCGTACGTCGCAACGGGCGAGCCGTTCGGAAAGGCGGGGGCGTACGCGATCCAGGGGAAAGCGTCGCTTTTCGTTGAATCCGTGAGCGGCGATTACGCCAATATAGTAGGTATTTCCGTGTTTGAGCTGCGGCGGATGCTCGCCTCGCTCGGCCACGATCCGGTTTGATTTCAAGAAAGGTTTTACGGTATGAAGAGTATAGGAATAGACCTCGGAACAGCCAACACGATCGTATATCTGAAAGGGCGGGGGATCGTTCTGCGCGAGCCCTCGGTCGTCGCGATCGATCAGAGAGGGCGCCACGTCGTAGCCGTCGGGAGCGAAGCCAAGCTGATGCTTGGCAAGACCCCCGGCTCGATCTCCGCGCTCCGCCCCCTCAAAAACGGGGTCATCGCGGAATTCGACGCGACCGCGGCTATGCTGCGCCACTTTTTCAAAAAGGTGTCGGGCAATACGCTCATGAGCCGCCCGAAGGTGATCATCTGTATCCCCTACGGCGTCACCGAAGTCGAGAAGAGAGCCGTCGAGGACGTGACGCTCGAAGCGGGCGCACAGTCCGTCGCACTTATCGAGGAGCCGGTCGCCGCGGCGATCGGCAGCGGTCTTCGCGTCGAGGACGCGAGGGGCTCGATGATCGTCGATATCGGAGGCGGTACGACCGAGGTCGCCGTTCTCTCTCTCGGAGGCATTGTCCTTTCGACGTCGCTCCGCACGGCGGGCGACGAGCTCGACGACGCGATATCCGCGTACATCAAGAGGAAATATAACGTCCTGATCGGCGACGTGACCGCGGAGGCGCTCAAAAAGAGGATCGGATCCGTTCATCCGTCGTTTGACAAGGGGACGATGGAGGTCAGAGGCAGAAACCTCATGAACGGTCTGCCCGCGATCATCAACGTGACGTCCGCCGAGATCAGGGAGTCGATGGCGGACGAGATCAGAAGCATAATCGAATCGATCCGCGTGACGCTTGAAAATACGCCGCCCGAGCTTTCATCCGATATTTACGATACCGGTATCGTTCTGTCCGGCGGGGGCGCGCTGCTTCCGGGTCTCGACCTGCTCGTCAGCAGGATCACGGGGATCCGCACGGTCGTGGCGAAAAACCCCCTCGACTGTGTGGCGATCGGCATCGGCCGCGTGATTGAAAGCGTCGGAGAACTCTCCGGCGTCGTCAACTTCCGCGGAAGATGATTTCCCGATAATACCGAAAGGAGGTGACGCCGCCGATGAGCGGATTCTTCAAATCAAAGTTCTTTTACGTCGTCGCGGTGCTCACGCTCGCCGCGGTGATAATACCGACGGTGCTGTGTTCAATGGGACTCACCCCGGTCCTTCGCTCCGCGGTCAATACCGTTTTTATGCCCGTACAGAAGCTTTCGGACAAGGCGGCGGAAGCGATAGAGGGCTTTACCTCGTATTTTACGGCGTTCGACCGTATGAAGGAGGAGAACGCGCGGCTTAAAGAGGAGCTCGCCTCTCTCCGCGAAGAGGTCGCGGGAGCGAGGGAGATAAAGGAAAAATACGACTGGATGTCCGATTTTCTCGAACTCAAAATGCTCCATCACGAATATAAGCTCGTTCCCGCCGTCATATCCGGGCGCGGGAGCGCGAGTTATTCGAACGTGTTCATGCTCGACGCGGGAAAGATCAGCGGGATAGACCGCGGAATGCCCGTCGTCAGCGGAGACGGTATCCTCGGATATATCGCAGAAGTCGGTCCGACGTGGTCAAAGGCGGTCTCCGTTATGGAGGCGTCCTCTTCCGTCGGCGCGTACGTCGAGCGCTCCGGCGCGATCGGTGTCATCGAGGCGGAATATGATCTTTCCCTTGAGGGGATCCTCAAAATGTCTTATCTCGACGAGGACGCCGACATCAAGGTCGGCGACCGTATCCTCACGAGCGGATACGGGAGCATCTATCCGCGTTCCCTCGTTATCGGATACGTAGAGACCGTCAAAACGGACGATCTGACGAGAAGCATCACGGCGACGGTGCGTCCGGCGTCGACTCTCGATCAGGTTTCCAAGGTCATGGTGGTGACTCATTATGAAGTATACTCGGAAGAGCCCTGACGCGGCGGATCCCGCGGGAGAGACTTCGTTTTTGTCCCGCCTCCTCGGCAGATTCAACACGTGGCGTCTGTCATTTTCGGTCGACGGTCAGTCGATCGCAAAAGGCGTGATAATCGCATTTTTCATCATCTTTTTCTCAATAACGCAGACGACGCTTCTTTCGCGCCTCCGTCCGTTCGGCGCCGTTCCCGATCTTCTGCTCCCCCTCGTCGTGGCGGTCGCCATGTCGGAGAGGGAAAAGTGGGGCGCCGTCGTCGGACTTATCAGCGCGTTCGTCATCGACGCGCTCGGCGGGGTGACTGTTATGCTCCTGCCTCTTCTGTACGTGCCCGTCGGGATCTTCTGCGGTCTGCTGACGACGTACAGGTTCCGCGATTCGCTTCCCGTCGCCGCGCTCTTTACCGTGGTGACGTGCGTCCTCAGGTGCTTCGTTTCGTTTCTGCTCGCTCTGTTTTCCGTTCACGGAGTAACCCCGGCGCAGGCGTTTTTCGACTTTGCGCTTCCGTCCCTTTTCGCAAATCTTATCTTTTCCGTTTTCCCGCACTTGCTCGTGCGTCTGACGATGCGCCCGTTCCACAAAACGAGGGCGGAACGCACCGAGGAAAACGATCGGGTATTCTGATATGACAAACTGTTTTGACGTAATAGTAGTGGGAGCCGGTCACGCGGGATGCGAGGCGGCTCTTGCCGCGGCGCGCACCGGAATGAAGTGCGCGCTTTTCACCCTTTCTCTCGACTCCGTGGCGAATATGCCGTGCAATCCGTCTGTCGGCGGGTCGGGGAAAGGGCACCTTGTTTTTGAGATAGACGCTCTGGGAGGCGAGATGGGAAGATGCGCGGACCGCGCAACGATCCAGTCGCGCACGCTCAACACGAGCAAGGGCGCCGCGGTGCGTTCAAAAAGAGTACAGACGGACAGACGTTATTACTCCTCCATTATGAAGCGGACGCTCGAAGCGGAGAGGGATCTTTACCTCATCCAGGCGGAAGTGACGGCTCTTCTGGTCGAAGAGGCGGCGGGCGAAAAAAGAGTCGCCGGCGTCACCGCCGAACCGGGAGGAGACTTTTTTGCAAATCGCGTGATCATCTCGACCGGAACGTATCTAGGCGGGACGACGCACGTCGGCGACGTGAGGCGCGAGCAGGGTCCGGACAACTCGAGCGCCGCTCTCAGACTTACCGCGTCTCTCGTTGACGCGGGTATCCCGGTCCTTCGTTTCAAGACGGGGACTCCTCCGAGGATCCACCGACGCTCGATCGACTTTTCCGCACTCGACGTTCAAAAGGGAGAAGAGTATATCACTCCCTTCTCGTATTACACGGACGGCGCGGCGCTGAACGGCATCGAACAGACGGTCTGCCACGTCGCTTACACGAACGAAAACACGCACAGGATAATAAACGAGAACATAGACCGTTCGCCTCTTTTCTCGGGCGCGATACACGGGACCGGACCGCGGTACTGTCCTTCGATCGAGGACAAGGTCAGGCGTTTTCCCGACAGGATCCGCCATCAGCTGTTCGTCGAACCTATGGGACTTGAAACGGATGAGATCTATCTTCAGGGTTTTTCCTCGTCCCTTCCCGCCGACGTTCAGTATAAGATGCTCAGGAGCATAAGAGGGTTCGAGGAAGCCGAGATCATGCGC
Source organism: Clostridia bacterium (assembly GCA_017518975.1). Taxonomy (GTDB): domain Bacteria; phylum Bacillota; class Clostridia; order Oscillospirales; family CAG-272; genus RUG11130. The sequence continues at coordinate 16,670 of JAFWTH010000166.1, forward strand.
TTCGCTTACGCGATAGAGTACGATCTCTGCGACCCGGCGGCTCTGTCGCCCGCGCTTGAATTCAAATCCGTTAAGGGCCTTTACGGCGCGGGTCAGTTCAACGGCACCTCCGGCTACGAGGAGGCGGCGGCGCAGGGGCTCCTTGCGGGGATCAACGCATCGCTTTCCGCCCGGGGAGAGGAACAGATCGTTCTTCCGCGTTCCTCGTCGTACATAGGTACGATGATCGACGATATCGTGACGAAGGGAATAACCGAGCCGTACCGGATCATGACGAGCAGGAGCGAGTTCCGTCTGCTTCTGAGGCAGGACAACGCGCGCGACCGGCTTCTCGAATACGGACGGCGCGGAGGGCTCATCGACGACGAACGGTACGCAAGAACGCTCGCCGACCGACAGTGGATCGCTGAACAGCGTGAACGGCTCCGTCACGTCAATTTCGGGCCCGGCGCGATCAATCCGTTTCTTGAAAGACTCGGTTCGGCTCCCGTCTCGTCCGGGATAAACGCGGAGGAACTCATAAAAAGACCGGACGTCACGTTCGGCGATCTCGCCGCGCTCGACCCGGAGAGCGCGGATATGCCCCGTGAGATGAGAGACCGCATCGAGACGGAGATCAAATACGAGGGATATATAAAAAGACAGTCCGACGAGGCGAACCGTCAGCGCAGGGCGGAGAATATGAAACTGCCCGAGGGGACGGATTATCTTTCGATAAGAGGACTTCGGATCGAGGCGGCGCAAAACCTCAACAAAGTAGCTCCCGCGACGATCGGTCAGGCGTCGAGGATATCCGGGGTCAACCCCGCGGATATCTCCGTTCTGATGATCTGGCTCGCTTCGTTGAAGGAGGGCGGAACCGATGAGAGTTGAAAACGCCGTCCCATATGAGATTTTTGCAGACGCGTACCTTTCAGCCGTCGACGCTTCGGATATCGTTCGCGGGGACGGAAGACTGAGGGAAGAACCCTTTATCAGAACAGTTTACGGTATTTACGAAAAATTAGTCGAGGGGTCGAAACGTGCGAACCTCACCGCGATCCTCGATCCGGAAGGCGTCGCGGAACGCCATATCATCGACTCGCTTATCCCATTTCTCTTTCTCGAAAAGAGAGGGATTTTCAAAGACCGCGTGATTATCGCCGACGTCGGATGCGGAGCGGGATTTCCGACTCTTCCGATCGCCGCGTTCGCCGCGTCGTGCGGAATGACGGTCCCGGTCACCGGGATCGACTCGACGGAGAAGAAGACGCGATTTCTCAAAGAGACGGCGGGATCGCTCGGTATCTCCGGTATCGACGCAGTCACGGGACGCGCCGAGGAACTCGCCCGTCCCGGTAAGGCGATGCGCGAAAAGTTCGATCTTTCGGTCGCGCGCGCCGTCGCGCCGCTTCCGGTCCTTCTCGAACTGACCGCCCCGCTCGTGAGGCGCGGCGGACTCGTCACGGCGTACAAAGGACGCGAGGACGAGGAGAAGGACGCCGCGGCGATCGCGGAAAAACTCGGTCTTTCGGGACCGGAAAAGCTCATTTACACTCTTCCGTCGGGAGACGCGCGTACGTTTTTCATCTACGAAAAAGTCGCGCCAACTCCTGCTCAATATCCGAGACCGTATGCGAAAATCGTTTCAAACAAGTAAAGTTCAATTAAATGCTGACTTTGCGAAACAGGCAAACAAAGCGATTATTCAAATCCGGAGGGCACACATGACAAAGAAAATCTTATCCCTGCTTCTGGCGGCGTTGTTTATCATTACGGCAGCGTCCGCCGTCTTCGCGGACGGGACGTCCTTTTCGGACGTCGATCCCGGCGCTTGGTACGCCGGCGCGGTAAAAGCTGCGAGCGAGAAGGGAATCATGGAAGGCAAGGGTAACGGTATATTCGATCCAGGCGGAAACGTGACCCGTGCGGAATTCGCGACCGTGCTGATGCGCATTTCGGGCGATACGGAGACGAGCGGCGAGGCGACCTTCTCCGACGTTTCCGCGTCGGATTGGTTTTACCCGTACGTTATATGGGCGTCGGTCAAAGGGGTCGCGAACGGATATCCCGACGGCACTTTCAGGCCCGGGGCGCGGATCCTGCGCTCGGAGATGGCGTCGATGCTCGCGAGATATATAAAGATCTCGGGGTGCCGGATCGCCGACGATCCGGACGCCGTGAGCGCGTTCCCGGACGTTCCCGGAGACGCGTGGTACGCCGGGGATCTCGAGCTTTTGAGGACGACCGGTCTGTTGAAAGGCGACGCGGCGGGAAGATTCTCACCGTCGTCCACCGCCACACGTGCGGAGGCGGCGACGCTTTTTGTGCGGTTTTCCGATATGCTCGGGACGGACGTCCCGACGGATACGCTGCTCGGGGTCGTACGACTTGAAACGGAAACCGGACGCGACGTCGAATCAAAAGAGGTCTATATCAAGACCTCGTTTTCCCTGACAGCTCCCGACGGACGCGATATTTCATACGACGAGATCAGCATCCGCGGCAGAGGACAGGCGAGCTGGGGTCATGAGAAAAAGCCCTACAAGCTGAAATTCCCTGAAAAGGTCTGTCTGATGGACGGCTCGGGAACCGGCACTCAGGCGAAGGACTGGACGCTCATACCCTGTCACTCGGACAAATCGCTGATCCGCAACTATCTCGCCTTCAAACTTGCGTCGAAACTCGACCCCATAGAATGGACGCCGTACGGGGAACTTGTCCACGTTTATCTCAACGGAGAATACAGAGGCGTCTACCTGCTCTCCGAGCACGTCGAGGTCGCGAAGGGAAGAGTCGATATCAAGGACGGGACGAAGGACAATATCGGATTCCTCGTCGAGTACGACTCGTGGGCGACCGGAGAGTACAACTCCGATATGTTCTCAGTGTCGGGTATCAAATATTCCGTACAGAGCGATTTCCGCGACAAGGATCAGGTGATCGCGATGAAGTGCCACCTCGAAACTGTGTTCAACACGGTAAAAGAGGGCGACCGCGATAAGGTCGAACAACTCGTCGATCTTGATTCTGCGGTCGACATATACCTTCTCAACGAGGTGTACCGGAACAACGACGTCGACTGGTCGTCGTTCTTCATGTATTTCAAAGAGCCGCAGGGCAAACTGTATTTCGGCCCGGTCTGGGATCTGAATCTCGCGTTCGGCAACTCCTCGGAACAAACTTCCACATCCGGTCTCGCCGTCGGACATATCATCTCTACGACCGGCAAGTACAAGGGCGACCGGAACGTCTGGCTCGCCGCGTTTCTCTCGAACGAGTGGTTCCGCAGGATGGCCGCCGACAGATGGGAAGAGATAAAAGAGACGCTCAGATCGACCGCGTCCGCGGAACTTGCGTTCGTGAGATCGAGGATCGACGAACTCGAGCGCAACTTCGAGGTGTGGGATATCCTCAACACCGCGCTCGGACAGGAGCCGGAGGCGACGCTTTCCTGCAATTCCTGCCTTGAAAACGTCGAATACGTCGAGAACTGGCTGAACTCGAGGATCGACTGGCTCGACGGATATTACTCCACGGACGCTTTCATAAGCGGTTACCCCGCCGACAGAACGAAGGTCGATCCGGGTCCGATCGGAAACACCGAACCGGTCGGCTCACACGACGCCTGGGTGATCCCCGACTGGTTCGAGGGAGACAGTCAGGTCCAGCTTTACGTCGACAACATAGAGGAGTACTGCGGCATCACGAGAGGACGCATAGAAGTCCGGCTGGGCGGCTACTCCACGATGACGGCGAAAAACGTGACGAGGGTCGTGATCGGGGAGCAGATGGGACTCAATACCGACAGATACGAGATGATCTTCGACGAAGACGAGTTCGAAGCGGCGCGGGAATCATATCAAGGACTCGGAGGCGGTCAGTCGACGATATTCGAACTGAAGACCGGAATAAGAGACCTCGTGACGGGCGAGGAATCGACGCTTATGAAAGTCAAATACACGTTCGTAAAGGATCTTTCTCTGAACGACAAGTTCGGGGAATAGGATACGGCGCGCGGCGGAAAACCGTTCAAAAAGAAAAAGCGCTTCTTGAAAAAGAAGCGCTTTTTGTCAATAAGGTTCAGTACGTTCCTTTGATGGGATCTCCGTTCTTATCGAAGAGCGGGAGCGGTTCGAGAAAGATCAGGTCGTCCCTCTTCTGCGCGTCGCCCTCGGCGAGGATCGCCATTTTGCCGACTATATTGCCGCCCGCCTCGTTTACGAGATGTTCGAGCGCGGCGAGACTTTTGCCGGTAGAGATGACGTCGTCGACGATGAGGATGCGCTTGCCCTTCATCTCGTCCGCGTCGGCCTTGTCGAGGTAGAGCTTCTGGTCTCCGTCGGTCGTGATCGACCGGACGTCGACCTCGAAGACCTCCTGCATATAGAGCTTCGCTTTCTTTCTCGCGATGAAGTATTTGCGGTTCCCCATCAGGCGCGCCATCTCGTGGGCGAGCGGGATACCCTTCGCCTCGGCGGTGATGATGTAATCGTGCTCCGGAGCGCGCTCGATAAGAGCTTTCGCCGCGGCGGTGGTGAGTTCGGGATCTCCGAAGATCACGAACGCGCCGATAAAGAGTTCGTCGTTCAGCGGGCAGAGAGGAAGAGCGCGTTCGCATCCCGCTATGTTCATCGTATAAGATTTTTTCATTTTTCCGCCTCCTTATTTCGATCTGACTTCTGCGCCCATCACATGGGTGATCTTACGCATCACGGAGTCCGCGACGCTCTCGATCTCGGCGCCTGTCAGAGTTTTTTCACTCGATCCTATGACGAGTCTGACCGTGACGGACTTCTTTCCGTCCGGTATCTGACGTCCCCTGTATTCGTCGACGAAGACAACGTCCTTCAGGAGCGATCCCTCCGTCTTCTTCCCGAGGATCGCCGACTTCATCTCATCCCACTTGACGGAGCCGTCGACGAGGAACGAGATGTCGAAGGTGTTCTCCGGGAATTCGGGGATATGCTCATAGCGATTCGTCCTCGATCTGAAGGGGACGAGAGAGTCGAGATCGATCTCCGCGAGAGCCGCGGTCAGCACCTTGATGCCGCATCCCTGCGCCGCTTTTCTCGAGATCAGTCCGAGGTCGCCGATCTTCTTCCCGCCGAGGCAGATATTCAGCCACGCGGCGTCGTCGGACCAGTACGGCTTCTCGATGCGCTCGAAGGTGAAGGGCTCCTGGTGAGTGTATCTCGGCATCGAACCGACGATACCCTTCGCCTGTCTGAACAGCTCCTCGGCTTTCTCCGGACTTCCGGCGACGGCGAACCCGAGGCGCCTTTCCTGACGCGGGAGCTCCTCGTTCGGATAGACCGACGTGTAGTCGCGATCGAGGAAGACCTTCGCCTCCTCGAAGATGCCGAAGGAATCGTAGTTGTGTTCGTTCTTCACTATGGCGCGGCAGATATTCGGGATCATGGACGAGCGCAGGTATTTCTCCTCCGGAGACGGAGGGGTCGAGAGCGCGAGCACGCCGTCGGTTGACGGGAGCGTCGCCTTGACAAACTCTTCGCTCATCCACGGATAGGTGAATATCTCCTGCATATCGCATCTGAGGGCGAGGTATTCCTTGACTTTTCTGACGAGATCCTCGTCCAGCTGGTTGATCGCTCCCTCGAAGGAAGCGGTGATCGTCGTCGCCTCGAAGTTGTCGTAGCCGTACATACGGGCGACCTCCTCCATGATGTCGGCTTTTATGCCGACGTCGCCCGTGGAGCGCCAGGTCGGAACGACGACGTGCATCTCGTCGTCCGTGTACGTGACCTCGAAGCCCATGGTCCCGAGCTTGCGCTCGACGATCTCCTTCGGGATCCTCATGCCGAGACGGCGGTCGAGCCATTCGAGCGGAACGTCTATCTCTTTTCTCTCAAGATGCTCACGATAGCAGTCCGTGAACGCCGTGACCTTCATGTTGGGGTAAAGTTCTTTGAATATTTTCATTGCGAGGGAAAGCGCCTGATCGCATCTCTCGGGATCTATCGCCTTCTCGTATCTTGCAGAGGATTCCGTTCTGTTGTCGTATCGGATCGCCGTGCGGCGGACTCCCTTCGCGTCGAAGTTCGCGACCTCGAGGATCACGTCCTTCGTGTCGGGAAGCACGGAGTCCTTGGCGCCTCCCATGACTCCCGCGAGCGCGACGGCTTCTTCCGCGTCGGCGATGACGAGGTCGTCGGGGGTGAGCTTCAGCTCCTTATCGTTGAGGAGCCCGAGAGTTTCTCCGTCCTTCGCCCTTCTGACCTCGATGTGACCCTTTATCATATCGGCGTCGAAAACGTGAGTCGGCTGACCGACCGCGAGCATTACGTAGTTCGTCACGTCGACGAGGGCGTTGATCGGGCGGAGCCCCACCTTCCAGAGGCGGCTCCTCATCTCGAACGGGGCGTCCTTGACGCACAGCCCTTCGATCCTGCTTCCGATGTATCTCGGGCAGCGCTCCGTGTCAAGTATACGGATGTCGAAGGGGACCTCCGTCTCGGGAACGTAGGCGGGGATCGGCTTCAGGGGCAGATCGTAGAGCGCCGCAAGTTCGCGCGCTATGCCGTAGTGGCCCCAGAGATCGGGGCGATTGGTCATCGATTTGTTGTCTATCTCAAGGATGTAGTCGTCAAGCCCGAGTGCCTCCGCGAGAGGAGTGCCCGCGGCGACGTCGAGGGAGGAGAGATCCATTATCTCGTGCTCCTCCGCTGCCGGGAACAGTCCGTCCATGCCGACTTCGACCGACGCGCAGATCATGCCGAAGGACTCCACTCCGCGTAGCTTCGCGTTCTTTATCTCTACGGGTTCGCCTTCCCCGTGCCAGCGCACGAAAGCGCCCGGGGTCGCGACGACGACCTTCATACCACCCTCGAGGTTGCTTCCTCCGCAGACGATATCCTTTGTCTCGCCGCCGATATCCACTCGGCAGATACGGAGCTTGTCGGCGTTCGGATGCGGAAGGACTTCCCCGATCACTCCGACGATTATGCCGTCATAGCGGCGCGCAAGTTCCTCCATGCCCTCGACCTCGACGGTGGACATGGTGAGATCGTATGCGAGGCGCTTCAGGTCGAGCTCTGCGGGGAGATCGACGAAATCTTTTATCCAGTTGAGTGATAGCTTCATCGTTTCATCCTCCTCTCAGCAGAACTGTTTCAGAAATTTGAGGTCGGTGCTGTGGAACAGTCTGACGTCGTCGATGCCGTAGCGCATCATGACGAGACGGTCGAGACCGACGTTCACGTAAAAACCGGTGTACTCGTCGGGATCGAGTCCCGCCGCGCGGAGCACGTTCGGATGCGGTGTGCCGCCGGGCATTATCTCGATCCAGCCCACGTGCTTGCAGACGCTGCAGCCCTTTCCGCCGCAGATCTGGCATCCCATGTCTATCTCGAATCCGGGCTCGACGAAGGGGAAGAAGCCCGCTCTCATCCTGACCGGAACGTCTTTTCCGAACACCTTTGAAAGGATCGATTTTATCATGACCTTCCCGGCGGTGAAAGTGAATTCCTTATCGACGACCAGCGCCTCATACTGGAAGAAGGCGCGTTCGTGGTGGCTGTCCGTCGTCTCATTCCTGTAGACCCTGCCGGGATAGACGAAGCGGTAGGGCGGTTTGTGTGTCTGCATATAACGAACGCTGTCGCCCGTCAGGTGAGGACGCAGGCAGAGCTTATCGGAAGCGCTCCCCGTGTCGTGACCCTCGATCCAGTAGGTATCCATGCTCTCTCTTGCGGGATGGTTCGGGGGGAAGTTGAGGTTGTCGAAAGCGTAGTACTCGCTCGTTATCTCGGGACCGCCGAATATCTCGAAGCCCATTGAACGGAAAGCGTCGTTGAGGTCGTAGCACATCTGTGTGATCGGGTGCAGTCCGCCGCTCCTCGGAGCGACTCCGGGCAAAGAATAATCGAAGTCGGGCGATACGCCGAACGCCGCCGCCTCGGCTTCCTCTTTTTTCTTCTGAAGCATTTGCTCGATCTCGGCTCTGACCTTGTTGGCAAGCTGACCGATGACCGGCCTTTCCTCGGGAGTGAGATTACCCATTCCGCGAAGCACGGCGGTCAGTTCTCCCTTCTTGCCGAGGTATTTGATCCTCAACGCCTCGACGTTCACTCCCGCGTCCGCAAGCGCCGCCTCGGCGTCCTTTCTGATCTGTTCAAGTTTTTCTTTTATCATACCGTTCTTCCTTTCGGATGTTTTCGCAAAATAAAAAACCCGGCGAGCAGCGTAAACTGCCGTCGGGACGGTCGGGGACGACCGCGGTACCACCCGAGTTCCGGGACGGCTTCGCACCCCGGCTCTCTTCTTCGCTGTAACGGGCTGCCCGCGCCGGACTACACTTTTCCCCCGGCGTGCTCGGAAGTGAAATGCCGCACCGGACCACGAAGCCCCTCCCAGCCGCGGGGGCTCTCTCTTTGCGTGCTTTTTCCGGCGAAGCCGTCTTCGTCTTCGCATCTTAAAATATTATAGCAAACAGTTTTTTTATTGTCAATACGACTTGATGGACAAAAGGTGAAAACTGTGGTAGAATGTGACGGAGAGGAGGCGAGAAAATGAACGGTGAAAGGACTGTCGGACTGTCCGCGAACGTCCTTAAAATAATCGCGGCGGTCTCGATGACCGTCGATCACGTCGGCGTCGTTCTGTTCCCCGGCGTCCCGGCTCTTCGTATTATCGGCAGGCTCGCCATGCCGATTTTCGCGTGGTTCATTGCCGAGGGGATGATCAGAACGCGGTCTCCGATCCGTTATTTCCTCCGCGTTTTCACCCTTGCGGTCGTCTGTCAGATCCCCTACGTTATCGTCGAGCGCGATTTTTATCTCGGCATCCTTTTCACTTTTTCGTGTTCCATAGGAATAATGGCGATCGTGCGGGGACTCTTTTACTCTCCGGAAAAAGAAAAGACCCGGGAGACCCGGATCCTTTACGCGGCGGGGCTCGCCGCCGCGGTCGCTTTCGCGTTTTTTCTCTGTAAGTACGTCAGGATCGACTACGGGTTTTTCGGTATCATGCTGCCCGTAAGCGCGTATCTATTCCGTGGAAAGGGTCCGCGGATGGCGGCGTTTACCGTCTGTCTTCTCGCGCTTTGCGCGGCCGCGGTTATCGAGGCAGGTCCCGCGTCTCTGTCCGACGTACCGCGTCTCGTTATGAAATCGGAACCCCAGCCGTTCGCGCTGCTCGCGGTGCCGCTTATCGCTCTTTATTCCGGCTTCCGCGGGAAATACCGGATGAAATACTTTTTCTATATCTTCTATCCGGCGCATCTGCTGATCGTTTACCTGATCTCTCTCATTCTGAAA
>JAFWTH010000167.1 GCA_017518975.1 Clostridia bacterium
CATTGGGAATAGCCGTGTTCAATGACAAATGCTATGAAATAGTATCCGCAAACAACGAAGCCTGGAAAGAATATGTTGAACAAATGGCCAGATGGGTCGATTACGACGGTGCCTACAAGACGATGAACCGTGATTTTATGGAAAGCGTCATGTGGGCTTTCAAGACATGTTATGACAAAGGTCTGATTTACCGTGATTATCGTGTAACGCCCTACTGCACACATTGTGAAACATCACTTTCGATATCCGACACGAGAGAATCCGATTCGACAAGACCTCGTCAGGACAGATGGCTGATCGCACGTTTTGCGACCGATTTGAAAGTAGCCGACAAACCGGTTTATTTTCTCGCGTGGACGACTACGCCCTGGACTCTCCCGTCCAATCTCTGCCTCGCTGTAGGCGAAAATCTTGAATATTCCTTTGTTGACGTCGGAGACTGTGTATATGTAGCATGTTCGGCTACACTTGGCGGATTTCCGAAAATATTCGGTGAAGAACCTGCCGTTTTAAAAACGTGCAAAGGTTCCGATCTTCTCGGTATATCTTATGATCCCCTTTTCCCTTATTTTTCAAGCAAAAAGGAAGAAGGTGCATTCAGGGTCGTTTCAGCGGATTACGTCGGAGCGGACGAAGGCGTGGGAATCGTCCACACCGCACCCGCATTCGGTGAGGACGACTACTGGACGTGCAAGAAAAACAACATTCCGCTTGTAAATCCGGTCGATTCAAAAGGACGTTTTACAGAAGAAATCACCGATTTCTATTCTCCGGACGAGGAGAAGAACGTCATAGAGATGAATCCCGTTATTATCAGATTCCTTTACGACAATGGAAAAGCCGTTGCAGACGGAACGATCGTCCATAATTATCCTCATTGTTGGAGATGCAAACGCCCGCTGATCTACAAAGCAATGGACGCTTATTATTTTAATATCGGGAAAATCAAAGATAAGTTGATAGAGAATAACGAAAAGATCAACTGGGTCCCCGAAACCGTTAAACACGGCAGATTCGGCAACTGGCTTGCAGGAGCAAGAGACTGGAACATCTCAAGAAACAGATACTGGAGCACGCCCATACCGATCTGGTCATGTCCCGAATGCGGAGAGCAGAAAGTACTCGGAAGTATCGCGGAGATAAAAGAAGTATCCGGGAAGCATCTCGACAACCTTCACCGGCAGTATATGGATGAGGTAACCTTCCCCTGTCCGAAGTGCGGTACTGAGATGAAGCGAGTTCCGGAAGTACTTGACTGCTGGTTTGAAAGCGGAAGCGTTCCTTTTGCGTCAAAGCACTATCCGTTTGAAAACAAAGAGTGGTTTGAAGAACATTTCCCTTCGGATTTCGTAGTGGAATATACCGGGCAGATCCGTTGCTGGTTCTACTATCTTCACGTTCTTGCCGCCGCGCTGTTTGACAGACCGGCGTTCAAAAACTGTGTCGTTCACGGAACTATCCTTGCAAAAGACGGAAAAAAACTATCAAAGTCTTCAAAAAATTATACAGACCCGATGGAACTCATGAAAAAGTTCGGAACGGATTCGTTCAGGCTTTATCTCTATCAGAGCGGAGCCATGCTGATCGGTGACTTGCTTTTTGATGAAAACGGGTTACTTGACGCTTATCAGGGAATCATACTTCCCTATTGGAATGCATGCAATTTCTTTATATCGTATGCGAATATCGACGGGTTCGAGCCGGATGCCGCAAAAACTCCGTCCAGTGACAATTCGCTTGATAAATGGATCCTTGCCAAACTATATGAGACGGAAAAAGCAATCACTTCCAATATGGATTCGTATTCTGTCAACCGGTACGTCGAGAACATAGTTTCACTCATCGACGGCCTTACAAACTGGTATATCAGACGATCCCGAAGAAGGTTCTGGACAGCGGGTATGAGTGAGGATAAAAAGAACGCATACGAAACGCTGTATTACGTTCTGCTTAATCTTACCAAACTTTTCGCGCCTGCCGCTCCTATAGTCTCCGAAAAAATATATAAGATACTCTCCCGCAAGGAATCCGTTCATCTTGAAGATTGGCCGACAATCCCCGATGAATTCAGGAACGACGAACTCGTCGCCGATATAGATCTCGTACGCGAGATAATAACTCTTGCGCGTTCTGTCAGACAAAAGAACAGAGTGAAAAACAGGCAGCCCCTGAGAACACTTCGAATCGCTCTTTCGGATCCTGATAAATCATCGCGTGTCGCAGAATATTCATCCGTCATCGCTGAGGAACTAAACGTCAAAAATATTGAAATCCTTGAAGACGTCGGCGATATCGCGACAGTACAGTACGATCCGAATTTCAACGAAATCAGAAATCATTATTCCGACAGGATACCTGAGATTATCAAAGCCGTCAAATCAGGAAAATTCTCTTTCTCGGACGATACTGTCAGACTGGAAATCAATGGAGTTGAAGAAGACTTTTCCTCATCGATTATTCTTGTCAAATACAATGCAAAAGACGGTATGTTCGTCGCAAGCGGATCCGGTATCGTTGTGTCTCTTGATCTTACAGTCGACGAGGAATTGAGACGCGAAGGAGTAGCGCGAGAGATCGTCAGAAACATTCAGGACGCGCGTAAAAACGCCGGTCTTGAGATTATGGACAGAATAATACTGAAGTTTGAAAAAGGCGAGATACCGGATGGATGGATCGACTATGTAACGTCAGAGACTCTGTCGTCTCTCGGAGAAGTTACCGATCCGATCGCGACCGTTGAGATCGACGAGGATTCTCCGATACGGATACTAATTTCCGTTGAATAGCTATTAAAAAATGAGAGAAATATTCAAATCTCTATTCGGAAACGATAGGCTTAAACGTACACTGGGTGAAGCAATTGAGAATGGGACAGCGTCTCACGCGTATATTCTTGAAGGGCCGAAAGGATCGGGAAAACATACGGCCGCGATTCTTGCATCCGCAGCTCTCGGATGTGAAAACAGAACGGATGCAAAATATCCGCTTCCCTGCGGCGTTTGTCCGGTATGCGGAAGGATCCTGAAAGGTATCTCCGCCGACGTTATTACTACTTCAAAAGACGATAGAGCATCTATCGGAGTGGGAAAGATACGGTCAATAAGAGAAGATCTGTACGTTACGCCGAATGATTCCGATAAAAAGATCTATATTATCGAAGAGGCTGAACTGTTGACAACTCAAGCGCAAAACGCACTTCTTATATCGCTTGAAGAACCTCCTCCGTTCGTAACATTTTTTCTTTTGACCGAGAATTCCGAGGCGCTGCTCGAAACGATCAGAAGCAGAGCTGTAACTGTCAGAATGGAACTGTTTACGCCGCAGAAAGTCAAAGAATATCTCGAGGGTCTGCCGTTAACTGACAGCAAAGGTAAGGATCATTCCGAACGGATCATCAGAGCAGTCGAAGCTTCAAACGGCTCTATCGGAGAAGCAAAACGTATCTTGACCGGTGACGAAAAAAAAGAAGAGAATCTTACCGTAAAAACACGAATCTTTACAGTGAAACTTGTGACGGGCAAAACGTCCGACGCAATTTCGATCATAACTCCCTTTTTATCAAACGGATTTGAAACCTCAAACAGGATTCTGACGGAAGTATCGTCACTCGTTGCGGCAATGATTAAATTCAAAAAAGCTTCAACGTCCGAATACGATATCGCGCTTAATGAAGAAGAAACGGATACTTTGAGATCGGTATCACTCAAACGACTTGTAGACATCTTTGATATGACGGCATACGCCCTTGACCTGATATCTTCAAACGCAACTCCCAAGAATGTTATTTACGATCTTATCTTCAAATGCAGAATATAATGTCGCCGACGGGCGGCGGAACGGAGGATCTGATGGAAAACCCGGAAAACAACGTGACGGCTGCGAATTGCAGTGATTCCGAACAGATGACTGAGGTCATCGGACTTAAATTCAACGGTAACGGTAAAACGTATTATTTCTCTCCCAACGGAATGACATTAAAAAAAGGAGATGCGGCAATCGTTGAAACCGCACGAGGGATTGAGTTCGGCTACGTTACTTTTTCCAACGCTCCCGTTCCCTCGTCTCAGATCGTTCCTCCGTTGAGAAACGTTGTTCGTGTTGCCGACAAATCCGATTTCACTCAGCATGAGAAAAATCTCGAGATGGAAAAAGAAGCACTCGAAATCTGCCGTAAAAAAATTGAAGAACATGAGTTGACGATGAAACTCATAGGCGCAGAATATACCCATGACCGCTCAAAGCTTACTTTTTACTTCACCGCAGAAGTCAGGGTGGATTTCAGAGAACTTGTAAAGGATCTCGCGTCTGTATTCAGAACAAGGATCGAGCTTCGTCAGATCGGGATCCGCGACGAAGCTAAAATGCTCGGCGGTATAGGAATTTGCGGAAGACCCTTCTGCTGTTCATCATTCCTCTGCGATTTCGCCCAGGTTTCTATCAAAATGGCAAAAGAACAGAATCTGTCTCTTAATTCGGCAAAAATATCCGGTACTTGCGGAAGACTGATGTGCTGCCTTCGTTTTGAACACGAGAATTATGAGGCGGGTATAAAAAAGACCCCGAAAGTCGACGCAAGAGTCGAAACTCCCGACGGCGAAGGCGTAGTGACTGAGTCAAGTCCTCTTACGGGGCTTGTCAAAGTCAAGGTCTCTACTCAAAACGGAGACGTTATCAAGGTCTACGACAGAGATTGTTTAACGATCATCAAACAAAATTCCAAATAATTTCTCAATAAAGTATTTATTTTTATTCTGATGTATGATACAATGATGTGAAAAATCTTATAAGGAGGTTTTTGAAATGGCATACAAGATTACAGATGAGTGCATCGCTTGCGGAGCTTGCGCGGCTGAATGCCCCGTCGGCTGCATTTCCGAACAGGGGGATAAATTCGAAATCAACCCTGAGGAATGCCTCGAGTGCGGAGCGTGCGCCGGAGTTTGCCCTGTCGGCGCTCCCGTTCAGGATTGAACGGTAATTAAAATGATAATAAAAGCGGAGGGAGCACGTCAACGTTCCACTTCGCTTTTATTATTAGGAGGATAAACGCAGATGAGCAACCATAACTCATTCGAGGGATTATTTGATCCTTCAACGGAAAGGATAGATCGTATCAATGAAGATCTGACGCTTATAAGTCAAAAAGACGGCTTACTTTTCGGAACGGATTCATATCTTCTGGCAGCCTTTTCAAAAGCCAATTCGTCCGGAGTCGCAGTCGAATTCGGAGCAGGATGCGGAGCCGTTTCTCTGCTCGTCTCTCAAAGAGACAAATACTCTCTTGTTAAGGCAGTAGAAATCCGCGATACTTCAGCGTCGATCTGTAAAAGGAACGCGATACTCAATGGGCTGGAGAATAAAATAGAAGTCATTAACGCTGACGTAAGATCGCTAACTCAAAAACGTTTCGGAGGATCAGTTGACGCAGTAATTTCCAACCCGCCGTATATGATGCCCGGAACGGGTAAACGAAACGATAATGACGAGTTGAATTTCGCGCGAAGAGAATTGAACGGAAATATTTTCGATTTTTGCTCATCCGCCGGAAAGATCCTGAAATACGGAGGAACGCTGACCGTCGTCTGGAAACCCGAAAGAATCTGTGATTTATTCTGCGCCATGCGGGAATCAAAAATAGAGCCAAAAAGAGTAATATTCGTTCATCCATTCCGGGACGCACCTCCTTCTCTTGTTCTAGTTGAGGGAAAATCGGGCGCGGCTCCCGGTATTGTATACTCCCGGCCGCTCGTCATCTATGAAAAACGCAGTGACGGAAAATATACGTCCGACGCCGACAGAATATACGAAACGTTTTCGACCGATCATCTTTTTTGTGACGTCGAGAAGTTTCCTTGTGATACGGAGAACCGAAAATGAGTGAAACACCCGAAAAAAACGCCGTCGTCAAAAAGACGCTTTATCTTGTATCAACACCCATCGGAAATATGAGCGATATAACGGAAAGAGCGATAAAAGTACTTTCCGAAGTCGATTTTATCGCCGCCGAGGATACGAGAAAGACCGGTCTCCTCTTGAACCGGCTTGGCATATCGTCATCACTTGTCTCGTATTACGATCACAACAAGGAGGAAAAAGGACCGAGGATTATTGAACGGCTTAAAAACGGAGAAAACTGCGCTCTGGTGACCGACGCGGGAACGCCTGCTGTAAGCGATCCCGGAGAGGATCTTGTAAAGCTCGCGGCAGAAAACGGAATAACGGTTGTTTCAGTTCCGGGCGCATGCGCGGCTATCTCTGCACTTACCGTTTCGGGTCTATCCGCCGGCAGATTCGTATTCGAAGGCTTTTTGCCTGCCGATAACAAGAAAAGAAAACAAAGATATGAGGAATTATCACACGAGGAAAGGACTTTTATAATATACGAAGCGCCTCACAGAATCAGAAAGACTTTAAGCGAACTATTATCCTTTCTCGGCGACCGCAGGATCAGTCTTTGCAGAGAATTGACCAAGTTGAATGAGGAAATTATCAGAACGACGGTTTCCAAAGCGATCGCATTATATGAAGAAAAAGAGCCGAGAGGCGAATATGTTCTCGTAATTGAAGGAAAACAAACAATAACGAATGCGGATTATCCTGAAGACGTTAACGATCACGTTCAATCATTGATCGAGTCCGGTCTCTCAAGAATGGATGCTATCAAAGCGGCTGCAAAGCAGCGTGGCGTTCCGAAAAGCAGGATATATGATGAATATACCGGACGTAATCAATGAATCTCTCATCCAAAACTTGTAATCGGAAAAGCAATCTGTTATAATAAATTTTTAGTAATTATCAAAAAAAGCGGTGATTCAGATGAAGAAAGTATTCTCGGACGGATACGTTTACGATTCCGCAGAACGCAAATTCAAAACAGCAAATATTATAACCGACGGAGAAATCATCGAATCGATCGGTTCGGAAACTCTACAAGACGAATGCGAAATAATAGATTGTAAAAATAAATATATAATCCCCGGACTTGTTGACGTCCACACACACGGACGAGCCGGATACGATTTCAATTTCGCATCACCTTATGAGATCGATATTATGCGCATGTCGTACGCCGGGACGGGAACGACGACTCTGATGGCGACTCTTGCCACTTCTCCGCTTGAAGATCTTCTGAAATCCGCAGACAGAATCAACGGAAAAAGGTCGGCTGTTCCCGGGATGGCGACAATCGCCGGGATTCACCTTGAAGGAAGATACCTCAATCCCGAAAAAAAAGGTGCTCACGCGCCGGAACTTCTTTCACCGCCTGACGACGGGCAGATAGATACTTTACTTGAACGAATGTCCCCCTTACCGATACACGTTTCGGCCGCACCCGAGCTCGATAAAAACGGCAAATTCATCGAGACCGTCATTTCATTCGGCGCAACGTACGGAATAGCCCATACGAACGCGACGTACGAAGAGGCCGAAAATGCCGTAAAGCGCGGCGCGCGATCGTTTACACACACTTTCAACTGCATGAGAGCGATCCATCACAGAGAACCCGGATGCGCTGTCTGTTCCATTCTCAACAACAATGCCTACAGCGAATTCATTTGCGACGGAGAGCACGTCAGACCCGAAATGATTGTAATGGCGTCGAAACTTAAGCCGCGCAACCGTTTTGTTCTCGTGACCGACTCAATGGAAGCCGCAGGCTGCGCCGACGGTGAGTATTCGATCGGAGGTTTGCCGGTAAATGTGAAAAACGGTAAAGCGACTACGTTTGACGGCGCACTTGCCGGAAGCACTCTCGACCTCTTCCACGCGCTTAAAAACTATATGAGATTTACCGGTCTGTCGCTTGAGGAAGTCATCCCTGCCGCGTCATCAAATCCTGCGGACATGGTCGGAATATCAGACGTTTGCGGCAGACTGCTTCCGGGTTTGAGAGCCGACCTCTTAATCCTGGACAGCAAGGAAGAACCGAAAATTATTGATATTTACGCCGCCGGAGGAAAATTCCCCCGCGAACGTTAAGAAGAAAGGACAGTAAGATGAAAGAAAAATATTATATAACAACGGCTATACCCTACGCATCTTCCAAACCGCACTTCGGAAACACTTACGAGGTCATAATGACCGACGCGGTCGCCAGATATAAAAAGCAGCGCGGATTTGACGTGTACTTTTGTACAGGAACGGACGAGCACGGACAAAAGATCGAAGAAAAAGCTGCCGCAGCAGGTATTTCACCGAAAGAATACGCTGACGGTGTTTCGAAGCAGATAAGAGGCATTTGGGATCTTATGAACGCCTCATACGATAAGTTCATAAGAACTACCGACGATTATCACGAAAAGGCTGTAGCGCATATTTTCAACAAGCTCTATGAACAAGGCGATATTTACAAGGGCGAATACGAGGGTTGGTACTGTACACCGGACGAGTCTTTCATTCCCGATTCTCAAGTAGTTGACGGAAAATGCCCGGAGTGCGGACGTCCCGTAGTCCGCGCTAAAGAGGAAGCTTATTATTTTAAGATGAGCAAATATGCCGACAGACTTATAAAGTATATTGAGGAACACCCTGATTTTATTGAACCGGAATCAAGAAAAAAAGAAATGCTGAATAATTTTCTTCTTGCCGAAGGAGGTCTTCAGGATCTCTGCGTTACGAGAAGTTCATTCAGCTGGGGCGTTAAGGTCCCACTCGATCCCAAGCACGTCGTTTACGTCTGGCTTGACGCTCTTATTAACTATATCACGGCGCTCGGGTATGATCCCGCTAACGAAGAACAGCCCGAATTGTTCAGAAAATACTGGCCCGCTGACGTCCATATTATCGGAAAGGATATCGTAAGATTCCATACGATCTATTGGCCCATCATTCTGATGGCGCTTGATCTTCCCCTTCCGAAGAAGGTTTTTGGACACCCCTGGTTCAATTCCAGTCAGGATAAGATGTCGAAATCCCGCGGAAACGTAATCTACGCCGATGACCTGGCAAAAACATTCGGAGTGGACGGAGTACGTTATTACGCATTATCCGAAATGCCTTACGCCAACGACGGGTCGATCACCTACGAAGCATTCATCAACAGATACAACACCGACCTTGCGAACAACCTCGGCAACCTTGTAAGCCGTACTGTTGCAATGACCGATAAATATTTCGATGGAATCATTCCGTCTCCGGCAGGTGACGAAGGTCCGGACGCGGAACTGAAAGAAACCGTCAAAAAAACCGTCGCTGATTTCGCGCATAAAATGGACGATTTTCACATTGCGGACGCGATTTCCGACGTTTTCGATCTGCTGAAACGCGCTAACAAATATATCGATGAAACGACGCCGTGGGTCCTTGCAAAGGATGAAACGAACAAAGACAGGCTTGGAACGGTTATTTATAACCTTCTTGAAACGATCAGAATTGCGGCAGTTCTCCTGTATCCGATAATTCCCGAGACTGTCGACTCGATTTTCAAACAAATCAAAACAGATTCCAAAGATTACGATACCGCGCTGTCTTTCGGAGGATTGAAAACCGGCAAACGGGTCGAAGCTTCCTCGCCTCTATTCCGCAGGATCGACGAAAAAGCATTTTTTGAAGAAATAGCAAAAAAAGAGGCAGAAGCTAAATCAGTTGAAGAAAAAAATCCTGAGGCTCCCGAGAAACTGCCTGCGATTGATATCGACAAGTTCTTTGAAACGGAACTGAGAACAGCAAAAATCATTGAATGCGAACCTGTTCCCAAGGCTAAAAAGCTTCTTAAACTGAAA
>JAFWTH010000168.1 GCA_017518975.1 Clostridia bacterium
AATGGAAAATGGAAAATGGAAAATGGAAAATGGAGAGTGAACGGGTGAAAAAAGCGGTTGTATTATTGTCAATTCTTATAGTTTCGGTTTTTGTTCTGATCTCGTGTTCAAATGAGAGTGAACCTTATAAACTGACGCGCGGCGAAGACGGCGTATACCATCTCGTTATCTTTGATTCCGAAGGCATCGAACAGTTCAGCATTGATCAGCCGAAAGAGATCAAAGTCGACGAGGCGGACGGCGCACTGACCGTCTTTACGTGGAACGCCGGAGCAAGCGCGGCGACAAGGTATACGCTTTTTCTGAACACGTCGACGAGAGAGCTTTCTGCGCCGTTCACGTACGTTCTGGATCATTCGGACGCGCTCGTCGTGACAGGCTCTTCAAAGAGCGTTGAGGTAAAAGGGATCTTCGGCGGCGGCAAGGATCTCGTGATCGACGTTTTTTCACATGAGCTGTCGGGCGCGGTCGAGCCGTTCGTCTCCGCGGAGCTGTCGGCGGACGAAAAGAGCGTCGAGGTGACGTATCTGTCGGGAGACGGCTATACCGAGGTCACGGAAACTTTCGATCTTTCCGATCCTCTGCCCGGAGCGCAGAACGGTCCCTCCGCGTATAAGGACGAGGGGGATCACTGGCTTGTCGAAAGCGAGGAAGGAAAGTCAAACTATACGGTCATTTTGTACGGCACGGACGGTAAAGAGGTCGCCGGCTTCCATGATTATCTTTTCGCACCGCCCGAAGTGACCGAAACGAACGACGGGGGACTCTCCCTGAAACGCGATTTCGGGAGCGGCGAGATATTCAAAGCGTATCAGTATTACAGTTTTGAGAGGGACGCCCTGTCGAGGGTCTTCTACGCAGTCAACTGTTACCGGGACGAGATTATTTGTTTTTATGATTCCGGTTCAGAGAAAATCGTCGTCCGCAACGCGTTCGACGCGAGGGAACTGTCCCTCGAGTTCTCGCCGGACGGAATGACGGTTCGCCCGGCGTATCTCACCGCGGTCAAGTCCGCGGAGTTTATCGACTCCGATCAGATCAGCGTGACGTACTACTGCGGCGAGAACGGCTCGGAGGAGAAGACCGTGATCCTCGATATTGCTTCCGGATTGATAATCGAACAGTAAAATATAAAGAATCTGTCTGTCTTTCACGGAGGCTACGGATTGTTTAAATAAATGCGCCTGCGGGCGCGGGGACCTACTAAGGTACGGGCGTCCTCGTGAATAATTACAGGAGTTTATGTTGTAGTCACCGATTCACGAGCCGAAATAATTTGCATTTCATTGCAAATTATTTCCGAAAGCAACCGCATAACTTGAGAGACGCCCCTACAGACTTTTATTTATGTTGACCGAAAACTTCATATGCGACTGTAGGGATGCCTCTCAGGCATCCGAACCTTAAAACCGCCCGCAGGCGCGATTAAATCAAATCGCGGCGAAGCCGCGGTATAATGTACGGACGGCAGAGTGCCGTCCCTACAATGTTTTTTTTCGTACCCGTAGGGAGCGATCCCTTGATCGCTCCGCTTTCAGATCCTTCGATTCCGCTCACTCCGTTCGCTCCACTCAGGATGACATTGTGTTAATTGTGTGTCATCCTGAGCGGAGGTCGAAGACCGAAGTCGAAGGATCTCCTCAGAAAACGACGGTCGAGCCGCAAACGTCCCTAAATAAAAAACCCGGGCGCGAAGTATTTCGCGCCCTTATTTGTAAAGTTTTTGAGGGGGTCCGGGGGAACTTTTTTCAAAAAGTCCCCCCGGATATATCAATAATTCTCCGCGTTGATCTCGAAGTAGGACTGCGGATGAGCGCAGACGGGGCAGATCTCGGGGGCGCTTGTGCCCACAACGATGTGGCCGCAGTTGCGGCACTCCCATACCTTGACCTCGCTCTTGGCGAACACTTCCTGCGCCTCGACGTTGCGGAGCAGGGCGCGGTAGCGCTCCTCGTGGTGGCGTTCGATGGCGGCGACTCCGCGGAACTTCGCGGCGAGCTCGGTGAAGCCCTCTTCCTCCGCTTCTTTTGCGAACGTCTCGTACATATCGGTCCACTCGTAGTTTTCGCCGTCGGCGGCGGCTCCGAGGTTTTCGGCGGTCGAGCCGATGCCCTCGAGCTCCTTGAACCACAGCTTCGCGTGTTCCTTCTCGTTCTCGGCGGTCTTGAGGAACAGAGCGGAGATCTGCTCGAAGCCCTCTTTCTTCGCCTTCGACGCGAAATACGTGTACTTGTTTCTCGCCTGGGACTCTCCCGCGAACGCGTCTTTAAGATTCTGCTCGGTCTTCGTGCCCTCATACTTGTTTTTCATTTGAGTCAGTTTGTCGCCCGTCGCCTTGCATTTCGGGCAGACGGCGGTCTCTTTCGAATCCGCTTTGAACACCTCTCCGCAGATCTCACATTTGAAATATGCCATGATCGTTCCTCCTTTTTTGATTTCATCATTATAATACCCCGTCCGGGGCATCCGAGTCAAGCGTTTTATTGTTAATATTCTTTCTTCTCAATAAGACCCGCCCCGAAGAGCCCCTCGTACATACGCTTTCTCAGATCCTCGAGCGCCTGTTCTCCTTCGAGCATGTGGCGAACGTAAAAGAGAGAGACTTTATTCACCGGGTCGGCGATAAGGACCGCGCCCGCGGCTCCGTCCCATCCGAACTCGCCGGGGACGGCGTATCCGTCCCTGATCCCGTGCGGATTGATCATCGTCCTCACGCCGAGCCCGTATCCGTATCCTTTCAGATAGTGGAATTCGCGGAAGCCCTTGCTCGTGATCAGCTCCGGGGTGAGGCGGTTGCGCCTCATATCGTCGACCGTCTCTTTTTTCAGTATTCTGCCGCCTCCCCTGCACTCGCCGCCGCACGCGAGCGCCTCGGCGAGCAGGGAACAGTCGGACGCCGTGGATACGAGACCCGCGCCGCCGCTCTCGTATTCGTCGCCGAAGATGAATCCGTTCGTGTTGTTCGTGCGGATCCTGATCTTTCTGTCCGGATCGAATCTGTACTGCGTCGCCATCCGGCTTTTTTCTTCTTCGGAGATCGGATGGAAAGTCGAGTCCTTCATCCCGAGCGGATCGAAGATCCTCGCCTTCACGAATTCGGAGAATCTCATCCCCGATACGATCTCGCAGACCGCGGCGACGATATCGTGAGAGAGACCGTACAGCCACGCCTGCCCCGGCTCGAACGAGAGGATCTTCGAGGCCGCGGCGCGCGCGACGTTCACAGTTCGGCAGGGGTCCCCGGGATCCTTTTTCATCTTTTCAAGCGCGGGGAAATCCGAGTCGTACGAGAGTCCCGACGTCATTGTGATCAGATGAAAAAGAGTCATCTCCGTTTTCACCGGGACGGTACCGCCGCCCGAAATCCGCCGCATCGCGCCGAACTCCGGCACGTACTTCGCGACCGGGTCGTCAAGCGATACTTCGCCCCGTTCGACGAGCGTCATGAACGCCGAGCAGGTCGCCACTTTCGAGACGGACCACATATAGTAAAGCTCGCCGCCCGTTATCGGTTTTTTCGATTCCACGTCGGCCCAGCCGGCGCGGTGTCTGAAGACCTCCTCGTGGCCGACCGTGACGACGCACTCGTTTCCCGGATCGGACCTCTCCGCCAGCTCGTCGAGGTATTCCGCAAGAGCTCTGAATTCCGCCATTTTGTCTGTCCTCCGTAAAAAGAAAGGGAGGATCCCCGATAACGCGGATTCTCCCCCTTATGTCAGTCTAAAATGTAGCAAGTCATCTCCCACACGCCGGTAGGAGCGAAGATGCTGTAATACGGGCTGTTCTCGTTCATCCACACGTCGACCCACGCGCCGTAAACGCCCGTGTCCGCGGCGATACGGACTCCGAGGTCCATCGCGTCGTTTTTGAGGTAGACGCTCGTTCCGGTCGGTATGACGGACGGATCCGTTGCGATAATGCCGTCGCCGGCGGGGAGACCGGAAGCGGTCCCGCCGGGAAGGTTATAGTAAGTCGCCTTTACGGTGATGACTTTCGAGTAATGATACTGCGTGCCGTCCGCCCCGTAGATATAACCGCCGGCGGATTCCTCAACGACGGTCGAGGGAGCCGTACCCACGGTGATGACCTGATTGACGGGGTATGAAGTTACATACTCGCTGTCAAGAGAACGGTAATTTTCCTCTCCGTTGACGTACTCGATGGTGTACGTCGTCTCTTTATAACCGGGGACTCCCGCGGTAGTCTCCGACGACTGACCCGACGGGACGGAATCCGAATAAACGTATTCCGTGTCGTACGGGATCTCCTCGGTGAGAGTGACGGTCTCATAACTGAGAGTTGCGACGTCGATCACGGCGTCGTAGCTGATCCACTCGTCCGCTCCGATCGAGGGGACGTGGAGAGAGTCGAGCGTGTATCCGTTTTCCGCAAGGATACCGCGTACCGTTCCGCCGTCGGTTCCCGCCCATATCGGTTCTCTGTCCCAGAAATTGAACGTGACGGTGTACAGCGGTTCATGATCCGGGACCTGTTCGTCTTCTCCCGCGCTTTTGTTGTCGGTCGTGGGGGAGGGCGCCGCTGATTTGTCGGTTTCGGGACTGTTTTCTTTTACCGGTTCCGTCTCTTCGGAGACGGTGTCCGTCGCTTCCGTTCTCGATACTCCTCCGCCGATCCCGGGTGAGGGGACGTTCCCGTCTTCGGTCTCTGCGGAAGACGTGGAGACCGGCAGTTCGGTCGAGTGACTTTTCGGAGCCGAGCCCGACGAGATCGAAGAAGCCGCGTAAACGCCCGCTCCGAGCATGATAAGCCCGAAGAGAACGCATACGATAAGGACCACGAGTCCTCTTTTCATCGTCACTCCTCTGCCTCCGATGGAGCCGCTTTTTGTCTCTGCTCTGTTCGTTTGCCGTTTTTGAATCCTGTTAACGTTTGCTCTGTTTGCGGCGCCGGCTGCGCCGAGCGGAGCGGATGATCTCTGCGATCCGGGCGTTCTGCCCGTGTTTCGGTCGATTTCGGTGTGGCTCCGAACAGAACTTTCAGAATTCTCTGATCGTCTATACAAGATAACACCTGACGCCTTACGGCGATTCCTTTCCGCCGGAAAAAACCCGGTCAACTATGTACAAACCGCTTTATTTATTGTATAATATTTACATAAGCAGTTTATTACGCGGGCTGTTTCGGGGTCCCGCGTGCCGTATGATCCGTGCGCTGTCCGCCGGTGCGAAGGCGCGGGTCAAAAGGGCAATAACCTTATAAACTATACCACATTTACGAGAAAAAATCAAGTTTTTTTGCCGGAGGGGGTCGGAGCGGGTAAAACGCGCGCTTCCGGACCCTCCGCGAAAGAGACGAAAAACGACTGAAACGGAGACGCAGATGAAAAAAATATCGCTTGAGGAACTTCATTCAAAATCGGCTTTTATATGTGACATGGACGGCGTCATTTATCACGGCAACACGCTTCTGCCGGACGTCAGGGAGTTCGTGGAGTGGCTCGTCGACAACGACAAGCAGTTCCTGTTCCTGACTAACAGCAGCGAGCGTTCGCGCAAGGAGCTTTCGCTCAAACTCGAGCGGATGGGACTTTCGGTCTCCGAGGATCACTTTTACACGAGCGCTCTGGCGACCGCGTCTTTTCTGAGGAGTCAGTGTCCCGGAGGTTCCGCGTACGTCATAGGCGAGCCTGGCCTCGTTAACGCTCTTTATGACGCCGGGTTCTCGATGAACGACTACAATCCCGACTACGTCGTTTTCGGTGAGACGAGATCGATCAACTACGAAAAGATAGAACACGCCGTAAATCTCGTTCGGAACGGCGCGTGCCTGATCGGCACCAATCCCGACCTCACCGGTCCGACCGACAACGGGATCATGCCGGCGTGCCGCGCGCTGATATCTCCGATCGTTCTCGCGACGGAGTGCGAGGCGTATTTCGTCGGCAAGCCCAACCCGCTGATGATGCGTCACGCGCTGAAGAGGATCGACGCGGACGTGAAGGACGCCGTAATGATCGGAGACCGGATGGACACCGACATCGTCGCCGGCATCGAGACGGGTCTTGACACCGTTCTCGTCCTCTCGGGCGTTTCCGATCTGTCGACCCTTAAAAAGTTCTCGTACAGACCCAAATACGTCATGAACGGCGTCGGGGATATCATCCGCGACGAGATCCCCGCTCTGATCTGACCGTTTCCCCGTCCTTTTTGAAGAGGACGTACGCTCCGGTGAGGAGCATGGCGCTCCCGAATATCCTTCTCACCGCCTCCGCAGGCACGGCGTCACGGATCGCGGAGCCCGCGAACGTTCCCGGGATCGCGAACGCGACGAGGATCAGAAGAACCGACGCGTCGATCTTTCTCCTCGCGAGATGGACCGGCACTGCCGCCGCCGAAACGGCTGTGAAAAGAACGAGATTGAGCCATTGAGCGCGGATCTGGCCGACGCCCCGAAGAAAAGTCAGATACAGAACGAGGAGCCCTCCTCCTCCGACTCCGGTCCCGGTGAGCGCTCCGATCAGAAACGCTGCCGGAATATCGAAAAGGTCCAAAACGGTCACCTCCCGGCTATCATATACGCTCCGCCGAAAACCGTTACGGCGGCGAATATCTTTTTGAGCGTTTTCTGCCCGATCCTGTCCGACAAAAGCGCGCCGAGCAGACCTCCGACGGCGCCCGGTATCAGAAGAGGGAGAAGAAGATCGCCTCCCGCCGCGTCGGCGGGGTAGTTAACAAGCGACAAAAGGGACACGGGGAAAACAGCCGCCATGGCGCATGCGAAACAGTCTCTCGCACCGACGTCGCCGTCGGTGCGGTACAGTTTTTGCGTGATGAGAAAAAAGACCGTTCCCGCGCCGGTCCCGAGAAGTCCGTTGACGATACCGGCGAACAGAGCGCCCGCGGCGGCGAGCGATATCGAGCGCCGCCCTTTAAGAGACGGGACCGGGATCATGGCGTCCCCTCCTCTCCGTACTTGAAATTTCAGCGAAAATCTGCTAAAATAATATTTTAGGTAATTATCGTCTCAGGACGTTTCGTTTTATTCAACTCATCAAAAATGACCCGACCGCAACCCGGTCGTGAGAAAGGCGCGGTGAAACAATGGCTGACCGCAAAAAGCCGACAACGAGAAAAGCGCCTCCCGCGAAGAGAAAAGGACCCGTCGGACGCGCCCCCGTGAAAGAGGGAAACGACGGCAGGGGATCCGCGGGATCCTTTGTCGCGCAGTTCGTCCCCTATCTGCTCGGCGTCGTCGCCGTTCTCATCGCCGTCTGTATGTTCACGGGCGCGGGCGCGGTAGGAGCGGCGCTCAAGAGGTTTTTCCTCGGGATGAACGGCTTTACGGCGTTCTTCCTTCCCGTTTTCATCGGATTCCACGCCGTGACTCTTTCGCACGACCTGAAGCACGGGATCCTTCCCGTCCGGCTTATCAGTTCCGTCGTGACCTATACGTTCGTTTCCGTTCTCATTCACGTTCTGTCGAACGCTCAGATCGTCTATTCCGCGTCCGTTCACTACGCGGAGGGCGGTGAACTGAGGGGCGGCGGAGTGATCGGCGGCTTCCTCGGAAGTCTTATGCAGAACGGCTTCGGAAAGCCCGGGACTCTCGTCATCGTTATCGCCGTGCTGATCGTCTCCGTTCTCCTTATGTTCGGATTTACGCCGAGAGCGTTCGGAAAAAGGGTTTCCGAATCCGCGAAGGAAAGAGCGCAGAAGAGAGCGGAGAGGGTGGCCGAGCGGCGCGAACGCGAAGAGAGAGAAGCGGAACAGATCGTTATCCCGGAGGCTGTCGCTCCCAGAGAGAGAAGAAGAGCGGAACGGATGAAGAAGGCGACGGCTGAGCCCGTCCGGTTCAGATACAGAAGAAAGAGACCGTTTATCCCGGACATTCCGCTCGACGACGACTATCCCGAGAAGGACGGCGGCACTGAGATCACCGACGAGGAGATCTTCGAGGAGGCGATGGAGCGCACGAAGAAGCGCCGTCTCGCTTCCGGAGGAGAATACGAGACTCCCGCGGCGATGAGCGGCGACGGAGTGAGAAGGTCGAGAAAACCCCGTGCGAAAACCGACGAAGAAGGTGAAAAGACCCTCAAAGTCAAAAGATCTCCGGCGGGCGACAAAGAACTCGTCGATACGTCGAAATACGTCTTTCCCCCGATAGATCTTCTTCCCGAAGACGCCGGCTCAAAAAGCACGGGCGTGAGAGAGGAACTTCAGGAGAACGGCGAAAAACTCGTCGAGACGCTGAGAAGCTTCAACGTCAGAACGAGGATCGAAGATATCCAGCGCGGACCGACCATCACGAGGTACGAGCTTCTGCCCGAACCCGGAACGCGCGTCCGTTCCATCGTAAACCTCGTCGACGATATCTCGCTGAACCTCGCCACGACCGGCGTCCGTATAGAGGCGCCCGTGCCGGGCAAAGCGGTGGTCGGCATCGAGGTCCCCAACAAGAACAAGGCGATCGTCAATCTCAGAACGCTCATCGACGACAGAAGATTCTCGGGCAACGGATCGAAACTTCTCTGCGGACTCGGACAGGACGTCGCGGGCGAGAGCATCTACCTCGATATCGGGAAAATGCCCCATCTTCTGATCGCGGGCGCGACCGGAATGGGTAAATCGGTCTGTATCAACAGTCTTATCGTCTCTTTGCTGTATAAAGCGACTCCCGAAGAGGTAAAACTCATCCTGATAGACCCGAAGAAGGTCGAGCTCAACATCTACAACGGCATCCCGCATCTGCTCGTTCCCGTCGTCACCGACCCGAAAAAAGCGGCGGGCTCCCTGTCGTGGGCCGTGTCCGAGATGGAGAGACGCTTCGGCCTTATCGAAGCTGTCGGCGTCAGGGACGTCAACGCGTTCAACAAGATCACGGCGAACGACCCGGAATACGAATATCTTCCTTATATCGTGATCATCATAGACGAGCTCGCCGATCTGATGATGACGGCTCCCGACAACGTTGAGGACTCGATCTGCCGTCTGATGCAGAAGGCGAGAGCCGCCGGCATGCACGTTATTATCGGTACGCAGAGACCGTCTGTCGACGTCATCACCGGTCTTATCAAAGCGAACATCCCGTCCCGTATCGCGTTCACGGTCGCCTCGCAGGTCGACTCGCGCACTATCCTCGACAGAGCGGGCGCGGAGAACCTGATCGGAAAGGGCGATATGCTCTATCTGCCGGTCAGCGCGTCGAAGCCGATCCGCGTTCAGGGCGCGTTCGTCCATGAGACGGACGTTGAAAACATAGTCACTTTTATAAAGGAAAAGAACAGCGAGGATTCGACGTACTCTAAAGAGGTCATCGACAAGATCGAGGAAGCCGCGAAGAACGTGGGCAAGGGTAAGAAAGGCGGCGGAGGCGGCTCGTTCGACGGCGATTCGCCCGAGGCGGACGATGATCCCATGCTCAGAGACGCGCTCGAACTTGCCGTGACGACCGGCAAGATCTCAACGTCGCTGATACAGCGCAAACTGTCGCTCGGATACGGAAGAGCGGCGAAGCTCATCGACAGGATGCAGGAACTCGGATTCGTAAGCGAGCCGTCCGGCCAGAAACCCAGAGAAGTCCTCATAACGAGAGAACAGTTTATGGAAATGATCATGAGAGACGAGGGCGGATCGGACTCCGGCGAGGAATATGAGGAATACGGGGAAGAATATGATGAACGGGGAGACGAAGAGTTACCCGACGAAGCCCCCGACCCGGAATACACGGACGAGGGGATCTGAGTCCGCGTTGCCGCACGACGCGGCGGATTGGAGTTTATAAAATGATCTACGTTTTGCTTGCCGACGGATTCGAGGAAGTCGAGGCGATCTGCCCGATCGACGTATTGAGACGCGGCGGATGCGAGGTGAGAACGGTCGGGGTCACGGGACCCGTCGTGACCGGCTCTCACGGGATATCCGTCCGCTGTGATATAACCGGGAACGACGCGCTTTCCGCGATAAAAAAGGTTTCTCCCGAAATGCTCGTCCTGCCCGGCGGAATGCCCGGCACGCGCCATCTGGACGCTTGGGCGGGTACGGACGCATTTATCGAGGCGACCGAGAAAGCGGGCGGGATACTCGCCGCGATCTGCGCCGCGCCGTCCGTACTCGGCAAAAGACGCAGACTGGAAGGAAAGCGCGCATCGTGCTATCCTGGATTCGAAGACGCGCTTATCGGCGCCGAAGTGTCGTACGACGAAGTGTCGGTCGACGGAAATGTGATAACCGCCCGCGGTGCGGGCTGCGCCATGAAATTCGGGCTTGCTCTTCTCGGAGCGCTCAGAGGGGAGGACGTCTCGCGCAAAATTGCGGAGGCGGTCATATACAAATGAGGATAGAACCGTCCGGAACCGTAAAAAAGGATAAAGACGATCTTCGTCAGAAATACATCTCCGTAAGGGAACAGATGGACGAGGGCGAAAAGGCGAGACGGGACGACGCGATCTGCTCGGTCGCGAAGGGACTCGTCAGTTTCAGATACGCCGAATACGTTCTCCTCTATGCCTCGACGGAAGGCGAGATAGACATCTCGAAGATAGCGGAATACGCGTGGGCGCAGGGAAAAAAAGTGGCGTTCCCGCGTTGTGACGTCGCCACCCATACGATGGAGTATCATATAGTGGGGGCGATGGAGGATCTGTCTCCCGATTCATACGGGATAAGAGAGCCGTCAGCGGACCTTCCCGTCTTTCGTCAGGACGAGGTGACGGGAAGCGCCGTTTGCTTCGTTCCCGGACTCGTATACGACCGCGCCGGATACCGTCTCGGGTACGGCAAGGGTTTTTACGACCGTTATCTTTCCGCTTTTTCGGGATGTAAGATCGGGGTCGTTTACAGCGATTTCATCCTCCCGACCGTTCCGCGCGGAAGATACGACGTGACGGTGGATATTCTTCTGACGGAAAAGGGAGTCAGGGCGCTGAAGTAAAAAATCGCCGGAGAGCCGATCTCAGGCGGAGAGGAGCGGGAAAATGAAGATCAAGCCGACGACGTCCGCGTCGATCCTTCTGATCGTCGTGTTTTCTCTTATTGCCGCCTGGCAGCTCATTCCCGCGGCGAGGGACGCGCTGAACGGATCCACGTATCTTTCCGTGATCGTTATCCAGCTTCTGATCCTCGCTCTTCCGTCCGTTTTTTACTGCACTTTCAGGGGAAAGGAATTCCGGTCCGGACTCAGGATCAGATTTTTTCCCCTTTCCGCGATCATCCTGATCGTTTCCGCCTCCGTTCTGATGATATCGGGGGGCGGGCTGATCGGGGCAGGAATGAGCGCGTTGTTCCCCGAGGCGTTTTCCGCTTCGTCAGGCGCCGCGGCTTCAGGCGCCTCAGACAGTTTTTACTACGTGATAGCGTTTGCCGTAGTTCCCGCGATAACGGAGGAAGTTCTTTTCCGCGGGATCGTTTTGACCGAGTTCACTTCGAAGGGCGTTTTCTGCGCCGTGTTCGTCAGTTCGCTTGCGTTCGCGATGAGCCATTTCAGTTTTGTGAGATTTCCGATCTATCTTTTCAGCGGGCTCGTGCTCGCCGCGGTCACTTTCGCCGCGCGGTCGCTTATCGCCGCTGTCATCGTTCATCTTATCAATAATGTCTTCGTCGTGTTTTTCGAGGATTACGTTATATATCTGACGAGAAGACAAAACGTGAGCAGCGTACTGATCTTATTCATTCTCGCAGTCGCGTTCTTTATCGGGGCCGCGGTCACCGCGTTCGAGGCTTCGTCGCTTTACAAATCGTACGGGAAGGCGAACAGAGACTCGTCGTACATTCCCGACAAAAAGTCGCGCGGTTCTCTTTTGAGAGCGTTCAGCGAATCGGTTTTTTCACCCGCGTTTCTGATCGCGGTCGTGATTTTCGTCGTTGTGTCATATATAGTATAGGAAGGGACGTCGATCTATGAACGATGACCGTAAAAAAAACGAACGAGAACTCTCCGTTCCGGGATCAGGCCCGGTGGGAGAGAACAGGCCCGCCCCGTCCCGTTCTGCGGAGAACAGACCGCGAAGGGCGGTCCGGAGAATTCCCGGCGGTACGGAAACAGCCGATAAGACGGCGAAGCGCCCCGCTGAAGCGAGCGCCGCAGGACCCGTGTCCCCGAAAAAACAGTCCCGGAAGGCGTCGACCCGGATAAATACCGCCGTTGTGGCGGGAGCGCCGGAACCCGGCGAGGCGATGAGGGTCAAAAAAGGCAGGGACGCGACCGAGGAAGAGGGCAGACACGTTTCAAACATCGTTAAAGTGATCGCTTACGTTACGTTCGTCCTCGTTATTTCAGTACTTCTTTCAATCTTCGTGATAATGGCGGCGAACGACATTTACGCGTTTGTCAAGTCGGACGAGGAAGTCGAGATCACCATACCCGAGGAAGCGACTATCGAAGAAGTTGCGGATCTTCTCGGGGAGAACAGAATAATAAAATATCCGGGTCTTTTCAAGCTTTATGCAAAGATCAAAAAAGATCCGTGCGATTTCAGGGCGGGAACGTATACCGTTTCCGCGTCCCTCGGATACAAGGAACTTCTGAGTTCTTTCAAGCCGAAAGCTTTGAGCGGAGTTTCGTGGGTCACGATACCCGAGGGATACACTACGGACGAGATCATCGATCTTCTCGTTGAGAAGGGGATCGGTGAAAGAGACAGATACGTTGAAGTCATTAATGAGTACGATTTCGACTACTGGTTCGTCCGTGAGATCCCCGAAAACTGGCGTGAAACGGGAAGGATCTACCGTCTTGACGGATATCTTTTCCCGGACAGTTACGAGTTCTACAACGCGTCGAGCGAGGAGACGGTAATAAACCGTATGCTCAGGCGTTTCTCGGCGATCTTCACGAAAGACTACCGTCTGGGAGCCGAGGAGATCGGAATGACGGTGGATCAGGTCATAACGCTCGCATCGCTGATCGAGAAAGAGGCGGGAACGCCTGCGGATTTTTCCATCGTTTCGTCCGTATTTCACAACAGAATGGCGAGCCCGTGGGATTATCCGTATCTTGAGAGCGACGCAACGATCGTTTACGTGATCCAGCACGAGACGGGGAAGCGTCCGCGCCTTTCGTCAGACGATCTCAAAATGGATACTCCGTACAACTCGTACACACACGAGGGATTGCCTCCGGGGCCGATCGCGAGCCCCAGCAACAGCGCGATCCTCGCCGCGCTCAACCCGGTCGATTCCGGATACTATTTCTTCGTGTCCTCGGGCGGCAGGACTTATTTCTCCGTGACGCGAGCCGAGCACGAAGCCAAAGTGGCGGAGATCAGAGCGGGTCTCGATGATCCCGACGCTCCGGAAGAGGACGGAGGACAGAACTGACAACAAAAAACTCCTCTTTTGCCTTTCGGTGAAAGAGGAGTTTTCGATAAACGCCGTTCAATCGGCGGTCTCCGGGTGTTCATCCCGTTCGTCAGCGCCGCGTGTCTTGATCTTCCGCTTGCGGCCGGCGAGGAACTTGTTGATTTCCGCGCCGAGCAGAAGGATTATCATACATACGTACATCCACAAAAGGAGAAGGACGACCGCCGTCAGACTCCCGTAGATATACGAAACGCCGGTGAAGTACGTCGTGTAAAGGGAGTAGAAATACGAGAAGAACATCCACCCCGCCGCGGCGAAGACCGCTCCGGGCAGGTGGTGATAGAACTTTCTGTCGACGTACTCGCCACGTCTGTTTACGGCGTAGTAGAGGAGCGCGAAGAACCCGCTCAGGGACATGAACAAAACCGGCGCCTTGAGGCGGAATACCGCGTCCAGGAATCCGACGGCTCCGGGCGACGCGGTTTTTACGGTCCAGTAGAGCTGCGTGCCGAAAAGCTGTGCGACTACGATGATGATAAGAAGGACCAGGAACGAGGCGGTATACGCCGCGGACATCAGGAACCCCTTTAAGATCCCTTCGTCCGGATGGGATCTGTATACCGTTGAGATCCCTCCTCTGACGGACGATATTCCTCGGGACGCCATCCAGAAAGCGGTCAGCGCGGTGATCGAGATGAGGTTGACCGCCGGCTTGGAATAAAGCTCTCCGATGATGCTGAGATACAGATCGCGGAGTTTTTCGGGAAGCGCGTCGCCCATCGAGACGAGCACATCGGCAACCCCCTCCGGGATGAACGATCCTATCAGGTTGATCAGAAGGATTATGAACGGTATCGCAGAGATCACGAGAAAGAACGACGCCTGTGCGGCGTAGACCGTGACGCGGTCTTCCGATACGACGTCGAGAAATCCCTCCGCGCCCGACCTGATCTTGCCGAGATCGAACGATCTGCTTTTCTTGTTTTTCACCTGTTGTGCTCCCCATAAAGGGACCGAACGGGCGCCGCCCTTTCGATCCGCGCGATATTCGGGTCTCCCCGAACCTATTTTACTCTCTTTTCACGAATTCTAACACATAACGCGGCGGTATGTCAATCGCTGCCGCCCGCCGGAAGGAGTTTTTATGTTTTACGTCGGCTGTTTTTTGACGAAAGAAGGCGGATATTACGGAACCGCGAAAAAAATACTCGGGATGGGCGGAAACACTTATCAGGTGTTCACGAGAAATCCGAGGGGAGGAGGCGCTCTGCGCCCTGCGGATCCGGAGGATTTCCGCAAGCTGAACGAACTGACGGCGGACGGTTCCGTCCACCCGCCGCTCGCACACGCGCCGTACGTCTACAATCCGTGCGCGAAGGACGAGCATATCAGGGAGTTCACGCGCGAGACGATGCGCGAGGAACTCGAAATGCTCGACGGCATCAACGGCGCGCTTTACAACTTTCACCCGGGGAATCACGTCGGACAGGGCGAAGAAGCCGCCATGACGTTCATCTCGGATATGCTCAACGCCATAATGTGGGAAGGGATGAACACGTTCGTCCTTCTCGAGACGATGGCGGGAAAGGGAACCGAGATGGGCAGGAACTTCGAGGAACTCGCAAAGATCATCTCTCTCGTCAGACCGCCGCTTTCCGACCGTCTCGGCGTGTGCCTCGATACTTGCCATATACACGATGGCGGGTATAAGATCTCCGACGATCCGCAGGGTGTGCTCGACGAGTTCGACCGCGTGATCGGGCTCGACCGTCTCTACGCGATCCATCTGAACGACAGCAAGAATCCCGTCGGCGCGAGAAAAGACAGGCACGAAAAGCTCGGCGACGGATACATAAGCCTCGAAGCGGTGAAATATCTTATCAACTGCGACGACCTCGAGGGCGTCCCCTTCTATCTCGAGACGCCGAACGACGAGGAGGGATACGCCCGGGAGATAGCGATGCTGAAAGAGATGCGAATGAAATAAAAAGCGAAGCAGGACGGCAGTCCCGCGAACGCCCGATCAGGGCGTACGCGGGACTTTTTTGTTTTTTTCAGCCGGAAACGGACGCCGCGCCCCTGCAAATAGCGGGAAGTTGCCGGATATGTTTTTTAATCACAAATAATCACAAAAACGGGTAAAACCGCCGAAAAAACAAAAAACGGTTGTTCTTTTTAGTGGGAAAAGATGAAAAAAGGGCGTTTTTGCGAAAAAAAACTAAAATAAATTGCACAAAACACTTGCACTTTCCGCACAAGTGTATTATAATATCCCTAACAAAGTGGAGCGAAATGCAACAAAATGGAGAGAAAGGGAGGTAAAAGAGCATGTTAATGGGAAAATACCCGCATACCATCGACTCCAAAAACAGACTCATAATACCCTCCAAACTCAAGGAGCAGCTCGGTCCCGTCGTAGTTATTATGCAGGACACCGGGGGGTGCCTCAGTATGTATTCCAAAGCGGAATTCGAGGAATACGCCTCCGAACTCAGCGCGAAGCACAAGCACGAGGTCAAGGACATCGTGCGATACATATACTCCAAGTCGATCGAGATCCAGCCGGACGCGCAGGGCAGAGTGCTTCTCCCCCAGGAGATGCTCGACCACTGCGGCATCACGAAGAACGTAATAACGGTCGGAT
Source organism: Clostridia bacterium (assembly GCA_017518975.1). Taxonomy (GTDB): domain Bacteria; phylum Bacillota; class Clostridia; order Oscillospirales; family CAG-272; genus RUG11130. Next base: position 15,901 of record JAFWTH010000168.1, read on the forward strand.
GCGGCAAGTACGCCGAGATCTGGGCGGAAGAGAGATGGACTGAAAGAGATCTCGACTCCGAGCCGGACGATTTCGCCGCCAGAATGGCGGAGCTCGGTCTCTGATCGTGTCGGGATTCAGTCACGTTTCCGTTCTGCTCGACGAGAGCGTCGACGCGCTCGAGCCGGAGAGGGGCGGCGTGTTCGTGGACTGTACCGCCGGAGGAGGAGGACACTCGTCGGCGATAGCGGAACGGCTTCCCGAAAGCGGCAGACTTATCGCAATAGACCGCGACGGGGATGCGATAGAAGCGGTTCGGAAAAGACTTGAAAAGTACAAGGACAAATGTGAGGTCGTCCAATCGAATTACAGCGACGTAGGCGCCGTTCTCGACTCGCTCGGGATCGAAACGGTAAACGGGGTCCTCTGGGATCTCGGCGTCTCGTCACATCAGCTCGACGAGGCGGATCGCGGTTTTTCATACACCGTCGACGCGCCGCTCGATATGAGGATGGATCGCTCCGGCGGGATCACGGCGGCGGACGTCGTGAACGGATATACCGTCGAGGAGCTGAAAAGGATAATCCGCGATTACGGCGAAGAGCGGTTCGCCGGACCGGTCGCAAGAAGCATCTGCGAAGCAAGGGAAAAAGGACCGATCACGTCGACCGGTCAGCTTGCGGAGGCGATAGCGCGGGGGATACCCGCCGCAGCGAGGAAAAGCGAGGCGCAGCACCCCGCAAAGCGTACTTTTCAGGCGATAAGGATCGAAGTCAACGGAGAACTGGACGGGATAGAGCCGTCGATCAGGTCGGCGGTCGAAAGACTCGCTCCCGGCGGGACCGCGGCGGTGATCTCATTCCATTCGCTCGAGGACAGGATAGTCAAAAGAACGTTTCAGGATCTTGCGACGGGATGCACGTGCCCTCCGGATTTTCCGGTCTGCGTGTGCGGGAAAAAGCCGACGGTCGAACTGACGACCAAAAAGCCGATAGTTCCGTCGGCGGAAGAAACAAAGAACAATCCGCGCGCACGGAGCGCAAAACTCAGGGTTGTAAAAAAACTTTAAGAAAAGGGGGCGGGGAGTATGACGTATCAGAACGCGGTAAGACGGACGGGCGTCGTTCGCCCCGCAGGATCTTATAACAGAGCGAAAAACGCGCCATATCAGAAATCTTCTCCTTCACGGGGGCGTCAGACTGCGGCGAGGGTCGCCGAAAGCGAACCCCGCCGGACGACCTCCGAACGCATGGCGGCTGAACGCGCTTATTACGAGCGCCTCGCGAGAGAAGAGCGCAGAAGAGCCGCTGAGGCGGAACGTCAAAGGGCGCGTCTCGCATACGTCAAGGCGGTCGAACGCCGTCTGAAAGCCGAGAAAAAGGCCGCGCTTAAAGAACAGCGCGCGGAGGCAAGGGCAAAAGCCCGCGCGGCCGAGCGCGCGGCGTCAAAACGGGAGGTCAAGGTCGAAAGAGCGCGTATCTCCCTTCCGTTCATTGCGATCCTCCTCGTTTCGACTCTCATGATAATGGCGGTCATTTTCAGTTACGCTCAGCTTTCTTCGTCGGGCAGACAGCTTTCAGAGGCGAAGGATACGCTCGCCGCTCTTGAAGCGGAGCGTGAAGATCTCGCCTTCAGGCTCGAAGAAAAGAACGACGTTCGCCTCGTTGAGAAGATCGCGACCGAAAAGATCGGAATGGTGAAAGAGGGTGCCGTAACAAAGCGCTTTATTTCAATGTCGTCCGGCGACACGATCGAACTCGAGGCCGCGGGAAACGCGGAAGAAACGGGCGCTTCGCCGCTCGGATCGCTTCTGTCCGTCTTTACGGGGATCTTCGAGAACATAAGGGATTACGTTGGATAAAAAGAAAAAAGAATACTCGCCATGGCGCACCTTACCGGTGCGCTATGGTTGCATAAAAGAGGAGTATCGGGACGTCTTCCGGCATGATCGAGGAGAGTATATTCAGAGTATTCGAAACATAAAATATGATCGCGCGGAACCGCTGTGCGGCATACCTGTCGATCATTTATTTTTCTCTTAAGAGCGGTGGAAAACATGAACGCAGAACAGAACAGAACAGACAGAAAAACGTATCACAGACTCGTGATCGCTTTTTGTCTTTTTGCCGTCGCGGCCGCGATCATTATAGGACGGCTTGCTCTTTACCAGATCAGGGATCACGATTATTATCAGGATCAGGTACTCGATCAGATAACCGTCTCCGCGGACGTGAATCCCGAAAGGGGAGATATCCTTGATACGAACGGGAATCCTCTTGCGACGAACAAGACGGTGTACAACGTCATCATCTCGCCGAGCGACATAAACGAGGCGCAGAAAGAGATCGACAAAAAGAATTCGGACAACGACCCGAAAAACGACGTTTATTACGACTGGACATCTCCCGACGGCGCGTCGTCGTACAGGGGGACGTCGCAGAAAGACCTGATATGTTCTTATCTTTCGTATCAGCTCGGAGTCGAGTATTCGACAGTTGCCGAAAAAGCTGCGAAGACCGACAGGATGTACGAGCTGATCGGGCGCGACGTAGAGGAGAACGTCAACGAGAAGATCAGGGCGTTCATCGACAAGTTTGGTCTTACCAATCAGATCTACGACAGAGCGTCTTCGAAGAGGTTCTATCCATACGGGGACCTCGCCTGTCACGTCATCGGATTCACCAACTCCGACGGAGTGGGGATCTACGGGCTGGAGAAATACTACAACAATCTTCTCGAGGGGACGTCGGGCAAATATATCCTCGCGCAGGACGCGAGAAAAAACGATATGCCGTTTGAATACGAGGCGTATATCGAGACGGAAAACGGAGAAAACCTCGAGATAACGCTGGACCGGTATATTCAGACGGAACTCCAGAATCAGCTCGAGGCGACGTGGAACGATTCGGGAGCCGGCAACAGGGTCACCGGGATCGTAATGAACGTGGAGACCGGAGGGATTCTCGCAATGGCGACTTATCCCTCGTTCGACCTGAACGAGCCGTTCGATCTCGACGATACGTCAAAGGAAGCCCTCTCGGAATCGGGATTCGGGGAGGGAACGGAGGAATATACGAATAAGCGTCTTGAACTTCTGTACGCAATGTGGGGGAACAAGGCGATCACCGAGACGTACGAACCGGGCTCAACTTTCAAGATAATAACGACGGCGGCGGCGCTCGAGGAAAAGGTCGTTACGTTCGATACTCCTTTCACCTGCACCGGATCGCTGACGATCCCGAATTATCCGAGACCGATCTCATGCCACGATACAAGCGGACACGGGACTCTCGCTTTCAGATACGGTCTTCAGCAGTCCTGCAACCCGACTCTGATGCAGGTCGCCGCGCTGCTCGGAGAGGATAAGTTCTACGATTATTTCGAGGCCTTCGGGTACACCGGAAAGACGGGGATCGACCTCCCCGCCGAGGTCGGGGGGATATACTCGTCCCGTTCGGATTTCAATAACGTCTCTCTCGCGGTATATTCGTTCGGACAGACGTTCAAAACGACGCCTATCCAACAGCTTACCGCGGTGAGTACCGTTGCGAACGGCGGGTACTACGTCACGCCTCATCTTTTCAAAGCGATCGTCGACGACGACGGTAAGGTCATCAAAAATTTCGAGACTGACGTGAAGCGTCAGGTGGTCAGCACCGAGGTCTGCAGGGAGATATCGGATGTTCTTGAGGACGGCGTTTCGGGCGACGGCGGCGCGAAGAACGCGTACGTCAAAGGATACAAGATCGCCGCGAAGACCGGTACTTCCGAAAAAAGAGACAAGTTCGACGAGAACGGTGAAAAATCTTTCAGAGTTTCGTCGTGCGTGGGGTACGCCCCGTCGGACGATCCGAAGATCTCAGCCATCATCATCGTTGACGAGCCTATGAAAGGCTTCGTCGGAGGCGGAACCAACGCCGCGCCGTATATAGCGAGACTGTTTTCAAGCGTCCTTCCGTACGTCGGTGTCGAGAAGCAGTACACAGACGCGGACCTCGCAGCTATGGAGATCACCGTTTCGGGATACGTGGGAATGAATCCCTCCGACGCAAAAGACGACCTTATCTGGAAGGGGATAAGATTTGAGATCATCGGAAACGGAGACGTCGTCACCGCGCAGGTCCCCGCAGAGGGAAGCGTTATGAACAGTGAGAACGGAAGCGTTCTCCTGTACTGCGGAGACGCCGCGCCTTCCCCGACGATCGAGGTCCCCGACCTCATAGGCAAGGGAGCGGACGTTGCTAACAGCATGGTCATAAATTCAGGTCTCAATATCAGATTTACCGGCGCGCCGTCCGGACAGGGGGCCCTGGTCTTCTCACAGTCGCCCGAAGCGGGAACGATGGCTGTTCCCGGTCAGGTCGTCGAGATCGAACTCAGGTATGATAACATAACGGACTGAGGATCTTGAGACCCGTACCCGAAGGAAGTTGAAAAATATTTCACTTCCGGAGGGATAATCTTGAAACTGTCCGACGTTATGCAACAGACGGGGGCGATCGTTCCCGAAACCGTCGCTTCCGCAGAAATAGGGGGTATTTCCTCCGATTCAAGAAAAGTCAGACCCGGCGACGTTTTCGTCTGTATCAGGGGAACCAGAAAAGACGGAAACGAATTCGCGCGGGAGGCGATCGCGCGCGGAGCCGTCGCAGTCGTTTCCGACGTTCAAAACGGCGGCGGCTTCATAACTGTCCCGGACGCCCGCGCCGCGGAATCCGCGATGTGGAACAACTTTACGGGCGACCCGACCGACGGTATGAAAGTCATCGCCGTGACTGGGACAAACGGAAAAACAACCGTTTCGTATATGCTCCGTGAGATCTTCCGCGAGGCGGGATATCTCACCGGATCCGTCACGACGGTGTGTTCCATGATAGGCGACGAGACCGTCGATACCGGAGGAGGATCGTCGGTTTCCGACGCCGCCGCCGCTATGACGACGCCGGATCCCGAGGTTTTTTATCCGCTTGCGGCGAGAATGAAGAACGCAGGTGTCCGCGTGCTCATATTTGAGGCGTCTTCCCACGCATTGGCGCAGAGAAAACTCGACCCTGTGAGACCGGACGCGGCCGTATTTACGAATCTCTCCGAGGAACACCTCGATTTTCACCTGACAATGGAGAATTATTTTCTCGCCAAGGCGTCTCTTGCCGACAGGTCGAAGAAGCTGATAATCAATGGTGACGACCCGTATATGATAAGACTGTCGGGACATCCCGGCTCCGTGGTGTGCAGAACGTCTCTTCCCGTTTTCAACGAACGGTGCGACTTCCGCGCGCTGAGGCGGAAACTGCTCGGCGTACGCGGAGTGGAGTATCTTCTTTATTCCGGGAAGGACGTTTTCCGGGTCTCGGTCCCGATCCCCGGAGATTATACGATAGGCAACTCTCTGCTCGCTTCCGCGGCGGCTCTTTCGGAGGGCGTGAGCCGGAAGTCGGTCGTATCCGCGCTTTGCCGCTTTCGCGGAGTACCGGGCAGAATGTACCGCGCGACCCCCGAGGGGTGTCCTTTCACGGTCCTGATCGATTACGCCCACACTCCCGCGGCTCTTGACTCTCTTCTTCGCACGGTGAGAGAAACGGTGAGGCCTGGCGCCCGGATCACTGTTCTTTTCGGATGCGGGGGAGACAGAGACAGATCGAAGAGGAAAAAGATGGGCGCTGTCGCCTCATCTCTCGCGGACTTCACGGTAGTAACGAGCGATAATCCGAGAAGCGAAGACCCCGATCTGATAATAAAGGAGATCATGGGGGGAGTCGACCGCGAGAAACCGCACGCGGTCATAAGGGACAGAAAAGCTGCGATCGAATACTGTATTTCGGAAGCGATCCCGGGAGAGGTCGTCATACTTGCCGGGAAAGGGCACGAAAAATACGAAATAACCGCCGACGGTAAAAGACCGTTCGACGAGGAAAAAATAGTGACGGAATCGGTTATGCGACGATTAAAGTGAAGGAGGTCAAAGAATGAGCGTTGAACTTAACTTGTGGAAACCGACGGCGCGCGAGGTCGCTGAAACGGTCGGAGGAATTCTGACAGCGATCCCGGGAGCCGATGCAGATATAAAGATAACGAACGTGGCGACCGCGTCCGGAGACTGTTCTGCGGGATCCCTTTTCTGCGCGATAAAAGGGGAGCGGGCGGACGGCGCGGACTATATACCGCAGGCGGCGGAACTGGGGGCGGTTTGTATCCTCACGACCCGCGACCCGGCGGATATTCCCGATCCCGGGACCCCCGTGACGATCGTCACGGTCGACGACGTCGTGCGGGCTCTCGGTAAACTCGCCTCCCGATACAGGAGCCACAGCAGAGCGCGCTTCGTCGCCGTCACCGGAAGCGTCGGGAAGACGACGACCAAGGAAATGATAGCGTCCGTCGCGTCGACGAGATTCAGGACGCA
>JAFWTH010000169.1 GCA_017518975.1 Clostridia bacterium
AGAGTTTTGCCGGAGATGATTTTTGTCCCGGCAAGGCAGTGCCCGAAGCAGGTAGCGACTCCTACCTGCGAGGGTGATAACGAAGCAGGGGCAAAAATCAACCCGTCAAAACCGGGTTCGGATAGCCCCTGTTACCCTTTCCGGTTCGATATGACACTCGCGGCAGCCGGAATACTCCCCTGAAAGAGAATGATCCCTGAAAGACGGAGCAAGTTCTTCGCCTTCTGCGATTTTTTCGACGACGGAAAAGAGCTTCTCAAGATCTTTTCCCTGCTTTTGAATGAGTTTGACGTCTTTTTTGAATCTGCTCGTCAGCCGGATCTCGTATTTCATGATCCGAGCGCCTCACGCAGTTCTTCGATGCTTTTATAACCGCCGGCGGTATCGTCGTGAGCAATTCTGCGCCCCTCTTCGATCGCCGCGGCGGTCTCTTTGGTCGGAACGTCGAGTTTCAGACGGAACGGGATCCCGTTTTCACGGATCGTCTGGCGGAGAAAGATGTTGACGGCCGAGGACATATTCAATCCGAGTTCTGCGAAGATTTTTTCCGCCGACTCCTTGATATCGGTATCGGTGCGGATGTTCAGATTGGTTGAAGCCATGATATCACCTCCGTGATTATTATATACTATAATACCAACAATGTCAACACAATATGCGCACATTTCATTTTTTTACCGGATCGTCCGATTTTCCGACGAGAAAATCCCGCGCTCTGTCGGGGGCGCGTTTTTCTTTTTCGGTCAGCGGTTCGTCGCCCTGTCTGTAGTCGAACGAGCGGCAGAACGCCGAGACGTCTTTGTTCAGTACCTCGAGATACCGGTCCTCGATCTTCGAGACGACCCCGAAGAACTCGCCGAACTCCTTGCCCGAAAGCCGCTCTTTCGCCGCCGCGAGGAACCTCTCGTAGTGCGGCAGGCAGAAAAAGCCGATATTTTCGGTCTTGCGGCGGAACTGATCTTCGCTCTGCCACAGAAGAGCCGCCGTCTCGATCATCCGCGAGAAGTTGTATTCGATCCGCTCGCAGAGATAGCACGAGCGGTTGATCTCCCCGACCGTCTTTATCGCGGCGGCGCCCGCCTTCGCGGCGAAGAGCCCGGACAGCGCGCCCGGCTTCGTCCTCTCCCTGACGCGGGCGAGGTGTGACTCGGTCATGAGGGCGAGAGGGAGCCGCTTGCCGCCCTCGAAGAGCATCGAGAGGTGGCGGGAGCAAAAACCCGCCTCGTTCGTCTTTATCCTGACGTCCGGCTCCATCATCGACGCGCCGAGGATCAGATCGACCTCGTCCGTCTGAAGTTTCGTGAAAAGGGAACAGAACGGACATGCCTCACCGTTTCCGCCCGCTTCCTCGAACGCCTCGTTTACGGGGATCGTGAAGATTCTTTCCATATTCCGGGACTCCTTTGAGAATTGCTTTTTTCGACCTTATATGATAAAATAATTTTGAAAACGGTTTACCTCACCTCATCCGTCTTCTCGGGTCTTTGGACCCTCGAATCCACCTTCCCCTCAAGGGGAAGGCTTTAGTCAGGGCTTCCCCTTGAGGGTAGCGAAGCGCACGGCGCGGTAGTGAATGACAGCCCGGTGGGCTGTCAGATCCGCTTTTGCAATAAACGGAGACCGCGGAAAGATTGACGCAGGGCGTCAATCTTCGGCAGACAGACGGTAACAATGAAGTACACTTTTCTTTATTCTGTCTGCAACCGAACCCCGCAGGG
>JAFWTH010000170.1 GCA_017518975.1 Clostridia bacterium
CGTGAGATCGGTGCGATCTGCCGCAAGTGCGCGAAAAAGATAGCGACGGACGAGGCAAAGTCCGTCACCGTCACGCGTGAAAACGTCGCGTCGCTTCTCGGAGCGAGAAAATTCATCGACGATCCGGCGGACAAGGACGATTCCGTCGGAGTCGTAAACGGTCTGGCTTACACCGAAGTCGGGGGAGACGTTCTCAAAATCGAAGCGTCGGTTATGGACGGATCAGGAAAGCTCGAACTGACCGGAACGCTCGGCGAAGTGATGAAGGAATCGGCGAGGATCGCGCTGAGTTATCTGCGCGCCCACTCCGACGAAGTCAAACGGGACGGTGATTTTTACAAAACTCACGACATCCATATCCACGTGCCTGAAGGAGCGGTGCCGAAGGACGGTCCTTCCGCGGGGGTGACGATGACGACGGCGCTTTACTCCATCCTTACCGGTAAGCGCGTCCGCTGTGACACGGCAATGACCGGAGAAGTGACTCTGACCGGCAGAGTCCTCGCCATCGGCGGGCTCCGCGAAAAAGTTACTGCCGCGTATAACGCCGGGATCAAAAGGATAATAATTCCGCAAACGAACGTCGCCGATCTTGAAAAGATCGATCCCGAGGTGAGATCCGAGATCACCTTTATCCCTTGCACGCGCGTCGACGAAGTGCTGAAAAACGCGATAAGAGAGGATCTTTCCTCCCATAAACCGGTTCGCAAAGACGACGAAAAGCCCGAAAGGATCAAAGTGATCCGCTCCGTCTCCGACGGCGCCGAGAGAAGGCGCGGTCTGTCCGAAAAGTAAGGAGTCATATGAAAATCAACGTCAACAACGTCTCGCTCAAGGCAACGGCGGGAAGACCCGATCAGTTTCCCCGCGATCCGTCTCCGCAGATCGCTTTTTCGGGACGGTCCAACGTCGGAAAAAGTTCGCTTATCAATTCCCTGCTGAGACGGAAATCGCTTGCAAGGACGAGCGCTTCGCCCGGAAAAACGATCACGGTCAACTTTTACGACGTGGACGGAAAAATCTTCCTTGTAGATCTTCCGGGCTACGGCTTTGCCAAAAGATCCGCGGAGGACAAAAAACGCTGGTCCTCTCTGACCGACGGATATTTTACGAAAAACCCGAACTTTGACCTTCTGAAACTCGTCGTTCAACTCGTTGACAGCAGGATAGGTCCGACGAAAGACGATTTCGACATGCTCGCGTTTATGGCCGAATATGATATTCCGCACATCATCGTGGCGACGAAAGTGGACAAGTTGAACGCGACGGAAAAGAAAAAAATAACGGAACAACTTGAAAATGAACCGCTCTGTGCGAATGCGGAAGGAGTCGTTCTGTACTCCGCCGTTTCACACACCGGACGGGACGAGGTCTGGGGACTTATCGCGTCGGCGTGCGGTCTCTGATGAGGTGATAGATATGATATTGCACGATTCGTTTGAAATAAATGAAAACGGGCGGCTTTCGATAGCCGGTCACGACGCCGTCGATCTCGCCGCAAAATTCGGTACCCCCGCGTTCATAATCGATGAGGAGAAGATACGCTCCGTCTGCCGCAAATACCGCGAGGCTTTTTCGGAGTTATTCGGCGGAGAATCACGTCCCGTCTATGCCGGAAAGGCGCTGTGCTTTACCGACCTTTACCGCGTTATGCGCGAGGAAAAAATGGCGGCGGACTGCGTTTCGTCAGGTGAACTGGCGACCGCGCTGAAAGCCGGATTCCCTATGCGCGACGTGTTTTTTCACGGAAACAACAAGACTGACGACGACATAAGATACGCGATCTCCTCCGGCGTCGGTTACTTTGTCGCGGACGGAGAGGAAGAACTTATCGCCATCGACCGCGAAGCAAAAAACGCGGGAATAACCCAGAAGATCCTTCTCAGGATCACACCCGGGATCGATCCGCACACCCACAAAAAGATCATTACCGGAAACGTAGACTCAAAGTTCGGATCGGCGATCTCTACGGGACGCGCTTCGGAGATCACCGCTCTCGCCATGTCGCTTGGGAATATCGAACTTTCCGGTTTTCACTGCCACGTCGGTTCTCAGATATTCGAACCGGATCCGTTCTGCGACGCGGCTGCGATAATGATGAAATTCATCGCCGAGATGAAAAAGGAGCACGGGTACGCCGGGACGATACTCAATCTCGGCGGAGGATTCGGCGTCAGATACACCGAGGACGATCCGATAATATCATACAGGGATAATATCAAGGCGATCGCTTCAACGGTCAATGAAGCGGCGAAAAGATTTCTTATAGATCCTCCGACCGTTCTTATGGAGCCGGGGCGTTCGATCGTCGCGGCGGCCGGCGCGACGCTTTACACGGTCGGATCAGTCAAAGAGATCCCCGGATTCCGGAACTACGTTTCGATAGACGGCGGAATGACCGATAACCCGAGATATACGCTCTACGGGTCGAAATACACGGTCATCAACGCCTCGCGCGCTTCTCTGCCCGCCGATTTTGAGATAACGCTCGCCGGAAGGTGCTGCGAAAGCGGAGACCTGATCGCCGAAGGCGTAAGGATTGCAAAGCCCGAAAGAGGAGACGTCATCGCCGTGCTCGTGACCGGCGCGTACAATTATTCCATGGCATCGAATTATAACAGAGTTCCGCGTCCTCCCGTCATTATGATAGGCAAGAACGGTCCGCGTGTCGCAGTCAGGCGCGAGACGCGCGAGGACATCACGGCCTTAGATGAATAAAGGAGATCCGAATGAATTTTCTTGAGAGATTATTCGGGATAGACCTGAAAACGTTTCTTCTGTCTCTCCCGATCATACTCATAGCGCTCGTCGTACACGAGGTGAGTCACGGGTATATCGCCATGAAACTCGGCGATCCCACTGCGAGAAATCTCGGAAGACTCACCCTTAATCCGCTTAAACACCTTGATCCGATCGGAACCGTTTGCATGGTGCTCTTCCATTTCGGATGGGCAAAACCGGTCCCGATCAATACGAGATATTTCAAAAAGCCGAAGCGCGATATGGCGCTCACCGCCCTTGCCGGACCCGTTTCCAACTTTATAATGGGGTTGGGAGGAGTACTCGTTTACAGGATCCTTTTGGCGGTCTTTACGGCAGTCGTTAAACCTTCGACGTCTGATTTCGCCGTAAGTATGATGGGCACAACGCTCGATTTCTTTTCACTTTTCGCCATACTGAACATCTCTCTCGGTGTGTTCAACCTTATTCCCGTCCCGCCGCTCGACGGTTCGCGGATTTTATTCGTTTTTCTGCCGTC
>JAFWTH010000171.1 GCA_017518975.1 Clostridia bacterium
CCATACTTTCCGCTTCGCGAGCGGAGTTTATGCGCTTCAACACGCACCCCCGTAAAAACACCTGCAAATCGAACGCGCCGGGCGTGCTTCAACACATACCCCCGTATAATCCGCAAACCGTCAAAAAAATCACCTAATTAACAATTCCGGTGTTGAACGGAAGAGCCGTTTGATGTATAATATTATTTTGAAATACGATATAAGAAGGACCCGGGAAGGAGCCCGACGCCTATGATTAGAAAACTTCTCCGCTCCGTGCGGGAATTCAAACTCAATTCTATCCTCGCGCCGCTGTTCGTGTCCCTCGAGGTCGTCCTCGAGGTGCTGATACCGTTCTTCACCGCTCGCCTCATCGACGAGGGGATCGACCGCGGCGATATGAGATCCGTCCTCACCTACGGCGGCATCCTTATCGCCTTCTGCGCCGTCTCACTCACGTTCGGCGCGCTGTCCGGAATGAACGCCGCGAAGGCGTCGGCGGGCTTCGGGCGCAATCTGCGCTCGGATCTCTTCGACTCCGTCGAACGGTTCTCGTTCTCGAATATCGACAAATTCTCGTCGTCCGGCATCGTCACGCGTCTGACGACGGACGTACAGAACATACAGAACTCGTATCAGATGATAATCCGCGTTGCGGTCCGCGCTCCGTTCATGATGATCTTCTCGCTCGTCATGGCGATATCGACCGCGCCGCAGCTCGCGTGGATCTACCTCACCATCGTTCCCATCCTCGGGATCGGGCTCGGCCTCATTATGTCGCGGGCGCATCCGATCTTCAAGCGCCTGTTCAAGACGTACGACAAGCTGAACCGCACCGTTCAGGAAAACCTGCGCGGAGTCAGGGTCGTCAAGGCGTACGTCCGCGAGGACCGCGAACGCGAAAAGTTCGGCGAGGTCTCCGACAGCATATACCGCGACTTCTCGCGCGCCGAGAAGATGATCGCCGTCAACGCGCCGCTGATGCAGTTCTGCGCGTATTTCTGCATGCTCATGGTGTCGTGGTTCGGTTCCCGGCTGATAATCAGCTCGGGCGGCACGGAATTCTCCGCGGGTCAGCTCACGTCGATGATAACGTACTCGATGCAGATCCTCATGAGTCTGATGATGGTCTCGATGATATTCATCATGATCGTCATATCCCGCGCATCCGCCGAGAGAGTCGCCGAGGTCCTCGACGAGAAGCCGGACATCGTCTCCCCGCAAAACGCCGTCACCGAGGTGCCGGACGGGTCGGTCGACTTCGATTCCGTCACTTTCGCTTATTCCGACAGATCCGAAAAGCCGTGTCTTGACAACGTGGATCTGCACATAAGGAGCGGCGCGACCGTCGGCATAATCGGCGGCACCGGCTCGTCGAAGAGCACGCTCGTTCAGCTCATCCCCCGCCTTTACGACGTCGTCGAGGGCTCCGTCCGCGTCGGCGGGATCGACGTTAAAAATTACGATCTGCACGTCCTGCGCGACTCCGTCGCGATGGTCCTGCAGAAAAACGTCCTGTTCAAGGGGACGGTCCGCGACAACCTGCGCTGGGGCGACGAGAACGCCACCGACGAGGAGATCGAGAGGGCGTGCCGCCTCGCGCAGGCGCACGACTTCATCGTCGCTCACCCCGACGGATACGACAGGATGATCGAACAGGGCGGAACGAACGTCTCCGGCGGACAGAAGCAGAGGATATGCATCGCCCGCGCGCTGCTCAAACGCCCGAAGGTACTGATCCTCGACGACTCGACGTCGGCGGTCGACACCGCGACGGACGCGAAGATCCGCGCCTCGTTCGCGCTCGACATCCCCGACGTCACGAAGATAATAATCGCCCAGCGCATCGCCTCCGTGGAGGACGCCGATATGATCGTCGTCATGGACGACGGAAAGATCGAGAATATCGGCACACACGAGGAACTCCTCGACAAAAGTCCGATATACCGCGAGGTATGGGAGACGCAGAAGAAGGGGGGTACGCTCGGTGAATAACGGAAGCAGAAGACGCGCCCCTTACGACGAAAAAGGAAAAATGAAGCTCGACTGGGGCTCCCTGAAGCGCGTCCTCGGATATCTCAAGGCGTACCGCGCCCGTCTTGTCGCGGTCGCCGTCTGCATCCTCGTCAACGCGATAGCGGGCGTCGTCGGGACGATGTTCCTGAGGACGATCATCGACGGGTATATCACCCCCGTCCTGAAGGACGGCATGGCGCCGGACTTCGCCGGGTTGACCGGGACGATCCTCTTCATGGCGTCGATCTACGTCTTCGGCGTATTCGCCACGTTTTTACAGAACAGGATGATGGTCACGGCGTCGCAGGGGACGCTTAAAAAGATCAGGGACGATCTGTTCTCCCATATGCAGACGCTCCCGATCAGATATTTCGACACGCATCAGTACGGCGACCTGATGAGCCGCTACACGTCTGACACCGACACGCTCGAGCAGATGATAATGTCGACGCTGCCGGAGGTCTGCTCCTCCGCGATCAGGATAACCTCGGCGTTCTGCGCGATGCTCATAACGAGCGTGCCCTTGACGTTCGTTTCCCTTTTCATCGTGACTCTCGTCATGTTCCTCTCCCGCAGGATCGCGGGGCGCTCAGGCCGTCACTTCGTCGGTCAGCAGAAGGCGCTCGGCGAGCTGAACGGCTACGTTGAGGAGACCGTCTCCGGTCAGAAGGTCGTCAAGGTCTTCTGCCACGAGGAAAAGGCGACCGAGGAGTTCAGAAAGAAGAACGACGCGCTCTGCCGCGAGGCGACGAACGCGAACAAGTTCGCGAACATCCTCATGCCGATCATGGGTAACCTCGGCCATCTGCAGTACGTCATCCTCGCCATCGTCGGCGGCGCGATCGCCGTCTCGACCGGCGGCGCGGCCCTCACGCTCGGCGCGGTCGCATCATTTTTGCAGTTGTCCCGAAGCTTCACGATGCCGCTCAACCAGATCTCCGGACAGATCAACTCGTTCATCATGGCGCTCGCGGGCGCGGGACGCATTTTCGAGGTCATGGACGCGGAATCGGAGGAGGACGACGGTTACGTCACGCTCGCCAACGTAAATATCGACGAGGACGGCGTGATCACCGAGAGCGATACGAAGACCGGGAAATGGGCGTGGCGCCATCCGCACGGGACGGGCGAGATCACGTATACCCCGCTGTGCGGCAAGGTCGAGTTCTTCGACGTCGATTTCGGCTACAACGAGGAGAAGATCGTCCTGCACAACATCTCGATGTACGCGAAGCCCGGTCAGAAGGTGGCGTTCGTCGGCGCGACGGGAGCGGGCAAAACGACGATCACGAACCTCATCAACCGCTTCTACGACATCGCCGACGGCAAGATCCGCTACGACGGCATAAATATCAACAAGATAAGGAAGTCCGACCTGCGCAGGTCGCTCGGAATGGTGCTCCAGGACGTCAACCTGTTCACCGGGACGGTAATGGACAACATCAGATACGGACGGCTCGACGCGACGGACGACGAATGCGTCGCCGCGGCGAAGCTGGCGGGCGCGGACGGCTTCATAAGGATGCTCCCCGAGGGGTATTCGACGGTGATCTCCGGCGACGGCTCCGATCTGTCGCAGGGGCAGAGGCAGCTTCTCTCGATCGCGAGAGCGGCGGTCGCCGACCCGCCCGTGATGATCCTCGATGAGGCGACCTCGTCGATCGACACGCGCACCGAGATGATCGTACAGCGCGGGATGGACGCCCTGATGAAGGGGCGCACGGTCTTCGTGATCGCGCACCGCCTGTCGACGGTCAAGAATTCCGACGTCATAATGGTCCTCGACCATGGCGTTATAATCGAGCGCGGCGACCACGAATCGCTGATAGCTCAAAAGGGACAGTACTACCGTCTCTACACCGGCGCCGTCGAGCTGGAGTAAAAATGTCCCCGGATGGAACGACTCATCGATTACAATGAACCCCATTAGTAAACCGGTTCTCGTGTCACCTCATCAGTCACCTTGCGGTGACAGCTTCCCCTCAAGGGGAAGCCTCATCAGCGGGCGCACGTTTAAGCCTTCCCCTTGAGGGTAGCGAAGCGCGGGACGCGGAAGTGAATGGCAGCCCGGTGGGCTGTCAGATCCGCTTTTGCAATAAACGGAGACCGCGGAAAGATTGACGCAGGGCGTCAATCTTCGGCAGACAGACGGTAACAATGAAGTACACTTTTCTTTATTCTGTCTGCAACCGAACCCCGCAGGG
>JAFWTH010000172.1 GCA_017518975.1 Clostridia bacterium
CAGTTCCGTGATGAGGCTTACCGGTAGGGAAAGGAGGACCGTCGTAAAAAACGATCTCGCCTTTTTTATTTTTTGTTACCGATTTGGTGAATGTCCCGTCTTTTTTCCAGAAGTCAAGTATCTCCGGCTGGATCTTACAGAAATCCGGCTTCGGGGAGAGTTCTTCAAAACTCATTGGAGTCTCCGTTCCGCCGCAAAATGTTACGGCTTTGAAATTTTCTGTTCAGATAATTCATTTTTTACAAAACATAAACATTATATCATTTTTGGAAAAAAAGGTCAATCACTTAAATGGAAAACCGATATTTCAGACTTCTGTTTTTTGCAGAACCGTCAAAGAATATCGAAAAGATAGTATGATTTGACATTTAGTTGTTGAAATATGTTTTGTATAGATGTATAATGATTTAGATAATGAGAAAATGAAGAGAGAGGACGAACGAGTGAAAAACAAAGACGGCAGTCGTTTATCACGCCTTATTTCCGACAGCCGTATACTGTCGTTTTTGGATAAACTATGTTCGGCTTTACACGATAAAGTCAAAACGTCATTTTCAGCGCGGATTCTATGCTCTTATCCCGAAAATAAAACAATTCGCACTGTGAGAAGGACTCGAAATTTCAGAAGTAAAATTGCGGAAAAAATCGAGCATTCGCTGTTCGTTTCCTTGTTTAATAAGCTGCTTCTGTTTTTTATGGAGTGCAGACTGAAAGTATACGGCGCATTCTTATTTGCATTTTCCGTTTCGTCCGGAGTGTATATCCTAATAACTGACCTTTTATCTCCGAGAGGTCTTGTTCCTCACGCTTCATATAATGCTCTGATGTTCTGCGGATCGGTTCTGATCGTCTCTCTCCCTCTCATTTCAAGCAGAAAAACTTTATTTGAAGCTGTTAAAGGATCAAAGATCCTTATGAAGATTCTGCCTGTTATCGGATTTGATCCTGAAAAGTATTCCGTTCAGGCCGAAAAAGGCAAATCACTTGTTGGATTACTTTTGGGTTTCGTTATAGGTGCTTTATCGGTAATCACTGGCCCTTTCCTTCCGATCGGTGTAATCGCCGTTGCGGTTTATTCTGTTTTTGTTATATTTCGTCCCGAGTTTGGGGTCATGTGCCTTGTATTTGTAACCCCGATTCTTTCTCTCTTTCCGGTAACGGTTTGTCTTTTGCTAGTTTTTGTTTCATACTTTCTCAAACTTATAAGAGGAAAAAGACAGGGAAGGTTTGAGACCGTTGATTTGTTTGTTCTCATTTTTACCGGAATCACCTTTTTCGGGGGAATCGTCAGTTTTTCACCTTCATCGTTGACTCCCGCATTGATGCGAGTGTGCCTGATCCTCGGTTTTTTCCTTATCTCGTCTGTCAAGCAGTCGAGAGGATGGCTCAAAAAGTACGCGATCAGTCTGATCGTTTCCGCAACGGTAGTTTCAATTTACGGCATTATAAAGTATTATGTCGGTCCGATACTCGCTTTTCCGTGGGTTGATCAGTATACGCTCACCGATGCTTCAGTTCGAGCGTTATCCACATTTGAAAGTCCGGGTTTGCTCGGAGAATGCCTTATAATGATAATTCCGATTGCTCTTTCCGCTTTGATCTCAGGCGAACTTTTCAGAAGAACTCACGTTGCTTTCTTCGCTATTGTTATGTGTTTCTGCCTCGTTCTGACGTGGTGTCAAAGCGCTTGGATAAGCCTGTTCTTCGCTTGTATCGTACTGCTGTTTATCTGGCATAAGAGGGCGACTTGGCTTATATTCGGAGGAATTGTCGTATTTCCCGTCGCATCGTTCTTTGTCCCGTCTGGTGTACTTAACGGATTTATGAGCACTGTAGGCCTGAAGTCTTCATCATTTAGAATCAATATCTGGCGTGGTGCGCTCCGTATGATCCGGGATAATCTTTTCTCCGGAATCGGGATAGGAAACGGTATTTGGGAAACAGTGTATCCCGATTACACGCTGTACAGCGATGCGTATGCACCTCATTCTTATAATTTGTTTTTACAGATATCGATTGAGACCGGTATCTTTGCTCTTCTTGTATTTCTTTGCATTATCTTCTTCTCTTATCAATCCGGTTTTACTCTCTTCTCGAATATCTCGAGTTCCGACAACGTTGATCCTTCAGGTCTTCTTTCCGCCGATTCTGATTCTTCTGTAAAAGGGCTTAAGTTACGGAAAAGGGGTACGGATCCTTCTATTATTTTAAGAATGTCGTCAGCCGGTCCGCTTTGCGGAGTATTTGCCGCTCTGATTCACGGAATGTTTGATTATTCTTGGGTTAATTACCGTGTTTTCTTATTGTTTTGGATAATTCTTGGCATTTCCTCTGCTTTTACTAAGAACTGCAGGGATTACATTCAGGAAGAAAACGTCGAGGGAACAAACAGCTCTCCCGAATTTTCCGAAATAGATATCTCAAGTTGATATCTTGAATATAAGATTTAATCCAATTTCGTCGAAAGGAGATTGACGTGGAAAGAAAAAAGTACAGATTCAACATAATCGACGTTTTTATCATTTTGATAATACTCGGGTTGATCGCGCTTCTCGCGTATGTCTTTATATTCAACAATAAATCAAATGAGAATAAGGAGATTGCGGAAGTTGAATGTGTCGTTGAAGTTTCGGGAATTAATGAAATTTTTCGTGACAAATTCAATCTGGGCGATATAATAAAAAATGTCAACAATCAGAAGCCTATCGGAACTATTACCGAGACTCCTGAGAGAAGACGAACTGTAACAACCGCTTTTGATGAAAAAACAGGGAGTGAGGTTTATCCGGAGGTTGAAAGGTTGGACGATTATATAATTACGTTCGTCGGAAAGGCTGAAAAGACGGATCGAGGATACCTTTTTGCCGATATGTATCTGAACGTATGCGAGCCCTGCACCATCCAAATCGGAGATATGCAGTGTACCGGGACGTGTATTAAAATGACCGTTCTTGATTGAAACGGGGGAGAGTTTTATGATCAAATTAACTACTTTGATTTACGGGCTTGTTGCTCTTGTCTGTTCGGGTCTTCTTTCTTATGCGACGACCCCTGCAATTCGTGTTTTCGCATTTAAGATCGGTGCGATCGACGTTCCGAAAGACGACAGAAGGATGCATTCCAAACCGATTCCGCGAATCGGAGGTCTTGCCATCTACCTCAGTTTTTGTCTGACTTGTCTCTTCTTTTGCAGTTTCAATCAGGAATTGATCGTTCTTTTGGCAGGCGGCCTTCTTATGGTGACGCTCGGAGTATTCGACGACGTTTTCAGACTTCCGGCATTACTGAAATTTATTTGTCAGATTGCAATCGGGATCGCTACCGCGCTTGGAGGTATCAAAATCGACCAGATCATGATAGGAGGCAATTACGTCTCACTCGGCGTTTTCTCCATTCCTCTCACCGTTTTCTGGATTGTAGGACTTTCTAACGCCATCAATCTTATTGATGGACTTGACGGTCTTTCATGCGGTATCTCAACAATATCGGCTATGTCGATGCTCGGAGTCGTTCTTCTTCAGGGCGAGACTTCTTACGCCGTTTTAACCGTTATTCTTATCGGCGCCTGTTTCGGTTTTTTGCCGTTCAACAGAAATCCTGCAAAGATCTTTATGGGTGACACGGGTTCTTTGTTCCTCGGATATACGCTTTCCGTAATCTCAATACTGGGAACTTTTAAAATGCATGCAGCAATCTCCGTTCTTGTCCCCTTGTTTATCTTTGCAGTTCCTCTCACGGATACCGCGTTTGCTTTTATTCGCCGTATTCTTTCCGGAAAGAGTCCTTTTGCTCCCGACCGCGGTCATTTCCATCATAGACTCGTCGATATGGGATTCACTCAAAAGGAAACCGTTAAAATTCTTTACTCGATTTGCGGAATTTTCGGACTTGTCGCACTATTTATGTGTGATAACCTATTCCCGAAATACAAGCTTATCAAATCGATTGCAGTCATAGTTATCGCACTTGCTATATTCGTCGTAACGTTCCTTATTATGAAAAATCCTAAAACAAGAATTCATACCGGTTTATTTGACGAAGACGTTGAGAACGACCCGAAAGAGAAATCAAAGATTTTAAATACGAACAAAGAAGACGAAACGGAAGAAAGTGTGTGCAAAGATGGAAAGTAAAAATACCGTTGCGAATAAACGATTCGGAGTGCTCGATATTTTTATTATTCTTGTCGTCATTTTATGCGTTGTCGGTATCGGTCTTAGATTGTTTTTTGCAATCAACCGTCCTAAAGATGATTCGTTTTCCGAATCTGTCCCGGAGGAATTCTATATAAGTTATATTTCAAGAAACGTCAGGAATACCGTTTCCGATTATCTTACAGAGGACACGCTTTTCAGATTCGATTCTACAAATGATGATTTCGGATACCCTTTCAGGGCACCTACTGTACAGCCCGCCGAGAAAAGATACACGGGTTCAGACGGCGCGCAATACATTGTTCCCAATCTTCCGAACGACGACAGAACGGACAGAAACGATATATTCGGTATGTTCAAGGTTAAAGGCAGGATCAACGACGAAGGCCTGCTTCAAGTAGACGGATCGAATGAGATTATCTGTCTCAATAAGGAATATACCGTTCGTTCTGATTTTCTTGTTTTCAGATTTATCGTTGTCGGAATAACAAAAGCGCCTTGAAAGGACTGATAGAATAAATGCCAATATTCTCTCGCCTCGAATCCCTTATGGATGCAACGTATCCGATAACAGCTTTTTCGAATGCATCTTCTTTTATTTATCATGAGATCGGAGATGTGAACTGGGTCGGATTCTATTTTTACGATCCGATGACTGATAAACTTATCCTTGGTCCTTTTCAGGGAAAACCCGCCTGTGTTGAGATCGGACGCGGAAAAGGCGTTTGCGGTTATGCATTCGAAAAGGCGTCGCCCGTTGTTGTCCCGGACGTTTCATCTTTTCCAGGTCATATAGCATGCGATTCTGATTCAAGGTCCGAGATAGTTTTACCGATCAAAGTCAAAGGCAATGTAGTTGCTCTTCTAGATATCGACAGCACTTCAATCGGTCGGTTTTCGGCCGAGGATACTGAAACTCTCGAAAAACTTTCTCTTATTATCGGCAAATATTCGGAAAAGGTTTATCCGTTTGTTTTTTTAAGAACAATAGGATAACGAATAGAATGACGTTATTAGATTCCGTCAATCTGCCTTAACAACCGACGTATACGATGCTGCTCTCTGAGGATCAGTTACCGCTTTTTCCGGGCAATCTGCCGCAATGGGATGTGCGACCTTACCCGTTCCGGACTTTACGAGAGGAAAATGGATCGACCATGAACCGTTCAGACGCGGTAAATATTGTCTTGATGACGTATTATGCAAAGAGTTTTAACTAATATATTATTTCAAAGGATCGGAATACCGATCCTTTTTTGTTGATGCAAAAAAACGCAAATGTATTGACATAGGATCAAAAATAATGTTATAATGAACTGATACGAACTAATGTTTGTTTTTTTGGGAGGACTTCAATTGACAGATGTTGAAAATAAGGATTTCTACGTATTGAACGACGTCGCGTCATACGTCGATAATAATAAGAAATACAAAAGACCTCTCCACCCTGACGTCGATACGATAGAGATAAACGTTGATTCGCTCAAATCTGATAATAAAACGCTCAGGTTTTCTCCTGAAAAAATAAACCGTGAAGAATACTCTACACAATCCTACTTTCGAACGGGAACGGGTTTTTCCAATAATAAGACCCATTCAAGGAAATCAGAAGGTAAACTTATCGAAGAAAGGATAATTTCCGGTCAATTTCTTGAATCAGTCTCTGTTTTTGACTGGGGAGGCGACTTCGGCTTCTATGAAAAATTCCGGCATGATGCCGAAAAATATCGCGAGGTAAAAGGAAAACCTTGTCCTCATGTCCCCTTTTTTTCATATGTTCCGCAATACTCTCAGATGAAACCTGCCCAGATGAGTTACTACTTCTATCTTCGAGATGAGTTGCGTTCCGGCCATTATCCTCTTTCCGATCTGTCATATGTTCTTTTGTATGTTTATGAATTGATAAATCTCGGCGACGATTCGGATAATTATCGAGATATTCAGATTTTATGTGCTCTTTGGTCTGCTTACAGGACAGTATACCCTGTACTTGATAAGTATCTTTCAGAATGGGTCGCTGATTACTGTCTGATTCACTCCGTGGATCTTCCTTCGGTTGTTACGCCGTTTCTTCCTCAAGTCGCTTCACGTTCGTCACTTAAGGAGTTTTTCCTTGAAGAGGCATATAAAGCATCATCGGGCGATATTTCAGTATTTACGGAGTGTCTTATCGCAGCGTGTTCGGATTACGTCCCGGAAAGAAGCAGATATCTGACTGATGATCCTTCGCTATTATTAAAACTGAAATCGATCTTTAAAGAAACCGTCTCTAAACTGATTGCCGAAAAATCGATGATGTTTTCTCCGGATCGCAGGAATGAAAGTCTTGTCAAACGCGACGCATATAGTGGATCGCTTTGTTCTTACAGTGTAAAAAAGAGACTTTTTGTAAAAGTCTGTTCTCCATTCAGATCACAGGATGTCAGACGGGAAGTTACAGAAATTTTGAGGTATTGCGAGAATATAGTAAGAAAAAACGCAGGTATACGTTCACGTCTGACCGTTGATCTTAAAAGTGAAATTAAAAACATTATTGCCAACGGCTCCTCTTCACGTTCCGACGATGAAACGTATCTTGCGCTTTACGATGCGCCTGAGGGAGAACTATCCATTGAGGGTGCAATAAATCTCGAGAACATATCATGGGACAGTACCGAAAGACTAGTCGGTGATATTTATGATGATGGGACAGAAGAAGAACATGAGGAAGAACCGATAGGAACGATTTCATTTTCTGATGATTTGCCGTCTGAAAACGCCGCACATGATAAGTCCACAGACGACACGAGTTCGTTTTTCGATCCGAGATATAATGATGTTCTATTGAAAATCATAAGTGCAAACGGTGAAAACAGCCCTTCATTTGAATCGCTCTGTCGGGACGCCGGAATATTTCCGGACAGCGCTGCTTCTGAAATAAACGAATATTTTACCGACGTTTTCGGCGATATCGTTCTTGAAAATATGCACGGAAAATATTTCTTGATCGAAGATTATCGTGATCAAATAAGTGAATTGTTAAAAATGGGAGGAGACCCGGATGAGACAGGATAAAATACCGAGAAGGATCCTCGGGACGCTCTTTTCCTCATTAAGCGCCGGAGTTGTTCCGCGAACAGGAGCTCCGTATATTGCGATCGGAAGAAACCGTGAGATCATGTCCTTGACCGATGATCTGGACAGAGTGGCGGAAGGTGAAGGAGTAACCCGTTTTATCATAGGAAGATACGGATCCGGAAAAAGTTTTCTGATTCAACTTGCCCGCGGATACGCCGTCGATCGCGGATTTGTAACTGCAGATTGTGATCTGACTCCCGAAAGACGTCTTTCCGGTTCGGGTGGAGCGGGACTTGCAACGTACCGGGAACTCGTAAAGAATCTTTCCTGTAAGGCGGCTCCGGACAGCGGTGCTATTCCTGTGATTATCGGAAGATGGTATGCTCAAATATCCTCAGCGCTGACTTCATCAGGTATTTCTCCCGAAGATCCTCGTTTCCCTGAACTTGTCTCCGACCGGATAGCTGCAGAATCTAGATCTTTTGAAGGAGCTGTCGGGGGATTCGATTTTGCTGTCGTCGTGAGTGAATACTGCAGAGCATGGGGAAGGGGAGACGATGAGCTCATGTCGTCTTGCCTTAAATGGCTCAGAGGAGAGTTCCACACTAAGACGGAGGCTCGCGAAGCTATCGGAATAAGGTCTTTGTCCGTTATTGACGATCTTAATTGGTATGATCATCTTAAACTGCTTGCCGCACTCGTCAGAAAGATCGGTTACAGCGGTTTGTGTGTGTTTATAGACGAGGGCGTGAATCTATATAAGATTTCGAACAGGGTGTCGCGTGAAGCGAATTATGAAAAGATACTGTCGATGTTCAACGATACCATGCAGGGAAAAGCAGAAGGCCTTATGATAGTTTTCGGAGGTACTCCGAAATTTCTGGAAGACGAACGACGCGGATTGTTCAGTTATGAAGCGCTGAGGAGCAGACTTGCTGATTCTCGTTTTGTATCAACAGGAACAGGCCCTGTTTCAGGACCTATAATCCGCCTGAGAAGACTCAGCGATTCAGAACTTCTTGCACTAATTATGCGGCTGACTTCTCTTTACGGGATATATTACGGAACCGAACCTCACGTCTCTGATGAAGAAAAAAAGGAGTTTCTATCACTTATGACGGAACGCGCCGGGGCGACTGAAATGATAACGCCTCGAGAGGTTATAAGAGATTATATCGCACTTCTTGATATACTCCGCACCGAGCCCGGAAAAGGTTTCAAAGATATCGTTTCCGGATACTCCAAAACAGAAGGACCTGTTGATGAGAAAAATAGGATTACTCTTGATGCTCTGGAGTTTTAGGTAAGCGTAATTTATGGGAGGGCTTTACATGGGGGCCGATTTTTCCGCTTTTGATTCTTTTTCTCCGTTTATAAAGGATTATATCTACCGTAAGGGATGGTTTTCCCTTCATGAAATGCAGGTCGAAGCTGCTAAAATCATTTTTGAAACGGAAGATAATTTACTGCTCACTTCGTCGACTGCATCAGGGAAGACCGAGGCGGCTTTTTTTCCGATCCTTTCGGAATTATATGAAGACCGTGATAATTTAAGCGGTTTCGGAGTACTTTACATCGCCCCGCTCAAGTCTCTCATTAATGACCAATTTGACAGGATTTTGGAGTTGACTGAAGAAGCGGATATACCCGTTTATCATTGGCATGGAGACGTTGCCGCATCACATAAAGCCAGCGCATTGAAGGATCCTCGAGGTATACTTCAGATTACCCCGGAATCTCTTGAGTCTATGCTTATCAGACGTTCGGGAGATTTCGGAAAACTTTTCGGAAATCTCAGGTACGTTGTGATCGATGAGATACATACTATGACGGGGACTGACAGAGGCAATCAGATTCTTTGTCGACTCGCAAGGTTGAAGAATAAAACGGGAATCGATCCCCGCAGGATCGGTCTTTCCGCTACCGTCGGCGATCTTTCTACTGCTGCGCGTTGGTTGGGAAGCGGCTCGGAAAGATCGACCGCAGCTCCCGTTCCGCCGAATAATAAGCTTGTTTGGCGTTTGGGTATGGAGCATTTCTTTATCAATTCCGAAGATACCTCCGATTTGCGAGAATCTGCTTTTTCCGCGACGGTCGGAGAATTGCCTCAAGATGATCTTCAAAACTCTATAAATAATGAAAATTCAGATTCGTATTCTCTGGATAAGGGTTTCGAATACGTTTACGATTGTGTCAGGGATAAAAAATCTCTTGTTTTTTCAAATTCAAGAGAAGAGACGGAATACGTTACTGCAACTCTCAGACAGATCGCCCGCTATCGCGGTGACGACGATATATTTCTGATCCATCACGGGAATCTTTCCGCTTCGATCAGGGAAGACGCCGAGATGAAAATGAAAGACGATGACAGACATACCGTTACGTGTGCCACGACGACGATGGAACTAGGTATAGACATCGGAAAACTCGAAAGAATAATTCAGATGGGAAGCCCTAATTCCGTGTCTTCTTTTCTTCAACGTCTCGGAAGATCCGGAAGGCGCGGAGATCCTCCTGAAATGATGATGGTTTTCAGGGAGGAAACCCCTCTGCCCAACGCGCCGCTTCCCGAACTTATTCCTTGGGAACTCCTGCGCGCTATCGCCGTCGTCCAGTTATATATCGAAGAACGGTTTATTGAACCTCCTTTTACGGTTTCTATGCCTTTCAGTCTCTTATTCCACCAGACTATGTCATGTCTTGCGTCAGGAGGCGGATTGCCCCCTGCCGAACTTGCTGCAAGAGTTTTGACGCTTCCTCCGTTTTCTGTCGTCACTTCTGATGATTATAAGACGCTTCTTATATCGATGATAAATGACGATTACCTTGAATTGACGGATGACGGGGAGCTTATCATCGGACTTCGGGGAGAAAAAATAGTAAATTCTTACAAGTTTTATGCGGTTTTCAAAGATTCCGATGATTTCACAGTCAGGTGCGGGTCTGATGAGATAGGTACGATTTCGCAGGCGCCTCCGCCAGGCGATCGATTCGCACTTGCCGGAAGAGTTTGGGAAGTTGAAGAGACCGACGCAAGAAGAAAACTGATCTACGTAAAACCGGTCGAGGGAAAGATGCAAATCGAATGGCCGGGAGATTACGGGGAAATAAATACAAGGATCGTTGAACGTATGAGACAAGTCCTGATTGAGGATACGGAATATCCGTACCTTAAGGAGGGTGCTATCTCCCGTTTGCGCGCAGCGAGAGCTGTAGCGCGCGCAACGGGAATGACCGAACGGGATATAGTCCGGACGGGTGGTTCTACGTGGGTATGGTTTCCATGGCTCGGTACAAGATCGTTCCGGACAGCGAGGCGGTTTCTCGCTTCAGAATCGGGTGAGTTCGGGGTGACGGGCATTCAGTTCAACGGTTGCTACTATATTTCTTTCAAACTGAAAAACGGGGACGGAGACGAACTTCTCGACAGACTTGCTTCGATTTCTTTGAGAGGTATCAACAAAGACTCGCTTGTCTCTCCAAACGAAGCGCCTGCTTTCAATAAATTCGATCCGATGGTTCCCGGCGAATTGTTAAGAAAAGCTTATGTTGCGGACAAGCTACGGGTTGACGAGCTTGAAAAAAGACTGTCAAAAAGACTAACAGCTCAATCATAATGAAAGGATGATTCCTTAAAATGCCGGCATTCATTACAGTTACCGGGGCGAGAGTCAATAATCTCAAAAACATAAGTCTTTCGATCCCGCGTGATAAACTCGTCGTATTTACCGGTTTATCGGGTTGCGGAAAGTCTTCACTTGCTTTTGATACCCTCTATGCTGAGGGTCACAGAAGATTTGTCGAGAGTCTTTCCTCTTATGCGAGAATGTTTCTGGGGCAGCTTGATAAACCTGATGTCGACTCGATCGAGGGTCTCTCTCCCGCTATTTCGATAGATCAGAAGACGACGTCCAAAAACCCGCGTTCAACCGTCGGGACTGTTACCGAAATATACGATTATCTAAGACTTCTGTACGCTCGCTTGGGGATCCCGCATTGCCCGATCTGCGGTAAGGAAATCAGACAGATTTCATCCGATCAAATAATTGACAGAATTATGGAAATCAAAACGGGCGAACGTTTTATCATTCTATCACCCGTCGTCAGAGGTAAAAAAGGGCGTCACGATAAAATCTTTTCTGACGCCAAGAAAAACGGTTTCGTCAGGGTACGCGTCGACGGAGTGACGTACGATCTTGACGATACACCTGAACTCGATAAAAACATCAAACATACAGTAGAACTTATCGTCGACCGTCTTGTAATGAAAGAGGATCTCAGGGGAAGAGTTACAGATTCCGTTGAACTTGCTCTGAAGGAATCCGACGGTGTTGTCGCGTGTGAAACGGTTCCTCGTGACGGAGAAGAAGCGGTAAGACTTGATTTTTCTACAAATTTCGCATGTGAGGAACACGGAATCAGTTTCGGGAAACTCGAACCTAGAATGTTTTCCTTTAACAATCCTTTCGGTGCTTGCAAAGTGTGCTCGGGTCTCGGCGTTTTCAGATCAGTAAGCGCTGAAAAAATTATCCCGGACAGATCTCTTTCGCTCAAAGAAGGCGGTATCGCAGTTAACGGATTCAAATCACTTACCGAAGACTCATGGAACGGTCCTTTGGTCAAAGCTGTCGTGGAAAGATTTGGCGGTTCTCTCGATATGCCCATACGTCAGTTTCCGAAAAAAGCGCTTGACGCACTGCTTTACGGTACCGACGAACCTTTTGACGTTGTCAGATATTTCGGCGAAAGAGCGACAAGACAGATCACCTCATTTGAAGGTGTGATCAAGATCATTGAACACCGTGCAGAACCTGGCGCATACGGAGCAGATTATTACGATCAGTTTATGATCGATACGGAATGCACTTCCTGTCACGGAAAAAGACTTTCTCCCGATGTTCTCGCTGTTACTGTAGGCGGACTCAATATTGCGGATTTTTGCGGGATGTCTGTTTCCGACGCACTTGATTTTACCGAGAACTTAAATTTTTCTGAAATGGAGTTTCAGATCGCGCGAGAAATAGTTAAGGAGATCAAGAGCCGGCTTGGGTTTCTTAAAAGCGTGGGGCTCGACTATCTAACGCTTAACAGAAGAGCTTCGACCCTCTCGGGAGGAGAAGCGCAAAGAATCCGCCTCGCGACTCAAATCGGTTCATCTCTTGCGGGCGTGCTGTATATTCTCGACGAGCCGTCGATCGGCCTTCATCAACGCGATAACGGAAAGTTAATTAATACTCTTAAAAAACTTCGTGATATAGGGAACAGTGTAATCGTAGTTGAACACGATGAGGAAACGATGAGGGCGGCGGATCATATCGTTGATATCGGCCCGGGTGCGGGTATTCACGGAGGAGAAGTCGTCGTCTCCGGTTCTCCCGAAGAAGTTGCCGCGTGCAAAAAATCGATAACCGGCGACTTCCTCTCGGGAAGACGTGAGATTGCAGTACCTCTTCACAGACGGGAAGGTAACGGTCTTTTCGTCACGGTTGTCGGCGCACGGGAGAATAATCTGAAAAATATTACCGTAAAGATCCCCCTCGGAGAATTTGTTTGCGTGACCGGAGTATCAGGATCGGGGAAATCTTCTCTGATCAATTCAATTCTTTATCAGTCTCTTGCTTCAAAGCTCAATCGGGCCGTTACTTATCCCGGAAAACACGACAGGATCGACGGAACGGAAAACCTTGACAAGGTTATCAGCATCGACCAGAGTCCGATAGGCAGAACTCCGAGATCCAATCCGGCGACATATACGGGACTCTTCTCCGATATAAGAGAGTTATTTGCAAAGACTCCGGGCGCGAAAATCAGGGGTTATAAAAGCGGGAGATTTTCATTCAACGTACGAGGAGGAAGATGCGAGGCGTGCGAAGGTGACGGGGTCAAAAAAATAGAAATGCATTTTCTTCCCGACGTATACGTCACATGTGACGTCTGTAAAGGAAAAAGGTACAATAAGGATACGCTTGAAGTCAAATACAAAGGGAAAAATATAGCGGACGTACTTGAAATGACTTGCGAGGAGGGAGCTTCATTTTTCAGCGAGGTTCCGAAACTTGCCAACAGGCTGCAGCTGATGTGCGACGTCGGACTTGGATATATTAAGATCGGACAATCTTCGACCACTCTTTCGGGCGGAGAAGCGCAAAGAGTTAAACTGTCAACGGAACTTTCCAAAAGATCGACCGGTAAAACCGCGTATATCCTTGACGAGCCCACAACGGGACTTCATTCAGCAGACGTTGAAAAACTCATTAAGATCCTTGACAGACTTGTCAACGCGGGTAATTCGGTGATCGTAATTGAGCATAATCTCGATATGATAAAAACCGCCGATTACATCATCGATCTCGGCCCTGAGGGCGGGGACTGCGGCGGGACGGTCGTCGCATGCGGTACACCGGAAGAGGTTGCAAAGTGCGAAAAGTCATACACGGGTCAGTATTTGAAAGATAAACTCAAAGTGATTTGAATACTGTAATATAATGCGCTGAATCTTCATATAATCGCCTGGATATTTGCGGAGGATGATATGAAGAGGATCTTATTATTATTTACGCTGATCGCATTTTTAACGTGTTTTGTTTCTTGTGGAAGCCATGAGTCGGACTATTTTGATCCGGGCCAAAGTTTTCTGCTCGAATTAAATAAGGAAGGACCGTATGAAAAAAACGGCATCGTTCTTCAGATCGAGAGAAATGAACGCGGTTATTCTGCTCATTTTATTGAACCTGAAGTGTTATCGCTCGTTTCAGTAATGTATTCAGAAGGATATACCGTTTTACAATGCGGTTCTGTTGAAATGCC
>JAFWTH010000173.1 GCA_017518975.1 Clostridia bacterium
GACGCCGAGGACGGGCGCGCCGAGTTTTCCGAAAATGAGGATGTAGTTGAGTATTAGGTTGACCGCCATGGCGGAGATGCCCGCCGCGAGCGGCAGTACGGAACGCCCCGTCTCTCTCAGCGTCGACGACCAGCACTGAACGAGCGCGAACGGAACGAGCGAGAAGAGCATCACGGTGAGATATTCCCTCGCGAATCCGGCGGCCGCCTCCGCGACGGCGGGATCGCCCTCGCCGCGCAGGAAGAGCCCTGCGAAAAAGTCGCCGCAGAAGATGAAGAGGACGGTCGCTCCCGCCGAGATCAGAAGACTGATGAGGATCTTGAAGCGGAACGTCCGGCGGACGCCCTCCTCGTCGCCTTTCCCGTGGAACTGCGCCGAGAAGATCCCCGCGCCCGACACGGCGCCGAATATGCACAGCGAGAAGACGAAAACGAGCTGCCCGGAGACCGAGACGCCGGTCATCTCCGCCGTCCCGATCCGCCCGACCATGAGGTTGTCGAGCATATTTACGAAGTTCGTGATCCCGTTCTGAAGCAGTATCGGGATCGCGAGCGTGAAAACGCGCCTGAATAATACGCGCCTTTCGGCTTTGTCCATACGTGAACTCCAAATAAAAACTATCAGATATTATACAACAAAAAAGACGTTTTGTGAAGCGTTTCCGGGGAACTCTTGACCGGACGCGGCGATTGTGGTAGAATACGGTCGATATGAAACGGAGGATATGACGATGAAGAAAAAAATGATCATAGCGGCGGCCCTCGCCGTATTATTCGTACTGTTTATTATACTCGTGAAGACGGTCGACGTCGCGGCGATAGGACCGAACGGAACGGAAGTCGGCTTCTCGTGGCTGAACGGAGCGGTCAGCGGCGCGTTCGGATACAACGGATTCTTTTACAAGCTGACGCAGATACTCGGGTATCTGTCGATCGTGATCGGGCTCGTCTTTGCCGAGGAGGGGATCGAGCAGCTTATCAGACGCAAGAGCTTAAAGGCGGTCGACCGAGAGATCATCGTCACCGGGATCCTTTACGTGCTGACCGCGATCGTCTATCTCTTCTTCGAGGTCGTCAAGGTCAACTACCGACCCGTGATCATGCCCGGCGACACCGCGCCGGAGGCGTCGTTCCCCTCGTCGCACACGGTCCTCGCGTGCGTGATCCTCGTCGGAGCCGCGATCTTCGTTTTGAGGTATCTCGCGAACAAGAAACTCGCCCGGATCCTTGCCGCGGCGTTCGTTTCGACCGCGGCGATAACGGTGATAGGCAGGGTCCTCGCCGGAGTCCACTGGTTCACCGATATCATCGGCGGCCTGATCGTCAGCGCCGCGCTGATCGTCGGCTACGCCGCCGCGCTCGACCGGGTGGATTCAAGGAAGAAATAAAAGACGGAAAAAAGACGAAAACCTTCTCCTCACGGGGAAGGTTTTTCGCTTTGCCTCCCTGTTCCGGAACGATCGATATTACAGAATTTCCGCCCGCACATAAAATCTCTCCCGTCTTCATATTTTTGTATAACACAAAAAGAAAGGTCGGGTAAAAACCGTGACGGACAATCGATATCTCCCCGAAGGGGCGAGGATAAACACAGAGGAAAACAAGTTTTATACAA
Source organism: Clostridia bacterium (assembly GCA_017518975.1). Taxonomy (GTDB): domain Bacteria; phylum Bacillota; class Clostridia; order Oscillospirales; family CAG-272; genus RUG11130. Next base: position 1,615 of record JAFWTH010000173.1, read on the forward strand.
ACGCCGAAAACGGTCTCGCGAAGGCGAGGGCAACGGGCGCGATCCTCGAGGGGCAGGCGCTCGAATGCTCCCCGCGCGATATGTCGCTCACCGTCAGTCTCGGCGGCTCGTTCGGCGTGATCCCGCGGGAGGAGGCGGGCAGGGGAGAGGGCGGCGCGCCCGTCCGCGACATCGCCGTGATAACGCGCGTGTCGCGCGCCGTTTGCTTCAAGGTGATCGCCCTTCCGGGCGAGAGGGGGCCTTGCGCCGTCCTCTCCCGCCGTGCGGCTCAGGAGGAATGCGAGAGGAATTATCTCTCTCGCCTTTTGCCCGGCGATGTGATCCCTGCCGCCGTCACGCACATTGAGCCGTTCGGCGCGTTCGTCGATATCGGATGCGGCGTCGTCTCGCTCCTCACCGTCGACACGATCTCCGTATCGCGCATATCGTCTCCCGCGGACCGTTTTTCCGTCGGGGACGCGGTCTCCGCAGTCGTCAGATCGCGCGACCCCGAGACGGGGCGGATCTTCCTCACCCACCGCGAGCTGCTCGGGACGTGGGAGGAAAACGCGCGGGAGATAAAACCGTCCGCGACCGTCCGCGGGATCGTCCGGAGCGTCGAGGACTACGGGATATTCGTCGAGCTTTTCCCGAATCTCGCGGGGCTGGCGGAGTATAAGGAGGGCGTCGCCCCCGGCGACCCCTGCGCGGTATTCATAAAGAGTATCATCCCGGAAAAGATGAAGGTCAAGCTCGTTCTCGTGGACGTCGGCGGCGGGGACGTGCGCATTCCCGTGCGGTATTATCTCGATTCGGACAACACGAAACGTATAGACCGCTGGCGGTATTCGCCCGCCTGCTGCCCCCGCGTCATCGAGACCGTCTTCTCATGAAAAGATCCGTTCCGCGCGGTTTGCCGTGTCCCTCATACGTCAAGGCTTGGTTTGAACACGGATTTTACGGTTGCGCTTTCTTCATTCCCGTGTCATTCTGAGCGGAGGTCGAAGACCGGAGTCGAAGAATCTGAAAGCTGTTTTAAGGTTCGGAGCGCCCTCGTGAATATTTGCAAAGACGTATTATTCGGTCACCGATTCACGAGACGAAATAATTTGCATTGAACCGCAAATTATTTCCGAAAGAAACCGTGCTCGATCGAGGCGTCCCTACAGGGTTAATATTCTTAACCGTATGTCCGTAGGGACGGCACTCTGCCGTCCGTACAATACTGCCGCGGCATCGCCGCGATTTGATTAAAACGCGCCTGCGCGCGGCGGAGGCGACCGAGTTATGATCGCCTTCGGCGAACTGTGAGTTATGATTGCCTTCGGCAAGTTATGAGCCGCCTTCGGCGGCGTTGAATATCTGACGTTATCACGTCCCCCCGCGTCACGGCCGGATGGCGGGCGGGGCTTGATATATACATTTCGCCGCAATGCGGCAGAGAGGAATAAACATGGAAGAAGAAAAAAGCGGTCTTCAGCCGACGGCTGAGGGCGTGCCGGACGCGACCGGCGATACGGCGAAAACCGGGGAGAGCGCCGCTCCCGCCGGATCCCCCTCGGGATCCGGAGCCGCGGAGGGGAACCCCGCGACGGCGGAGGAATTCGAAGAGCTTATTACGGGCAGATACCGGGACGCCTACAGATCGCGCGTCAGCGCGATAGTGAAGGACAGGCTCAAAGCGTCGAAGGAAACCGAAAAGAAATACGAAAAGCTCGCCCCGGCGATCGAAGCGCTCGCCGTCAGATACGGCGTCGGCGCGGACGACACGGAGGGACTTCTGCACGCGATGGGAGGCGACCCGGGCGGCAAGGAGGCCGCGGGGTCCTCCGACGCGGACGCGGGAGCGGAAACCGTGTATGCCGGGTGGATCGACCAGGCGGAAAAAGCGAAGGAGCGTTTTCCGTCCCTCGATCTCGAGGGGGAGATCTCAAACCCCGAGTTCGCCTCGCTTCTGCTCGGAGGGGTCGACGTCGAGAGGGCATACGTGGCCGCTCACGCCGACGAGATCCTTCCCGCCGTGATGAAATTCGCGGTCAGGGAGGCGGGCAGAAAGATGGCGGGACGGCTCGCCGACAACGACGCGCGGGCGACGGAGAACGGCGCGGTGTCAAGGAGCGCCGCGCTCCCGCTCTCCGACGTGCGCTCACTCTCCCGCGCCCAGAGGCAGGAGATAATCCGCCGCGTGGGCAGAGGAGAGGTCATAAGGTTCTGAGCGACCCGCCCTCCCCGCGGGGGAGACGAAAAAGTCCCGGCAGACTTCAATTACCGAAAGGAGAAAAGAAATGGCAAATCACGTAAACGCAACGACCGACACGACCCCGAACGACCTGTCGGCCGAGATGAAGACGTTCTACGACATGGCGCTCATCGACGAGGCGGGCCCCATGCTCGTGCACGACCAGTTCGGACAGAAAAGACCGATCCCGAAAAACGGAGGCAAGACGATCGAATTCCGTAAATTCGATTCGCTCCCGAAGGCGCTCGTACCTCTCACCGAGGGCGTGACGCCCGACGGTCAGAGACTTTCCGTCTCCTCCGTCACGGCGACCGTCTCCCAGTACGGCGACTACGTCACGCAGTCCGACGTACTCGAACTGACCGCGCTCGACAACACGATCCTCGAGGCGACGAAGCTTCTCGGACGTCAGGCGGGTCTTACGCTCGACACGATCACAAGAAACGCTCTGATCGCCGGAACGAACGTGACGTACTGTCCGAAGCTCTCCGGAGCGGCGGAGACTCCCGTCACGTCCCGCGCGGGACTCGATTCTACCGCGAAGCTGACCGTCGACGTCATCGGACAGGTCGTCGCGAAGCTGCGCGCGCAGAACGCCCCTCTGATAAACGGCGACTACGTCGCCGTCATCCATCCGTACGTCGCGTACGATCTGATGCGCGATCCCGAGTGGATCGACGCGCACAAGTACGCGCAGCCCGACGAGCTGTACTCCGGCGAGCTCGGCAAGATCGGCGGCGTCCGCTTCGTCGGCACGACCGAGGCGAAGGTCGTCCGCGGTGCGGATCTCGCAAGCAACAGCCGCACGCTCGCCGTGAACGGCGCGATCACAGGCAACACCCAGAAGACGATCACGTTTGACGGCGGCTCCGTTGCCGAGCACGCGCTCAAGGGCAGATATATCGTCGTTGACGGAAAGACCTACAAGGTCGCGGACAACACCGCCTCGGTCATTACCGTCGAGAGCGATACCAATCTCCCTGCGATCGCGGACAATACCGTGATCTATCCCGAGGGCAACGCGACCGGCGGCGCCGTGTTCTGCACCCTTATCATGGGTCAGGGCGCGTACGGCGTGACCGAGGTCGAGGGCGGCGGTCTCGAGACGATCGTCAAGCAGAAGGGCTCCGCCGGAACCGCCGACCCGCTCGATCAGAGATCGTCCGTCGGCTGGAAGGCGATGAAGACCGCGGAGCTGCTCATCCCGCAGTATCTCGTCAGGGTCGAATCCTGCTCGCCGAGATTCAGCGCGAGCGCGGCGGAGAACTGATGGAAAACCGGTTCCCGGCGCGCTTCGGCGCGCCCGGGAGACCGGGTTTTCGAATTCGGAATTAGGAATTCGGAATTAGGAATTGTCACCTCATCCACCGCTGACGCGGTCCCCCTTCCCCTCAAGGGGAAGGCTTGACTCAAGGGGAAGGCTTGACTCAAGGGGAAGGCATGATAAAGGAGCGCCCACTTTACGGGTAGAAAGGAAATATTATGGCAGCAGCAAAAAAAGAAGTCGCCGAGGAAGTCGTCGAGAAAGTCGTCGAGGAGCCGAAAGGCGAAAAGATGGTAACGATCAAGTTGCCGAAATCGACGGAAAACGCGGGTCCCGTGTTCGTGTCCGTCAACGAGAGAACGTTCCTCATTCAGAGAGGCGTCCCTGTCGACGTCCCCGCGAGCGTCGCGGAGGTCATAGCGACGTCCGAGAGGTACGAGGACGAGGCGACGGAATACGAGCTCGCGGCGCAGCGCCGCTGATCCCGGAGGATCGATAGCGGATAAAGTTCTCTTCATTTCCGTGTCATTCTGAGCGGAGGTCGAAGACCGGAGTCGAAGAATCTGAATGCTGTTTTATGGTCCGGAGCGATCAGGGATCGCTCCCTACGGTACGCGAAATGAAGAACGCGTTAAAAAGCCTTCCCCTTGAGGGGAAGGTGGCACGGCGAAGCCGTGACGGATGAGGTGAGGAACCCGGCAATCTACATCTTTATCACCTCATCAGTCAGCTCCGCTGACAGCTTCCCCTCAAGGGGAAGCCTCTATGACATGTTTTCTTCATTACTGTGTCATTCTGTCTGCTTGCTCCGCAAGCAGGATAAAGTTTTCTTGAAATGGGACCCGACCCATTTCACTCTGCTTCGCAGAGACGAAAACTTTACAGGCGGAGCGAATGAAGTCGAAGAATCTGAATGCTGTTTTAAGGTTCGGACGCCTGAGAGGCGTCCCTACAGGGTTAATATTCTTAACCGTATGTCTGTAGGGACGGCACTCTGCCGTCCGTACATAATAACCGAACCCGCGCCTGCGGGCGCGGGATTCAAGGTCCGGAGCGATCAGAGATCGCTCCCTGCGGAGGGATAAATGAACAAAACCAAAACGGAAAAGGCGGCGGGCAGCCGCGGGATGAAGGGATCGGAGGACCGGCGCGAGTACATATATTCCGTCGCGCTCGAGGTCGCCGGACAGATCGGCGCCGTCGTCTCGGCGGGGATCGCGGAGTCCGGCTACAAGCTCCGCGATATCACGGGCGCGCTGAAGGATCTCGTCGATATCCTCGACGTCGAGAGCGACGCGGACGAACAGGAGAGAACGGCGCGCCTCGAAAAACTCCGCCGCGAGATATCGAAGGGCGACGGCGGTGAGGAGCTTGCGGTCGTTCTCGAGGGGGTGGACGAAGCGTGGGGAAAATGACGCTTTTCCTCCCCGAACCGTCCGAGACGCAGAAGAAATTCCTCACCGACGAACACAAATACGTCGCCTTCGGCGGCGCGCGCGGAGGCGGGAAGTCCTGGGCGATCAGGACGAAGGCGATCCTCATGGCGCTCCGCTACCCGGGGATACGGCAGCTCGTTATCAGGCGCACGTACCCCGAGCTGCGGATGAACCACATCGGACCGATGAGGAAGACGCTCCCGGAGGGGCTTTATTCGTACAACGACAGCCACAAGGAGCTGACGCTGAAGAACTCCTCGCAGATCGTCTTCCGCTTCTGCGCGGGGGACGCCGACCTCCCCGGCTTCCAGGGGCTGGAGTGCGACGTCATGTACACCGACGAGGCGACGCAGTTCACGGAGGGACAGTTTCTCGTCCTGAAGGCGTGCGTCCGCGGTGCGAACGGTTTCCCGAAAAGAGTGTATCTCTCCTGCAATCCCGGAGGAGTGGGTCACGGATGGGTCAAGCGGCTGTTCGTCGACCGCCGCTTCGAGGGCGCGGAGAGACCGGAGGAGTATTCGTTCATTCAGTCGCGCGTCTGGGACAACAAGATCCTGATGAAGTACCAGCCGGACTATATAGCTCAGCTCGAAACGCTCGACGCGAAGCACCGCGCGGCGTGGCTCGACGGCGACTGGGACATCTTCGACGGCGTCTTTTTCGAGGAGTTCCGCGACGATCCCGCGCACTATCGGGACAGGATCCGGACCCACGTGATCGAGCCGTTCGAGATACCCGCGCACTGGCGGATATACCGCTCGTTCGACTGGGGTTACTCCCGCCCGTTTTCGTGCGGATGGTGGGCGGTGGAGGACGACGGCACCGCGTACCGCATCCTGGAGCTTTACGGATGCACCTCGACGCCCAATGAGGGAGTAAAGTGGGACCCCGACCGTGTTTTTTCCGAGATCGCGCGGATCGAGAGGGAACACCGGTGGCTGAAGGACCGGGAGATATCCGGCGTCGCGGACCCGGCTATCTGGTCGGCGGGCACGGGTCAGAGCGTGGAGGAGGCGGCGGCACGCCACGGCGTCATATTCGCAAAGGGCGACAACTCCCGGATCCCCGGGTGGCTCCAGATGAGATACCGCCTCGCTTTCAACGAGGATGGTTACCCGAAAATGTATATCTTCAAGAACTGCCGCGCGTTCATCCGCACGGTGCCGTCGCTCGTCTACGACGAGTGTCGGGTCGAGGATCTCGACACGACGGGGGAGGATCACGTCGCGGACGAGACGAGATATTTCTGTATGTCGCGTCCGCTTCCCGCCCGCGTGCCCCGCGCCGCGGATCCGTTCCGGTCCTCGCCGCAGGCGCTGTATCTCGACATAAAGAAAGAGGATCTCGCGCCGGGGGAGCGGTCTTCGCCGCGCGCGAGGGACAAAATGGAGGTTTTGAGTGAAAATAACTGAAATATTCAAAAAGGCGGCGTCCGGCGGGAAAGCGGGAGCGGAAGTCCCCGCCGCCGACGCGGACAGGATAAAGCGCGGAGCGGCGCTCCTCGAAAAGTACAGGGCGGGGAAGGTGAATCTCGACCGCCGGATCGTGGAGAACGAGCAGTGGTACAAGATGAGACGGACCGTCGACGGGAAAAGGACGGTCCCCTCGTCGGGATGGCTGTTCAACGCGATAGCCAACAAGCACGCGGAGGCGATGGACAATTATCCGTCCCCCGTGATCCTCCCGCGCGAGGAGGACGACCGCGCGGAAGCCGAGACGCTTTCCTCGATCGTCCCCGTTATCCTCGACAGATGCGATTTCGAGCGGATCTACTCCGAGGAGCAGATGTACAAGCTCAAAACGGGGACGGGCGTCTACGGGGTCTTCTGGGACACGTCGGCGTCCGGCGGTTACGGCGACGTCGCGATCAGGAAGACAGATCTCTTGAATCTGTTCTGGGAGCCGGGGATCACCGATATCCAGGATTCGGCGAATCTGTTCCACGTCGAGAGCGTCGACAACGAAGCGCTCGTCTCGGCGTACCCGGTCCTCGAGGGGAAACTCGGCGGGGGAGACGGGACGGTGACGAGGTACGCCTACGACGACGCGGTCGACGCGTCGGGCAGGTCGCTGCTCGTCGACTGGTACTACAAGCGGCGCGTCGGAGGGAGGACGGTCGTCCATCTGATCAAGTTCTGCCGCGGCGTCTGCCTCTTTTCGAGCGAGGACGACCCCGTTCTGAGGGAGCGCGGGTTTTACGACCACGGGCAGTATCCGTTCGTTTTCGACACGCTGTACACCGTCGAGGGGTCGCCCGCCGGATTCGGATTCATTGACGTCGGGAAGGGAGCGCAGGACTTCATCGATCGCGGCGGGAAGGCGATATTCGAGAACCTTCTTGCCGGGGCGAAGCCGAGGTACTTCGAGCGCATCGACGGATCGATAAACGAGGAGGAGTTCTGCGACTTCACGAAGAGCGTCGTCCACGTTTCGGGCAATCTCGGGGAGGACTCCGTCCGTCCCGTCGACCACTATCCCCTGTCCGGCATCTATCTCGAGGTGCTCCGCGACAGGATAAACGAGCTGAAGGAGACCGTCGGCAACCGCGACGTTTCGACCGGAGGCACCGTCTCGGGCGTGACCGCGGCGTCGGCGATCGCGGCGATGCAGGAGGCGGGCGCGAAGCTGACGCGCGACAACGTCAGGGCGTCGTACCGCGCGTTCCGTCAGGTCGTCCTTCTGATAATCGAGTTGATACGGCAGTTCTACGACACGGAGAGGAAATTCCGGATCGTGGGGCGCGGAGGCGCGATGAAATTCATCAGCTACGAGAACTCCGGTCTCGTCCCGCGCGATCTCGGCGCGGAATTCGGCGAGGAGCTCGGGATGAGGACGCCTCTCTTCGACGTCAGGGTATCGGCTGAAAAGGCGTCACCGTACTCGAAGATGGCGCAGAACGAGCTCGCGCTCGAGCTGTACAAATACGGTCTTTTCGCGCCCGAGAGGGCGCAGGCCGCCCTTCTTTGCCTCGAGATGATGGACATCGACGGCAAGGAGGCGATCATGGAGAAGATCGCACTGGGCGCGGGGACGGTGGGCGGCGTCCCGGATGAGACGCCGCGGGCTTCATCCTCTCCGATCACGGGAGGCGAGCATCCGGTCACGGCGGCGGCGCGCCTGCGCGCGGCGGAGGGGACCGCGGTGAACGGATAGTTTCAAGGCGCGGAATGAAGAACGCGCTGAAAAGCCTTCCCCTTGAGGGGAAGGTGTCGCCGTAAGGCGACGGATGAGGTGAGGAAACCGGCAATCTGCATCTTTATCACCTCAATCAGTTCGCATTGCTTCGCAATGCTGACAGCTTGTCTCGCCTGCGGGCGCGGGATTCAAGGTTCGGAGCGATCAGGGATCGCTCCCTACGGTACGCGAAATGAAGAACACGTTAAATAGCCTTCCCCTTGAGGGGAAGGTGGCACGGCGAAGCCGTGACGGATGAGGTGAGGAACCCGGCAACCTACATCTTTATCACCTCATCAGGCTC
>JAFWTH010000174.1 GCA_017518975.1 Clostridia bacterium
CTTGCCCGTGATCTGCGCCTTTTCTTTTACGAAGTCGGACGCCTTCTTCACCTTGAGATCCTCGGCGATACCGTCGGAGGCGACCGCCTCTTTGACCTTTTCAACTTCCATTCCGTACGCTTCCGCGAGGCGGGCGTATTCCGCTTCGATCTCCTCTTCGGTGGCTCCGAAGCCCTCGAGATCGGCGATCTTCTCAAGCGCGAGGCGCGACTTGACCTGACGCTCCGCGTCCGGTCTCATCTGCTTTTTGAGTGTGTCGAGATCGAGTCCCGTGTACTTGAAGTACGTGTTCAGGTCGAGACCCTGCATTCTCAGGCGGGTGTCGTAGTCGCGGACGAAGTTCTCCGTTTCCGTCTCGAACATCGCCTCGGGGATCTCGCCCTCGAGTTTTTCGATCAGAGCGCCGAGGAGTTCCTCTTCTACCTTTCTGTCGGCGTTTTCTTCGTTTCTCTTTTTGAGTTTCGCCTCGACGTCCGCTTTATATTCAGCGATCGTATCGAATTCGGACACGTCGCGCGCGAAATCGTCGTCAAGCTCGGGAAGCTCTTTGAACTTGATCGAGTTCAGGCGGCATTTGAAGACCGCCGCTTTCCCCGCGAGTTCCTTCGCGTGATATTCCTCCGGGAACGTGACGTTGACGTCGAACTCGTCGCCGACGTTGTGACCGGCGACCTGATCTTCAAATCCGGGGATGAACGTGCCGGATCCGAGCGCCAGATCGTGGTCCTTCGCCGCGCCGCCGTCAAACGGCACGCCGTCGACGGAGCCCTCATAGTCGATATTAGCGATATCGCCGTCCTGAGCCGGGCGGTCGGTGATCTCGATCATTCTCGCGTTGCGGTTCCTGACTCTCTCGATCTCCGCGTCGACTTCGGATCCGTTGACTTCCTCGACCTCACGGGTGACGGGGATACCGACGTAATCCTTGATCCCGACGTCGGGCTTCGTGTAGAAAGTCGCGGTGAGGACGACGCCGTTTTCATCTATGGTCTCAACGTCGAACGCGGGACGGCTGACGATCGTCTTTTCAAAACCCTCGATCGCTTTCTCGTATGCGGCGGGAAGAATCTCGTTCACGGCGTCCTCGTGGAAGATCTCGCGGCCGTACATCTTTTCGATGATGGCGCGGGGCGCTTTGCCTCTGCGGAAACCGGGGACGGTGATATTGCGGGACGCTTTTCTGAAGACTTTCGTCACCGCCTCGTCGAACGTCGCCCTGTCGGCGTCAAATGTGATCTTGTACTGGTTGGTTCCGAGCTGTTCTGTCTTGATCAAACTCATTCTTTGTTTCCTCCGGATATGTACTTTTGTGCAAACATAACTATTTTAGCTTTTTTTTGAAAAAAAGTCAATATTATATTATTGATAACAAAATTGCCGAAACTGGTCTTCCTATGGCGAATAATACCAAAGCGGCGGTCATTTCACGTCGAAGTGGGGGATGAAGTTCAGATAGTCCGCCGATATGATCGAAACGGATATCCCGTCCTCCGCGACCGTCGCGGGGACCGAGTAGTTCCCGTGAACGTGTCCGAAAAAGCACCTCGTCACGCCGAACTCGCGCATGAGGTCCATCATCCCGTCGACCCTGAAGCCCTCGAACAGAGGAGGGAAGTGCAGATAAACGAAGATCGGCGCGTCGGGAAGCCCCGCCTCCTCGCGGAGTTTTATCCCCGCCTCGAGACTTGCCCGCAGGCGTATCCGCTCTCTTTCGACGAGTTTATTATAGTCGGCGTCGGCGAGCGTCTTCGAGGTCATCAGCCGTTCCTCGGGGAACCAGCCCCTCGTCCCGGCGATCACGACGCCCTCGACGAGGAACGCGTTGTTGTAAAGGAATCTTATCGAGCGGATCCCCGCGTCCGAGAGGAAAGCTTCCATCTTTGATACGGTCGTCCACCAAAGGTCGTGATTGCCCTTGCCGACGATCTTCTTGCCCGGCAGGGAGTCGATGAAGCGGAAGTCCGCCTCCGCCTCGGGAAGGCGCATCGCCCACGAGACGTCGCCCGGTATCACGACGGTGTCGCCGTCCTTGACGACGGCGCGCCAGTTCTTTTCGATCTTTTCCGTATACCCCCGCCACCTGCTGCCGAAAACGTCCATCGGCTTCGGCACGGACAGCGACAAGTGAAGATCGGCAATCGACCAGACGGACATATTATCTGAAAACGAACGCGTCCATGCCGAAGGGTTCCACCGAATCGGTGAACCTGACGGGGAGCGTCGCGGTGCGCAGAAGCGGCTTCGGCGGCGTCGTTCCGGTGAGCGAGGACAGCGCGCCGAAAAGCGCGTCGGGAGTATCTCCCCGCGGCTCCTCGCCCAGCGCTCTCAGCACGTCGGCGGGGAACTTGTACGGGTTGGCGGTCGACACGACGACCATCGGCGTCGCGTCCGCCGTCTCTTCGATATATCGTCTCGCACAGCCGAACGCGACCGCAGAGTGCGGGTCGCAGAGGTATCCGTTACGGTCGAACAGATCTCTTATGGTTTGGAAAGTCTCCGCCTCGTCCGACGAGTACCCGGAGAAGACCGAACGCACTTCCGCGAGCAGGTCTTCGGGAACTTCATATCTGCCGGTCGCCGAAAGATCCGCCATGAATCCCGCCGTCGCCTCCGGTCCGCCGAGGACGTAAAGGAGCCGTTCGAGATTGCTCGAAATCAGGATATCCATCGAGGGCGACGCGGTGCGGAAAAACTCTCTGTTTCTGTCGTATACGCCGGTCTCGATGAAGTCGGTCAGCACGCGGTTGGAGTTCGAGGCGCAGACGAATCTCTTTATCGGCACGCCCATCTTCCGCGCGATATATCCCGCGAAGATGTTGCCGAAGTTGCCCGTCGGGACGGTCACGTTGACGGGGTCGCCGTATTTTATCGCGCCCGCCGTCAGAAGGTCGCAGTAAGCCGAAACGTAATAGACGATCTGCGGAGCGAGACGGCCCCAGTTGATCGAGTTCGCGCTCGAGAAGAACGTATCCCGCTCCTCCGCGCGGGCCGCCGCTTCGGGATCGGAGAAGATGCGCTTGACTCCGGTCTGCGCGTCGTCGAAGTTGCCCTTCACGGCGCAGACGGACACGTTGTCTCCCTCCTGCGTCGTCATCTGAAGCTTCTGCATCGCGGACACGCCGTCCTCCGGGTAGAAGACGGTGATCCGGACGCCTTCGACGTCGCGGAAGCCCTCGAGAGCCGCTTTCCCGGTGTCGCCCGACGTCGCGACGAGAATGTGCGCGACGCGGCGCTCGCCGGTCATTTTCAGCGCGCCGGAGAGAAGGCGGGGCATTATCTGAAGCGCCATGTCCTTGAAAGCGCACGTCGGACCGTGCCACAGCTCAAGGGAGTAAAGACCCTTTTCGACCTCAAAGAGCGGCGCGGCGCCGCCGGGGAACCGCTCTTCGGAATACGCCTCCTTCGCGTATCCCGCGAGGATATCCGGGTCGTAGTCGTCGAGGAATTTCGAGAGGATGAAGGGCGCGCGCTCCTCGTATTTCATTCCGGCAAGGCGCGCGATCTCCTCCTCGGAGAGCGTCGGGATGCGCTCAGGCATAAAGAGCCCGCCGTCCGGCGCGAGCCCCTTCTTTATCGCTTCCGCGGAGCGGATCTTCAGGGCGCCCTCGCGGTCTCTCGTGCTTACGTAGTTCATCATCGGTTTTTGCTTCCTTTCAGTTTGCGGATCTTATCGAAATATCCCGCCGCGTTTTCGTAAAAGACGGCGTTCACGGTCGCCTCGTCGACGCCGAGGGCCGTCAGCGTTTTTCTGAGATTGCCGATCTCCGACACGTTTTTGATATCGGAGGGAGTCGAGCCGATCCCGTCGAAGTCGCATCCGAGCGCGACTCTGCCGGGACCGAGATTTTCAAGATAGAAGATTATATGGCGCGCGGCGTCTTCCGAGGTCGGCGCTCCGTCCCCGGTGAGGTGGCGAGGGCAAAGCGAAACGCCGACGAGCCCGCCCGCCTCGCGGATTATATCTATCTGCCCGTCGCGCAGGTTGCGCGAGTGGCGGCACAGGGAATATGCGTTCGAGTGCGTCGCGATCGGAGGCATCCCCTCGTCCGCGAGTATTTCGAATATATCGTCGGCGGATCTCACCGACGCGTGCGACACGTCGACGGGTATCCCGCGTCTCGCGCACTCTCTGACGACCTCTTTTCCGAAGGGCGTCAGCCCTTCGTCCGTGTCGTGCGCGCCGCCTATGCACGTCGGTCCGCCCCACAGAGGGGTGAAGAGACCCACTCCGGCGGACAGCAGCGCGTCGAGCTTACGGGGATCTCCGTCGAGGATCCGCGCGTCCTCCACGGTCAGCGTGAAATTACCGCCCCCCGGATCTCCGTCCGGGCTCACCGTATATCCGGCTTTCGCCGCGGCTTCGCGGAAAGTTTCAGCAACACGGAAGAAAAGGCGGAAACCCTCCCCGTCGCCGAGATCGTGAGGGCAGCAGAACGCCGCCAGCTGGCGGTAGCGTCCGATCCCCGACAGTTTTTCTTTTGTGATATGAGGATACCCCGAGATAAAATCGCCTCCGCGGTATATCTCGATCGGAGTATCGCAGTGAAGATCGAAAAGGTCCATGTTCATCACCGTGATCCGTTGGATTTTTGTTTTATTCCTCACCTCATCCGTCACGGCTTCACCGTGCCACCTTGTCTACCCTGCGGGGTTCGGTCAGGACGCGGCTCTGACAGCCCACCGGGCTGTCATTCACTCCCGCGTCCCGCGCTTCGCTACCCTCAAGGGGAAGGCTCTGCTCACGTTCTTCATTTCGTGTACCGTAGGGAGGGATCCCCTGATCCCTCCGTGCTCAGGATGAGGTATACCGTAATTCATCGGCGTAGGCATGACACTATTCTTCATTTTCGTGTCATTCTGAGCGAAGGTCGAAGACCGAAGTCGAAGAATCTGAAGGCTTCCCTCAAGGGGAAGGCTCTGCTCACGCTCTTCATTTCGTGTACCGTAGGGTAACAGGAGTTACCCGAACCCGCCCGGAGTGGCGCCTATACGGCATATTTTCGTTTCTCGTCCTTGCCTTATGTCTATAAGGCGGCGTCCTCGGCGCGAAAATCAGCTCGTATAATCATCCGCTCCGGGTCGAAGAGTTTTGCCGGAGATGATTTTTGTCCCGGCAAGGCAGTGCCCGAAGCAGGTAGCGACTCCTACCTGCGAGGGTGATAACGAAGCAGGGGCAAAAATCAACCCGTCAAAACC
>JAFWTH010000175.1 GCA_017518975.1 Clostridia bacterium
AGCATGGTCGCGAGCTGTTCGCGGGTGATGAACGCGTTCGGCGCGAACGTCGTTTCCGTCATCCCGTTGACGACGCCGGTCTCCTTAGCCCACGCGACGGCGTCTGCGTACCACGCGCCTGCGGGGACGTCGGAAAAGCCGCTCGGCGCGGTCGGTGCGGGAGATCCCTCGCGGCGCCACAGAACGGTGGCGACCATCGCGCGGGTCAAGGATCCGGTGGGATCGAACTTTCCGTCTCCGACTCCGTTCATATATCCGCTCTGCACGGCGTACTTTATCGCCGACGCGCTCCAGCGATCCTCGGCGACGTCGGCGAATCCCGTCTTCGCCGCCGTCGCGACCGTGACGCACGATAAAACCATAAGGAGCGCGAAAAGTGCGGCAAACGTTTTTTTCATGTTCAATACCTTCCAATTTCTTCAAAATGTATATCCGGGAAATCGACGCCCTCACGTATGCGGTAGTCGCCTCTCGACGGGTTGACAAAAAGCGGGTTTTCATCCGTGGCGTAAGCGGCGTTGTTTTCGATAATACTGTATTTCCGGACGTTTTCCGGATAATCATCCTTGTAAGTCCCGGTAAGGTTTATATCGACGTTCCCCGTGATCGTGACGGAGGAATTGAGACAAAACTCCGCCGTGTTCCACTTTTCGACGTCAGTTGTGATGTCAAAATACCCGGGCCACATCTCATTTACCTTGGCCTTCAGGGACGGACGGTACTCAAAATATCTGAATATACTGATCCAGCGTTTATACGTCCCGTCGTTCAGTATGCGATCAACGTCGCCCTCCGCCATCGCTTCCTCGGTGAACGCGGTGCAGTCGGGATGGATACGCGCCCCGGCGGAGCTCCCGCTCTCCGTGTTTATCATCACGTTGCCGCGGATCACGTTCGATTTGCTCAGCGAGTTGTTCATCACGCAGCAGTCGCAGCAATAAAGGACGTTCGAGTAAAATTCCACGCCGGAAGACCCGTCGAGGTATACGCAGTATCTGCCGTTCGTTCCACCGCGGATGCCTCGGAACAGGTTATATCTTATCACCGTGCCGAAGTTGACGATCTCGGAATAATTCTGGATGGCTCCCGTGTCGTCGCCGTTGCGGCACACCTCGTCGAATACGTTATACTCCACCGTCAGATCCGCGGCTCCGCGAAAATCGACGGCCTCCCAGGAGCACTGTTCAAAGACGTTGTGGGTGATCCTCGCGCCGTCGGTGCTGACCGCAACCGCGCCTTTGGCGCTGTACGAGAGGCCGGCGCGGGCAAAGCGGTTGTTGTCGACCGTCACGCCGCCGCCGCTGCTGAGCTTCACCTCAAGGTCTCCGTCTCCCTCGATATTCAGCGCGGCGCCCGCAAAGTGGGTGAAATCACATCCGCTGACGGTGACGTCATAGGGCCTTCCGACGTCGCATTCCTTTATCATAACGGCGTTCTCGGCCGCACAGCCGGAGAATGAACATCCGTCCAGCGTCAGCGAGTGGGAATGCTCCGCGTGAAGGATCCCGCGGAGCGAATTTCTGAACGTGAGACCCGCGAAAGAGACGCCGTCCGCATGATCCATTGCGATCATCGCCCCGTCTCCGCCCGCGAACATATAATCCCCCGCCGGCTTATACATATAGAGCGTTTTCGTGACGGGATCGACCCAGAACTCGCCCGCCGCGTCAAGTTCCTCCGAAGCGTTGACAAGCGCGGTCTGATTCCAGCTCGCGCTGTCGAATTCGGGAAGACGCCTGAGATACCCGGCGGTGCTCGTCTCGGGATGGGGAACGTGGAGCAGACCGGTCGCGGGATCGAATCCGTCCGTCTCCAGAAGGTCCTTGCTCCAGCCCGTGGTGAGATATCCGTATACGTATATTTTCTCTCCCGGACGGTACGACGAGAGTTTTGAGATGAGCATCGGCATGGTCACCCTGATATGCTCGTCGTCGCAGTTATACGCGGCCCCCTCGAAGAGATGGTCCGATCCGTCCTCGTATTTGTTCGGAAAACGGGCGAGAGTACATACCCTGTCCTCTCCCATGACAAGGCAGGCGGCAGGGTCGTAATCCGCAAGTTCGCCCGATACGTCGGCTTTTTTGATACTCTCCGCGGCGGGGGAGCGGAACAGACCTTTTTCGCTCTCGCTCAGGGGAAGAAAACGGTCTTCCGTCACAGTGAACCCGTTGTCGAAAATCACGTCTCCGTCGCCGTATTTGCAGTAGACGATCCGCTGATCCTCCGCGCCGGAGTCCTCCGCGGTCAGGGCGACGGAGAGCGGCCCGTAGTCGCCCGCCCGGAACGCGACGACGATATCGCCGGTCGTTTTCTTCGCCTTTATCCCGCGGACCCGGGCGACCGCTCCCGCGAACGAGGCGAGAGGCGCGTCGAACGTGCCGGGATTCGAGTCGTCGCCGTCGGTGCTGACGTAGATATCGGCGTCACCGACGAGCGGATATTCCTTTTCGGTATAGTGAGAGCGGAGAATAGGCTCGTTGTAAACGAGTTTGAACGAGCCGTCGTATCTTTCGATGATCGCCGCGAACTGCTCGCGCGTCGCGCCCTCCCCGGGAGCGAGTCTGTTGCCGTCCGTTCCGTTGATCAGCCCTGCCTCGACCGCCCATTCGAGCGATTCTTTCGCCCAGGCGGACGTTTTTTCGCCGTCCGCGAAAGGGGTGAGGTCGGCGCGCTCCGGCACGGAGACCGG
>JAFWTH010000176.1 GCA_017518975.1 Clostridia bacterium
GACATTTCAAGCGGAATTTTATCCGTTATTGATTCGCCTCAAGGCGAATCAATAACGACCTATCTTTTCAAATTGAATATCCGGGAACTCCGCTCCGTCGCGTATGCGGTAGTCGCCGCGCGTCGGGTTGACGAAATACGGATTATCCTCAAACGTGAAGGCGATATTGTCCTCTATCGTCGAATACTTCACGAGCAGTTCCTTGAACTCGGGCTGTTTCGCCGTCTTGTTGAAGCTCCTGTTCCCGGTTATCACGAGCGAGGAGTTCTCGCAGAACTCACGCTCCTGCCAGCGCGAGGTATCGGTCGTGATGTCGAAGAAGCCGGGCCACTTTTCCTCCGCCTCTTTTTTGAGCTCGGGGTTGGCGTCGAAGAACTCGAAAATGGAGACCCATCTCGCGTACGTCCACGAGCTCGGGACCGCGCCGGGCTCGCCGGATCCCAGATCCCGGGCGGCGGCTTCGGTGTGGTCGACGTCGTAGTCGCACTCGGTCGGCCCAATGACCGACACGTTGTCGCGGTATTCGTTGTATTTGGATATGTCGTTGTTCACGACGGTGGTGCCGACGTTGTAGAACAGATTCGAGACGGCGGTCGTACCTATCGCGTTGTCGAGATATACGCCGAACCGTCCGTTCTGTCCCCCGTTTATATTCATGAAGAGATTGTACCTGATGACGCCCCCGCAGGAGCCGAAGTATACCGACTCGCCGATCGCTCCCGTGTCGTCGCCGTTGGTGCAGGCGCGGTCGAACACGTTGTACTCGACGACGGAGTTCGTCGATCTTCCGATATCGACGCACTGCCAGCAGCAATCCTCGAACAGGTTGTGACTGACGCGCGGGGAGGGCAGGTTTACGCAGACGGAAGCGAGGTTGCCTATCCTCAGATTCGTCCGGGTGAAGTAGTTGTTGTCGATCAGGACGTTCTTGCCCGTCGTGAACAGGAATCCTCTGTTGTAAAGCCGGTCGAAGTCCGGGACGAATACCGTGACCGCCCGCGCGACCGAAGTCGAGAAGTCGCACCGGGTCACGAGAAGGTCGAGCGGCTCGCCTTCTTTATTCGCGCGAATTTCGATCATATTCAGCGCGGCGCATCCGGCGAAGGAACAGCGATCTATCGTCAGTCCGCGCGGGTGCTCGACGCCTCTTATCATATATTTGCCGGAATTCCTGAATGACAGGCCGAGCAGGGTAATGTACCGGGCGCCCTCGCCGAGCGTCACCATTCCGCCCTCCTCCGACGCGATGAAGAGGTTCTCGCTCTCCGATATCTTCGACGGTTTGCCGCCGACGAACCGGCAGTCGCCCCGGGGATCGTACACGTAGAACGTCCCGGTCTCCCCGTCGACCCAGAATTCTCCCGGCGCGTCAAGTTCTTCCGACACGTTCACGATCGCCATCTGGAAGTAGTCGGACGCGAAGCCGTCGCCGAGCTGCGGCCCGGAGCCGAAATAGACGTCCTCGGGGTGCGGAACGTAGAAGACGATATTCCCGCTTTCGGGATCCTCCTCAAAGCCGTCCGTTAAGATCATATCCTTGTACCACCCGGTCGCGATGTATCCGTAAAGGTAAAGTCCGTCGACGGTGTGGTACTGCTTTACGTACTTTTTGAAAAGCGCGTTGTAAACCTGAATGTGATGGATATCGTAAGCGACGCCCGACTGGATAAGGTTGTCGCTGCCGTCCTCGAAAAGGTTGGGGAAGCGGGCGAGCGAGAGGATACCGCCGTCGTCCATTATCATGCACGTCGTCGGATCGTAGTCGGCGAGCTTGTCGGAGACGTCCGCCTTTTTGATCTTGTCCGTGTTTTTCGTGCGGAAGAGAGCTTTATCCGCTTCATCGAGCGGGAGAAGCTCGTCCGACGGGACGTCGAAACCGTTGTTGAACACGACGTCCCCGTCGCCGTATTTGCAGTAGGTGACGGGACACTCCGGCGTGCCGGAGTCCTCGGCGGTCAACTCAAGCGAGAGCGGACCGTAATCGCCCGCCATAAACGCGACTTTGATTCCGTGCCGTCCTGTTTTGTCAAGCGCCCTGACAGCGTCGCGCGCACGCTCCCACGTTCTGAACGGATGCGAGAACGACCCGTCCGCCGAGTCGTCGCCTGCCGTCGAGACGTAAAAGTCGGCGTCCGTCACGAGCGGGTATTCGGGTTCGGTATAGTGAGAGAACAGAACGGGTTCGTTATACGCGAGTTTGAACGAGCCGTCGTATCTCTCGATGATCGCGGCGAACTGCTCGCGCGTCGCGTTGCCCGACGGTGCGAGTCGGTTGCCGTCAGTTCCGTTGATCAGCCCCGCCTCGACAGCCCATTCGAGGGACTCTTTCGCCCATGCGGACGTTTTCTCATCGTCCGC
>JAFWTH010000177.1 GCA_017518975.1 Clostridia bacterium
AGACCCGAGCTGAAGGGGAACCGTGGGAAAGCAGAGTCGCCCGGTGATCCGCTCGGGTCCCGGAGTCCGCCCGAGCCAGTCGATCCCGGGGATATGCTCAAATTCGTAAAAAGGCATGACGCCGCCCGTGCAGTGCATCTGACAGAGCAGATTGTCTTCCATCATCGCGTGGCCGGTCAGCTTGACTCCGTGCCTGTCGCACCAGTTGTAAATCGTCCCCGCGTACGAATCGACGTAAAGGTCGTTCATCATACGCCACCAGTCGAAACGCGTTTTTTCGACACCGGGTCCGTCGAAGAAAAGGGCGGGGAGTTTATCGGTTATCGGATAACCGTTTCTCTTTTCGAATTCTTCTTTCGCGATCTTCGACCACGGGACGCGGCAGAGCGCGTACTGCGGCTCGTCGGTGAAAAAGCCGCCCAGCAGTCCGCGCGCGAAGAGATCGCCGCATTTTTCGGCGTATTTTTCGTGAGTCAGTTCAATGAACGCGCCGACCGCTTCGGGATCGAGCACGTCGATATACTCCTCCCCCGAAAAAGAGACGGCGCATAAAGCGCGTTCGTCCTCCTCCGCTTCGGACGGGTCTTCGATCTTTCTGAACGATCCGTCACCCGACACGGCGAACGTTCCGAGAACTACGCCGCCGGACGTATCGTCGGGATCTCTCATTCTGAGCCAGCCGACTTCGTGCTCCGGGTGCGCGGCGGTGACGGCGCCGCCCGCCGAACCGCTCGGCCAGCCGTCTTCGTCGTAACACCACGCGCGGATCCCGGCGCGTTCCGCCTCTTCCGCGGCGGCGCGTATCGCGCGGAACCACTCGTCCGTCATATACGGAGTCAGGAGCCCGTCTCTCGCATGCATAAAGAAACCGCCGTGGCCTGCCTTCGCCATCTCGCGTACCTGACGGCGGATCTCGTCCTCGTCGAGCCGGTCGTTCCAGGACCAGAAAGGTATCGATCTGTATTTTTTCAGGGGGTTTTCAAATCTTTTAAGCCATCCCATATCATTTTCCTCATTTATTGCTCTGATATTGAATATTTTACCATAAAGCGGGTAAAAAGAAAAGAAAATATTGAAAAGGGTGCGTCTTCATGTTAGAATGATATTAACCTTAAAACGAAAGGAAAACAGAGATATGATGACACCCGAACAAATACTTGCCGATCTCAGAAGCGACCGTGTGAAGACCGTTATCGCCGACGGAGACTACAGCGCGGAGATCGACGATCAGTGCGCGCTTGCTTACTGTCTCGGTTCCGAAAAGATCAAAGTGATCGGAGTCAACGCCGCGGCGTTCTATGAAGACCCGGTCGCCGTCGACACCGAGGAGGTAATGATCCGCAGCTACAAGGAGATCGAGCGCGTATACGATTATACCGGCCTTACCGGTGATGAACTTCCGTATTTCGAGGGAGCACGCTCGCAGATCTCGAACAATCCGGATCACGCTCCGTCCGACAGCCCCGCGGCGAGAAACATCATCAAGGCGGCGCACGAGAGCGACGAACCCGTATACGTCATCGTGACCGGCCCCTGCACCAACGTCGTTTCCGCGTATCTTCTCGATCCGTCGATCAAGGATAACATTGTAGTCGTCTGGGTCGGAGGACTCGCGCTCGAAAACGAGCACGCGTTTGAGAGGCACCACGAGTGGAATATATGCGCGGACGTCGAGGCGGCCAAGATCCTTATGAGAGAGGATATCCCGCTCGTTTTCCTGCCCTGCGAACCGCACGGTACCGCCGATATCTGGATGTATTTCCGTGATTTCGGAAAGATCAAGGGAGACAACCGCGGCGCCGAATTCTTCAGGCACGTTCTTCCCTCCAAGGAAGTAAACGAAGAACAGTACAAGACGAAGATCAAGGTCATGTGCGACCTTGCCGGACCCGCATCCGTCATCGATCCGTCGATGCTGAAGATCAGTGTCATCAAGGCGCCGATCGTTGAAGACGGACCGAAATACGTACTCGACCCGAACGGGCGCGAGATCATTTACGGTATTTATCCGGATTCCGAAAGGATAACCGCGGACGCGCTCCGCTGCATCGAAAAGTTCGTCAACAGATAAGCGATTTCCGCGATTATACCGCCTTCCGAAGCGACATACTATTTATAAAGTCGCACGGAAGGCGGTGTTTTGTTTGGCAGGGAAGGATGAAAGGCAGAGGAGGATCTTTTTCGCTCTTTCGCTTTTTATTATGACATTTCTCGTCTTCCGGTACACGGTCGTCAACGCGCTCGCGGCGTTCGTTCCGCTCCTCGTCGCGCTCGCGGTATCGGCGCTTTTGCGTCCCGCCGCGGATCTGTTCGCAAGAAGAACGAAGATACCGAAAAAAGTCTGCGGAGGGATCATATCCGTTCTCACCGTGCTTTTCGCCGGCTTTATTTCGGTTATCGTGACGGCGAAACTGTGCGCGGAACTCGGCGGCTTCGTCGGCGGCTTGCTCTCCGGTCTCGAAAAAGAGGACAACGTTCTGCGCCGCCTCTTCGACTTTTTCGTAAATCTGCGGGAGAGGATCCCGATCTTTGAAAAACTCGGCGCCGCGGTCGGATCGGACGCCGCCGACAGGATATATTCGGCAGTTACGGACGTTCTGAGATCCGCCGCGCAGACGGTCTATTCGTGGACCGCTTCCGCGGCGGGCGGGATCGTTTCGTCCTTCCCGGGCGCCGTCTTCGCAGCGGCGGTCTCGGTAGCGGGGATATACTATCTCACGACGGATGGCGACGGCGTCAAAGACGGCTTTCTCTCTCTTCTCCCGCGCCGCGCGCGTGACGCGCTCGTTTCGATGCGTCAGCGAATGAGGGGCGGCGTTTCCGGGTATATCCGCGCTTATCTGCTCATAATGCTCGTCACGTTCTGCGAGTTGTTCGTCGGCTTTCTGATCCTCGGCTTCAGGTATTCGTTCCTCATCGCCGCGGCGGTCGCCGTGATCGATATCCTTCCCGTTCTCGGATCGGGCACGGTACTCTGGCCGTGGGCGGCGATCCTTTTCATAAGCGGTGACGTAAGAAGAGGCGTCGGGCTCGTCGTACTTCTCGGAGTGATGTACGTCGTAAGACAGATAATCGAGCCGAAACTGCTCGGAAAGTACATGGGACATCACCCGTTCGTGGCGCTTTTCTCCGCATATCTCGGATTCACTCTCTTCGGGATCCCGGGAATGATCGCCGCGCCTATCGCGGTTTTCATTCTGAAAACGGCATTCGGAACGGAAAAGTAAAAACGCCCGGATCCGATCTCGGATCCGGGCGTGGAATTATATACTTTTCTTTTTATACAGTTTTTTCACCATATCTCCCGTCCCCGGGGCGAATGCTCTGTCGTCGCCTTTTCCGTATTTCAGGATCTCGCGGACGTACGTTGAGGAAACGTGCATAAACTCGGGAGAGGAGGGAAGGAAGACCGTTTCGATCTCCCCGTCGAACCGGCGCGTGATCTCCGCCATTCCGAATTCGTAATCGAAATCGGAGACGTTGCGGAGCCCTTTGACGATATACCGCGCACCGCACTCGCGGGCGGCGTCGACGGTCAGCCCGTAAAACACCCGCGCGTCGACGTTCACGATACCGTCTTTTTCGAGTTCTTTGACGGAGGCGTTCACGATTTGCAGCCGTTCCTCGGGGGTGAACGTGCCCGTCTTTTCGGCGTTTACGAGGATCGCGACGGTCACACGGTCGAAAAGAGCCGCCGCTCGCCGGACGATCTCAACGTGTCCCGCCGTTATGGGGTCGAAGCTGCCGGGAACTATCGCGTTTTTACTCATTTTATTCACCGTCCTTTGCTGTGAGGATCGTAACTCTCGTTCTGCCGTACACTTTCGTCTTGTCGACCGAGAAGAGGGACGCGGCGTCCGCGTCTCCCGAGAAGACGTCGTCGACTACCGCCTCGGACGAGAGGAGTTCTTCTTTCTTTTTCTTCGTTTTCTTCCCGCGGAATCCCGTGTCGCACTCCGCTACGACGATCCCTCCCGGAGCGAGGATGCCCGCGTCTTTTATTCCCTTGAGCGAGTCGCGCAGAAG
>JAFWTH010000178.1 GCA_017518975.1 Clostridia bacterium
ACGTCTGATCTGTGTACCTGTGTACCCACGTCGGAACGATCTTCACTTCCGTTACCATCGTCGACCCGTTTGAATATTTGCGTACGGTAAGGATTACCGTGAGTCCGTTCTCTGTATATTCGCTCTCCCACCCCGGGTCCATCGTAAGCCGGTTCTGATTGGATACGTAGTTTCCGAGCGAGTAGAAACAAATCGTCTTTCTTTCGGGGTCGACCGTCGAGGTGAGTACCTCTGCGTCCTCCACGACGTGAGGATGACCGCCGATTATAACGTCGACTCCGAGGTCGCACAGCTTCTGAGCGATCTCGGCCTGCGCCTCGTTATGAGTCAGATGATACTCTTCTCCCCAGTGGATATAATAAACGATCAGGTCGGCGCCCTGCGATTTAAGGTCGGCGATCGCCGCCGAGACGCGGGCGTAAAACGATTCGAGGTCGCTCAGATTGAAAAGATCCATCAACTCGCCGTCGCCCGCCGCGATCGCGATGCCGTTGACGGTCCCCGGCGCCCCTCCGTAAGAAAGATCGTCTGTCGAGTTGAGTATTCCGAGCCTGACGCCTTTCACGTCGACCGTCCTGTACGTCTTCCCGGTCCCGTCAAGGCGCGCTCCCGCGTAATCGAATCCGTAAGTCCCGAAGTTTTCCTGCGTCCGTATAAGACCGACGTGCCCCGTGTCGTAACAGTGATTGTTGGCGAAAAGAAGCATATCGAATCCGACGTCCTTCAGAACGGACATCCCGGTGTCCGGAATATTGAAGGCGGGATATCCGGAATATTCAAAGGCGTCTCCCGCGGTCGTACCCTCAAAGTTCACGACCGCGTAGTCGGCGGAGCTGACGAGGTTTTTGACGTATTGATAAGTCGGGAAGAAATCGTATCCTCCCGTCGCGTCGTCATACGCCTCGTAAAGCTGCGGGTTGTGATATATGATATCGCCCGCTGAAAGAAGGGTGATCTCGGTATACGTAAGGTGCGCGTCGCTGCCCGCGCTTTCGGACGGAGCCGCGCTCCCGCCGGTATCGTAAGGAAGAATGACGGGACGTTCTCCTTTGCCTTTGCCTTTTCCGCTCCCTGCCGCGACCGCGATAACGATGATCACGATCACGAGAATCGCGATAATCGCCGCGATCAGCCACGGGTTTATCCCTCGGCGTTCCGGAGGCCTTCTGCCGGGCCCCCCCGGGTTTGCGGGACGTTTTCCCGATACGGACGGCGCGCTCCGTGCGGGAGCGGGACGCGCTCCGTTCACGGAAGGGCGGTTTCCCGCCGGTCTTTTCATATCATCTCTCATTTCAACAATCCTCCGAAATCAGATCGGATCGCTGACGAATCCGTCTTTAGTCAGCCGGTCGACCGACGTGAATCCTACGCTTCTCAGCAGTTTTTCCACTTCGTCGAATCCGAAATTGATATTGAATGCGTCGTGGCAGTCGGACGACGGGATTACCGTACCGCCGCGCTTTTTTATCTCCTCGAGAACCGGACGGAACGGGTACGGCTTGTCCCTGTCTCCTCTTCCCATCGCACCGGTGTTCACCTCGAATCGCGTACACCATTTCATGATCTCCGCCGCACACCCGGTCGCCATTTCTATATATCTCGGGTCGTCCTCGTCGACTCCGCTCGACAACGCGATAACGTCGAAATGGCCGACGATATCGGGACGGTTCTCCTTTACGTGTTCCGCCAAAGTACGGAAGTATTCCTCGCAGAGTTTAAGCACGTCGCCTCCGAAGAACTCGTCGGTGACCCACTTGACGAATTCGTGACCCCAGTCGATCTGGCAGAGCCGCCCCCCGCAGTCGATCAGATGAACGGAACCGATGACGTAATCGTAAAGTTCGCGGCGGCACGGTGAAAATCTGTCGAATTCGAGTCCCGCAAAGACATCTATCCTTCCCGCATACCGTTCCGCCTCAGTGCGGATCGCCCCGACGTATCGCTCCTCCGCGTCCTTTCCGACGGTCCCGGTATCTCCCTCAACGTAACTGTGGTCGGAAATGCCGAGAGATACGAACCCCGCGCCTAGCGCGGCTTCGACGTTCTCCGCGACGGTATTTCTACCGTCCGAAAGAGTCGTATGAGTGTGGAGATTCGATTTTATCATTGTTTTTCCTTACGTTTTGCCTTTCAAGATTATTCGACGTCGCTCAGTTTCGTCCGCTGCACCCGGAACGTAATAAACGTTCACGTTAAGTACCGTTTCCCGATCCGGACGGTTTTTCCGTCATTGTCTGCGGAACAGCGGATCAACGGCACCCCGGGCGGATGCCGCGAAAAAGCAGAAAGCTATGTTTTAGAATATCAATCCGAATAGTCGCAGTCGACGTGGACCGAAACCGAATATCCGGGTGCGGCGGTCTGCGCCGCCTTTATTACTTCTTCTCTCAGAAGATCCCCGTCTTTTACCCCGAAATCGACGACGACGTCAAACCGGACGGTCTTTTTCTCTTCATCACAGTAAAAGCCGTGGATGCTGAGAACGTGTTCGATCCCCCGGACCGCGGAAACGATCGGCTCGCGGACGAGCGCCGTGCCGTCGTCCGAAACGTTGAGAGAATAGACGCCGATGGCAGTGAGGACGACACCGTGCTCGCGCTCTACTCGGTCTGCTATCCTTCGGCTGACGGAGTCGATCCGGTCCGCACGCCACGAATCGGGGACCTCGATATTGACCGACCCGATCAGCAGATCCGGTCCGTAACTGTTGAGAACGAGGTCATACGCTCCGCAAACGCCTTCCTCGTCGCAGACCGTCTCTTTGATCGAACGCGAGAGGTCTCCCGAAACGCGCTCTCCCATGATCTTGCTGATCGTTCCGGCGAACATTCCGATGCCCGCGCGAATGATGATCGCGGAGATAACGACCGCGAGGTACGCCTCGAGATTTATCCCGAAAATCAGGAAAATAACGGCGGCGACGATGACCGTGGAGGAGATGATCGCGTCAAGCAGCGCGTCTTTCCCCGAATTCACGAGCGCCTCCGACCTGAGTTTCTTACCCTCTCTGACGGTAACTGCGCCGAGCACAATCTTGATAACGACGGACAGAGAGACGACGATAAAAGTGAGGACGGAATACTCCGGCGCCTCAGGCGAGACGATCCGCTTTACCGCCTCGACGAGCGCGGTAACTCCCGCATAGAGGATGACCGCCGCGATTATCGCCG
>JAFWTH010000179.1 GCA_017518975.1 Clostridia bacterium
CGTGAGACAGTTCGGTCCCTATCTGTCGTGGGCGTTGGATATTTGAGAGGAGCTGACCTTAGTACGAGAGGACCGGGTCGGACGCACCACCGGTGCATCTGTTGTACTGCCAAGTGCATAGCAGAGTAGCCGCGTGCGGATGGGATAAACGCTGAAAGCATCTAAGCGTGAAGCCCACCTCGAGATGAGATATCCCACAGCGTAAGCTGGTAAGGTCACTCGTAGACTACGAGTTAGATAGGTCGGAGGTGTAAGTGCAGTAATGTATTGAGCTGACCGATACTAATAGACCGAGGGCTTGAACTACGGTTCTCCTGCAAAACAGTGAGGATCAAGAAATCGTACACATGGAACTCTTATTCGGTTTTGAGTGAGCATCCGCAAGGGATGAACACCCATGCACCTTTAGCTCAGTTGGTAGAGCAACTGACTCTTAATCAGTGGGTCCCGGGTTCGAGTCCCTGAAGGTGCAGAGTTGATGTTTTTAACGCAGAGGGTCCACCTGTTCCCATTCCGAACACAGAAGTTAAGCTCTGTCGTGCCGAAAATACTTGCATGGCGACGTGCCGGGAAAATAGGTAAACGTCAACACTCAAAGCCCGGCGGAGACAGTCTCAGCATTGTCTCCGCCGAGGCGTTTATTCACCGTAAAATATCCTTCGCCTTCATCGGTATCTTTACGAAGGCAAATCGCGGCGGTTTTGCGAAGCAAAATGCGGTCATCGACCGCAAGCGCGATTTGGGGCATTGAATCGGTGTCTGCACTAACCGCTCATGCTCATATTCAATGCAGTCCTCGGTAGCTCAATGGTAGAGCATCCGGCTGTTAACCGGAGGGTTACAGGTTCGAGCCCTGTCCGGGGAGAAAAGGAAAAAGCCCAAACGGGCTTTTTTCTTTCCTCCCGAACAGAATACCAGGTGAAGAACCCGTAAGGTAAAGTATTCCGAGCAACGCGAGGGATACTTCTTGGTTACAGGAGCATTCTTAGGGATTCAACAAATTGATAATAACACAGAAATCTAACAATATTAAAGCACAATATTTGTGAATAATCGTCATAAATTATCCAATCGGAACAAAAAGATGCATTATCGCGTCCTCAGAGGAGGACTCGTTGGCCATGTGTCCGCCAGTGTCATAAGATGCGCGTAAAGTGTCAGTCTGAGTCAGTCCTTTTGCTATGAAAAGTTCATCGATCAGCCGTATTATTTCACGATAGCCCGGTCCGGGAAAACTCCAGCTGACTGAAACAACTTTTTCCGCAGGGATCAGGTCGATTTCCGGTCCTTCGACACGTTCTCTGAGCGGAAGACAAATCGTAAGATCCTGAGCGATATCAGTTCTGAAGTCCCTGTAATCCATGCAGTCTGTTTTGAGCAGAACGGCGCGGTTGTAATTTACGGGAAGTCCCGATTTTATCGCACCGTACAGCATTTCGCATGTCAGATTCGAGAGAGTTGCAAGCGAAGGGACGATGCGAACTTTTTTTGTGTAACAGTACGAGGAACTATATCCTGTGATCTCACAGTGATAAAACCCGTTATTCTTTATCAGACGGCTCATTCTGTCGACTAACTGATTCAGAGCGTCTTGTCTTTTCAACAGTTTGTCATACAGGACGGAATAATCTCTAGAAGAGTTGAGATGCGCCTTTATATCTTCGTTCACAAAGCCGAAAGATCTCAGGGTGAGTATTGATCCGATTCGGGAAACGTTTGCTGCATCATAGTAGCGGTAACCGGATTCCGGAGAAATATACGCGGGTTTAAGCAGACCGGCCGCTTCCATCCTCCTGATACAGTTATCGCTTATCCCGAAACTTTTTGCCACGGTTCCGATGGGAAGCAAGTTATGTTTCTTTTCGGTGCCATTCATAATTATCCGCTCCGTAAATACAAAACTCCTGCTTATTTTTTATTTAATTATTTTACATAATAATTATCATAATGTCAACTTTGAACTAGAAAATCAGCAAAAAATGAAAAAGAAAGCATCGACGGAACAAAAAAATCTTATAAATATGCAAAAAAACCGGAGACAGCGTTGACTCTTACACCGCTGTCAGCGATATAATAAAAAAACCCCTTTTTTATATTAATTATGAAGAAGGCAGTTTTGAAAAGTGTTTACGATAAGTCCACGGCGATTTTTATCGAAGCGGTCATTCGATATTCATGGGAAGGGTATGGAAATGCAAATGAAGACAAGAAAAATTTTGAGAGGTTTCGTAGCCTTTTGGCTTGTTCTTCTGTTCATTTTCTCATCGGTTTTCAGCAACGCCTCGATGGTGCTTGCTGACGACTATGGATTTGAGCGGACGGCCGAAGCGCAAGAAAACGGTACTCCCTCTGTGGAGGATCCCGGTCGGAGCGGAACGGGAGATGAAACCGGGGACGGGTCTGCCGACGGGACAAGGTACGTCTGGGACGACGGAAAAGTCAGAGTCACGGCCGTCCTCTCCGATGAGGGGGCAATACCTGTCGACTCCGAGCTCATCGTGAGTCCTGTTGGCAGCACGTCCGTTGACTACGACTACGATGCTTATCTGGAAGCGCTGAACGCCGGCTTTGACTCCGATTACGACGAAAGCAACACTCTTCTTTTCGACGTTGCATTCATAAAAGACGGTATCGAGTTCCAGCCTGCTTCGGGAAGCGTTTCCGTCACTTTCGAATTTCTGGATAATCAGCTTGCAGATCTGATCGGAGAGAATAACGTTGCGGACGTTAACGTCGTCCACCTCTCTCTTTCCGACGAGATCAGGGATGATTATGACACCACTGCCGACGCGAGCGACATAGACGCCGGTAACCTCGACGTGGAAAAACTGACCGCCGGGGAGAACAATCTGCAGGTGGACGTCGCCGAAGAAACGGTAACGTTTGAGACAATCGGATTTTCTATTTTCGCTTATACGGTCGACTTCGAGTACACCGATCCTTCCACGGGAAATGTGCTCAAATACAACCTTGAGGGCGCAGGATCGATAAGTCTCAGGGATCTTGCGATCTTGCTCGGCCTTACGACAGCTGAAGACGCGGATGTGTTCATTTCGAACGTCGAAAACGTAACTTTCAGTAACGAAAGTCTTGTGAGTGTCATTTATACGCCTGAAAATGGCTGGATTCTCAAATCGAACGCGCCGTTCTCCAGCGAAGAAAAGCTTATCATTACCCTGAAGGACGGAACTGTGATCGAGATTAAGGTCACCGATGTCCGGGAAAGCGACGATCTTGCGGATTTTCTTGTGAACGCCGTTGTTGTCGGGGCAACACAAGACGAAGACGGGTCCTATGAAATAGAACCCGGGAAAGATTACCCCATCATCCTTTCATTTGCCGAGGATTCGACGTGTCAGTTCGCCAACCACTCCACCCTTACATACCAAATACCCGAAGGTCTGATTGTCACCGAAGAACAGACCGGCTCTTTGAAGATAAATATCGTATACCAAGGCAGGACCTACCAGGTCGATGCAACTTATGATCTGACCACGAACGGCGTGCTGAGCATAACGTTTGACCAGACGGACCCTGACTTTCCGAGACTTTGTGAATCTACCAACGTAAGCTTCAGATACAGGTTTTACGCCGAGTTTGACGGTGAGAACACCGTGATTCGCTTCTCCGAGGATATTGAGCGCGACATCATATTTAACGATCCGGATCCCGGTCAGACCTACGCGGAAAAATCCGCGGTTTATGATGAGACCACCGGTACGTTCCACTACACCATCACCGTGACCGCGACCGGTGACGTCACCGACGTACTTGTAAAAGATACCGTGCTCGGCAACGCGCTTATCGTCGACCCGGCTTCAGTGGTGATAACCGGCAACTCCTCTTCTTATACGGGCGGCATGAGCGCCGGCGGATTCGAATATACGTTTGCGTCGATGAATGAAGGCGAAGTCATTACGATCAAATACGACGCCGCGATCGACTTTTCGGAAGATACCGACGGCGACGGCAAGATCACAGCCGATCAGACCAAAAACAGCGTATCCATAGATTCCGAACCCGGCGATCCGCACAACTCGGATTATTCCAGAGAGATCACTTATAAGTATACTGTCAAAAAGGACGGTACGGAAGCCGGCGTCACAACGCAGGGCGATAAGATCATCGACTGGGAGATCGAATACAATCCTCTCGCGCTCGTCGCCGTAGGCGGAGATACCGTCACCGACGCCATATCCGGCACGTCCACCGTTTTTATGAAATATTACGGCAGCGGGATCACCGTAGACGTATACGACAAAGCGGGCAATCTCGTTGAGAGCAGAAACGTAAATTACAGTGATCTGACAAATTATTCAGACAGCACCTGGACCTACACGATCCCGGCGACCGATACCACACCTTACAGCTACGTGATAAGATATCAAACTGTCGTAGATATGGCTGCGGTCGCAGGTCACGGCGTGGGCGTCGATATCGACAATACCGCCAACGGCGATCACGGCGCGATTCACGTAGCTCCGGATAACGAGATAGAAGTAAACAAGGAAGTGGAATCCTACACCACCGAAGAGATCACCTGGAACACCACGTTTTCGATACCTCAGGACGGTCTTACAGAGGCGGTGGTAACGGATTATCTGCCGCGCATCTTTCTTGAAAGCGGTAACTATTACGATTTACTTAAAGAAGGCACTCTTGAGATAACGGGGCTTCTGCCCGGCGAGAGTTACGAAGTCACTTACGGCACGGGCTCCGTCGTCATAAAGTTTTTCAAGGACGAGGGACATAATCAGGAAGGCCTTCAGCCTTTCCCCGGCGGACGCAACGTCAACGTGCGTCTAACGACGCTGACCAACCAGGACTGGCTGCAGATAGGTTATGAGACCGGAGGGTATGAACAGGGGCATACCAACTCGATCAACCTCAACGGAAAATTTGATACCGCTCAGGTCATTTACGGCAAGCCCGGCCTTGAAAAAACGGTAGAAACTCCCGATCCGGATGATCCGGATTATCAGAAGGTATTCAAATATTCGATCTTCATCAAGGGGCTTAAGCAGGATTCGATCACCGTTACAGACACGTTTGATACCGCTCTGCTGGAGGTGGATACAAGTAAAATCGGAGAATTTGATCATATGCGTATATACGGAGGAACGCAGTGGTCTCAGACATTCCCCTTCGGAGGAGCTCCGGTCAGCTATACGGATACGGAAAACGGTATCATCATCACAGCCAACTCCATCCCCAAGGACGCCAGCGGTCAATACTATTCCTACTACAGGATCGACTATTATCTGAAACTTAAAGAAGGAGTCGATCTTGAACAGTTCGCGATCGCAAACGGAGGCGAATACGACGTCGTAAATAACGCCTTATGGGCGGATCATGATACGGAATGCACGTACAAAGTCGTGTACGACGCGCTTGACAAAGAGCTGCTTAACGCGGGAGAATTAGGCGACAGGAATCGTACCGCGCAGTACAGGATCACTTTCAATACAGCCAAGGCGACACTCAATGAGGGTGAGCCTATGGAGATGGTGGACGTACTCAGTTCAAATTTGAGCGTAGACTACAGCTCAATCCGGATCGTAACCGATCCCGAGGGGGTGAGCGTCCCTTATTCGCTCAAAGGCGGCAAGGACGATAACGGTGTTCCCGATGGAACGACCGTAGCTACGTTTATCATACCTGATGCCACAAAGGTAGTGGTTACGTATAACGCCGAGGTTCGAGGCAACGGATCCCAGACGATTGTCAATAAGGTCACGGTAAACGGGTATTCGAAAACAGACGAAAGCCATGATGAGTTCGGCGACTCTGATGAAGGCGAAGGTGCGGTCGCTTCTTTCAAGATCGTCAAGGTAGACGGATATGACGCCAACAAAAAGCTTTCCGGAGTAAGATTCAGGATTTTTGCAGAAAACCCTAACCTCGATTTTGGCGAGAAAAACGGTCAGGTAATAAAAGAATTAATTCTTGAGACCGATGAAAACGGCGAAATCGTACTTGACGGTGAGGATTATATCTTCTATTTCAACGAGACCTATCACGTTCGGGAAATAGAACCGCCTGAAAACTACGGAACGATCGGTTTCGATTACCTAGTGACGCTGACCAACGACATGGCGCTGGTAGATTACGGTCATTACATCTACTACTTCTCGGACACCATGCAGATCAAGAACTGGCCTCTGGAGGGGCTTGTCGTTGAAAAGCAGGTTCACAGTGACGATGAAGATGATTTAGACAGATACTACACGTTCAGAGTGTCGATCCTGAACGAAGACGGTACCGTCAACACAGATTATAACGAGAAAAACGGCGACGATTTGTTCGTTAACGGTGTTACCGAGTTCCAGATAAAAGCTGACGAACAAAAAATGTTCTGGGGCTTCCTGAAAGGAACAAGGTATTTGGTCGAAGAGATCGACGCTGAAGGATTTGCCACGGCCGTTACGTACAGTGTCTTTGACGAAGACGGAAACGTCGTCGAAACTGTGACTGCCTCCGGTACTTCGCACACCGGAGTGCTTACGCAGCAAAGCGAAGTGGTCGTTTTCACAAACTCCAAAATCGACTCCGGCAGCCTGAAGATCAGGAAGAACGTCACAGTAAACGACAGGCCCACCACCGGCACCTCAGCCGACGGCATCTACACGTTCACCATCTCCGGC
>JAFWTH010000180.1 GCA_017518975.1 Clostridia bacterium
AGGAATGCCGACGCCGACGGCGTCTTCAAATCCTTTCAAGGACGTTAAATCAACCGATTACTTCTACAACGCCGTCATGTGGGCGGTCGGCAAGGGAGTCACGGCGGGTACTGACAGCACCCATTTCTCGCCGAACGTTACATGCACCCGTTGGCAGGTCGTCACGTTCCTCTTCAGAGACAGAACAAAATAATTCAGATTCGGGCGGCGGATCTTTCCGCCGCCCGATCTTTTTTATACCGTCCCGGCGACGGTGATGACGGTGACGCCCGGGTCGGTCGTAAACGTCCCATCCGCTCCGCGCGTGAACGCCGCGGCGGGGACGGTGATCGCCCCGGGGTTCGTCGTGAACGATCCGGTCGCCGGATCGTAGACGTAGTTCGTATCCGGCCATACCGTTCCGTCATAAGTGACCGTGATCCCCGCAAGAGCGGGATCGAACGTGTCGGCGAGAACGGCTCCGGTCGACGCGTCGGCTTCTCCGTTGCCCGTGTTCGTCAGGGTGAACGTGTACGTCAGCGTTCCGTTTTCGGATACCGTCTGAGGCGTGAGCGCCTTCGTCAGGGCGAGGACGGGACCGGACGCCGCCGTTACGGTCGCGGACGCCGTAACGGGGTCGAATCCCGTACCCGAGACGGTAACGGTATTGACGATCTCGGCGCCCTCCGACGGATCGGCTTCTCCCGTCACCGCCGTCTCATATACGAGGATCACGTTCCCACCCGCGGGAACGGTCACGCCGTCGAACGTGAGCGCCTCGCCCGCCGTTACCGCGGGAGCGGTCCCCGGTACGCCGCGAACGAAAAGTTTTACCGTTCCGTCGACGTAGGAAAGAGGAACGTACGCCGCTTTTTCCGGCGTGCCGCCGTACGCGCCGAGGTCGTCGGTGACGGTGATCCCGACGGCGTCCGTCGCGCCGGAGTTCACGATGCCTACGATATACGTCACGACGCCTCCGGGCGTATAATCCGTTCCGACCGCCGTCTTCGTCACGGAAAGCACGCCGACGATCTCGCCGGTGACGACATTCGAGGACTTAACGACGCCGCCGTACGACAGCGTCGCCTGATTTGAAAATTCTGCCATTTTTATTCTCCGTATTCTTTTTTCGCGGGAAGACGCTCGGCCCTCCCGCTTTGTCATTATATGAATGAAACGCTTCTCATGTCTGTGTCTTTCCGTCAGATCCTTCGATTCCGCTTCACTGCGTTCCGCTGCACTCAGGATGACGCTTTTTCTTAAGCGTGTCATTCTGAGCGAGCGCGCCGCAAAGCGGCGCGGCGAGTCGAAGAATCTGCGAGGTGAGAGTCGACGATTGCCCGAACGCGGTTTTGTATGTTGACATCGTCCCCTAAAAGATGTATCATATATCGGGAAAATAAAGTTGACCGAAAGGAAGAATTAAAAATGGCAAAAGTACTCGTTGAAACCTCCGCGCGTCACGTTCATCTCACCGAGGAGCACGTTGAAGCTCTCTTCGGCAAAGGCGCGACGCTTACCGTAAAGAAAATGCTCTCTCAGCCCGGACAGTTCGCGTCCGAGGAGAGAGTCACCCTCGTCGGACCGAAGAAGTCGATCGCGAACGTCAGCATCCTCGGTCCCGTCCGTCCCGCGACTCAGGTAGAAGTCTCGCTGACCGACGCCCGCACGCTCGGTGTCTCAGCTCCCGTCAGAGAGTCGGGCGATATCGCCGGTACCCCCGGGATCAAGATCGTCGGACCCGCCGGCGAGATCGACATCGAAGAGGGCGTGATCGCCGCGAAGCGTCACATCCACTTTACCCCCGAGGACGCGGAGCAGTTCGGCGTCGAAGACAAACAGATCGTCTCCGTGAAGATCGACTCCGCGGACAGATCGACAGTATTCGGCGACGTCGTCGTCCGCGTCAGCCCGAAGTTCGCCGCAGCCATGCACATCGACACCGACGAATCGAATGCGGCGTGCGCTTTCGGGGAGTGCTACGGTGAAATTATAAAATAAGAACGCAAGACAAAGCCGGATCGCAGATCACAGTCGCGACCCGGCTTTTTTCTTGATTTTTCCCACGTAAAGTGGTAAACTGTTCCCGACAGTATGAAAGGGGCGGCAAACGCCGCGATATGATATGAAAGAAGTCATTTTGTGCAAATACGGGGAGATAATACTCAAAGGCGCGAACAAGGCGTCCTTCGAAAGCAAGCTTCTGAAGGAAGTCAAAAGGCGCGCCGCGAGGTACGGCAATTTCTCCGTGAGGTATATGCAGAGCACCGTCTACGTCGAGCCGCTCGACGAGGCCGCCGAGTTCTCCGTCCGTGAGCTGTACGGCACGGTCAAGCACGTTTTCGGTTTCGCCGCCGTGTGCCTCGCCGCCGTGTGCGAAAAAGAGATCGGCGCGATCTGCAGGACCGCCGCCGAATATCTTCCCGAAAAACTCAGGGGCGCGGTCGCGTTCCGCGCCGAGGCGAAGAGAAGCGACAAGCGTTTTCCGATGACCTCGCCGGAGGTCGCCGCCGAAGTCGGCGGAGCGATCCTCGACGCGATGCCGGACCTGAAAGTCGACCTCGATCATCCGGACGTCACGGTGCGCGTCGAGATCAGGGACAAATACGCGTATATACACGCTGGTCAGGAACCCGGCGCGGGAGGGATTCCCGTCGGGACCGGAGGGCGCGGTCTTCTGCTCCTCTCGGGCGGGATCGACTCGCCGGTCGCCGGCTATATGATGATGAAGCGCGGTCTTTTCGTCGACGCCGTCCACTTCGAGAGTTTCCCCTATACGAGCGAACTCGCGCGCGACAAGGTGCTCAAGCTCGCAAAACTGCTGACCGAATACTGCGGCATGGTGCGCGTTCACGTCGTGTCGCTGACGGAAATTCAGGAGGCGATCAGCTCGACCTGCGACGAGCCGTATTTCACGATCCTTCTGCGACGATTCATGATGCGTCTCGCGTGCAGGATCGCCGCGGAGAACGAGGCGGACGTCCTCATAACCGGAGAAAGTCTCGGTCAGGTCGCCTCGCAGACGATGAAGGCGATGTGCGCAACGGAGGACGCCTCTACCCTTCCGATTTTCCGCCCGTGTATCGGGCTCGACAAGGACGAGATCGTCCGCATCTCGCGCGCGATCGGAACGTACGAAACTTCGATACTCCCCTACGAGGACTGCTGCACGGTCTTTACCCCGCGCCACCCCAAGACGAAGCCGGAACTCGACCGCGTGCTCGCCGAGGAGAAAAAACTCGACGTCGCCTCGCTCGAGGATGCGGCGTTCGCAAAAAGGTATCACGTAGACGTGAGACAGTACGAATATAAAAAGGAGCAGAACAATGCAGAATAATCTGATCAGGGACGAATACTCACTCGCTCTTCTGTGCGACTTCTACGAGCTGACGATGGGGCGCGGTTATTTCAACTCCCCCGTTCGCGACAGGATCGCGTATTTCGACGTTTTCTTCAGAAAAGTGCCCGACGGAGGCGGCTACGCGATCGCCGCGGGTCTGCGCCAGATCGCCGAGTACATCGAAAACCTTCACTTCACCGAAAGCGATATCGAATATCTGCGCGGCAGGAAGATCTTCGACGAGGAATTCCTCGATTACCTGAGGACTTTCCGATTCACCGGAGATATATGGTCCGTTCCCGAGGGGACGGTCATCTTCCCGCGCGAGCCCGTTATGACGGTCCGCGCGCCCGTTATCGAGGCGCAGCTGATCGAGACGTACTGTCTGCTTCAGTTCAACCATCAGTCGCTTATCGCGACGAAGGCGGCGAGGATGGTACGCGCCGCTAAGGGCAGACCGATAGCCGAGTTCGGCTCGAGAAGAGCGCACGGCGAGTCAGCCGCGGTGCTCGGAGCGCGCGCGGCGTACATCGGAGGGTGCGCGGGGACCGCGTGCGCCCTGTCCGACAAACTCTACGGAGTCCCCGCGGGAGGCACGATGGCGCACTCGTGGGTCCAGATGTTCGACTCGGAATACGAGGCGTTCGAGACATATTGCCGTCTTTACCCCGAAAATCCGACGCTCCTCGTCGACACCTACAGCGTATTCGGTTCCGGTATCCCGAACGCGATCAGGGCGGTCAAGGAAGTCCTCTGGCCGCAGGGAAAGAAGAAATGCGCCATCCGTATCGACTCGGGCGACATCACGTATATAACGAAAAAAGCGAGGAAGATCCTCGACGAGGCGGGTCTGACCGACTGCACGATAACGATCTCGAACTCGCTCGACGAGTATCTGATAAACGAACTGCTCGCGCAGGGCGCGGTCATCGACGCCTTCGGTATCGGAGAGCGGCTTATCACCGCCAAGAGCGACGCCGTTTTCGGATTCGTATACAAGCTCGCCGCCGTCGAGGAGAACGGAACGATCACCCCGAGGATCAAAATATCCGAAAACATCGAAAAGATCACGAATCCTCATTTCAAGAAAGTATACCGCTTCTACTCCAACGAAACGGGCAAGGCGGAGGCGGATCTCATCTGCCTGCACGACGAGTCGGTCGACGACAGATACCCTTACGAGATCTTCGACCCGGAATACACGTGGAAGAGATGCACTCTGACGGATTTCACCTCGCGCGAACTGCTCGTCCCGATTTTCAAAAACGGTAAACGCGTGTACGAATTCCCGGATCTCTCCGAGATCAGGGATCACTGTAAGCGGGAGATCGACACGATGTGGGAAGAGGTCCTGAGATTCGAGAACCCGCACAACTACTACGTCGACCTGTCGCAGCGTCTGTGGGATATCAAAAACACGATGCTCTCCGAGAAAAATGAGAGAAAATAAAAGCTGCGCGCTCTGCCCGAGAATGTGCGGAGCGGACAGAACGCGGGGGATCGGCGTCTGCGGAT
The DNA here is from genome assembly GCA_017518975.1 of Clostridia bacterium. GTDB lineage: Bacteria > Bacillota > Clostridia > Oscillospirales > CAG-272 > RUG11130. The sequence goes on from JAFWTH010000180.1 coordinate 4,835, forward strand.
GCGGCGCCCTCCCCCGCGTCGCGCGCGCCATGATCCACAGGTGGGAGGAACCCGTCGTTTCCGGAACCCGCGGAAGCGGAGCCGTCTTCTTCACGGGATGCCCGCTCGGATGCGTCTTTTGTCAGAACGGGGAGATCTCCCGGCGCGAAAACGCGGGGAGCCGAGGCAGGATAATGACGGAGGACGACCTCGCGGACACTTTTTCGGCGCTTGTCGAAAAAGGCGCGCATACTATCGACCTGGTCTCCCCCACCCCGTTTACGGATATCCTGATACGGGCGGTGGAAAAAGCGCGCTGCAGGGGACTGTCCGCGCCGGTAGTGTGGAATACCGGAGGATACGAGAGGCCGGAAACGGTCGCGTCGCTTGCGGGTACCGCCGACGTCTTTCTGACGGATTTCAAATTTTCCTCCCGTACCCTCTCGCGGAGTCTGACCGGAGTCTCTGACTACCCCGATCACGCCGCGGCGTCGCTGCGCGAGATGGTAAAAATCGCCGGACGGCCGGAGATCGGAGAAGACGGGATATTGAGGTCGGGCGTCATCGTACGCCATCTCGTGCTCCCGGGGCAGAAAGAGGACTCGATCGCCGTTCTGAGGACCGTCGCGGACGCCGTCGGAGCGGACGCCGTACTGCTCTCCCTTATGAGCCAGTACACGCCCGATTTTTACCGGAAAACGGGCGACGGAAAACTCGACCGCTCCCTTTCGCGCCGCGTCACGACTTACGAGTACGAGACCGTGAGGGACGAGGCGCTCCGCCTCGGATTCGACGGGTTCATGCAGGAGCGCGGTTCCGCCGAGGCGTCTTACACTCCGGATTGGGATCCGAAATGAATAATAATTTCCGCGCCGGGGCTCCGCTCCGGCGTTTTTTTACCCTTCCGCACTTGCTTTTTCAAATACCGTTTGTTATACTTGAATCAACACTACTTTGAAAGGTATGTCAACAATGAAAAAACTATTTTGCATTCTGCTCACGGCTATTATGATAACGTCCGTGTTCGCCGCGGCGATACCCGCGTCCGCCGAGTCGTTCTCGGACGTCGGTAAAAACCGCTGGAGCGCGTCTTCCATCGCTTACGCCGTCGAAAAAGGGTATATGAACGGCGTCGGGAACGGAAAATTCGATCCCTCGGGGTCGCTGACACGCGCAAGGGTCACGACCGTTCTGTGGCGCAGAGAGGAATCCCCCGCGCCGACTGATCCGAGCGGCTTTTCGGACGTCCCCGCGGGGACCTGGTACACGGACGCCGTCTCGTGGGCGAAGCAGACCGGTATCGTAAACGGAATGACCGAGACGACGTTCTCTCCGAAAGGACTCATCACGAGAGAGCAGCTCGCAACGATGCTTTACCGCTATTCGTCGTTCAAAGGATACGACGTGTCGGGCAGCGCGGATCTCTCGGCGTTTTCAGACGCCGCGAAGGTAAGCGGATGGGCAAAACCCGCTCTTTCCTGGGCGGTCTCCTCGGGTCTCGTCAGGGGATTGACCGATAAAGTTCTCGGACCCGGCGGCCCGGCGACGCGCGAACAGTTTGCGGCGATCCTCGAAAGGTTCGACGAAAGCGTGAAACTCGCGTACAACGAACCCGTTCCTCTGAGCTCGTTCACCGAAAAGGAATATCCGCTCGTGAAGGACGCCGACTTCTACGTTTCACCGACGGGAAGCGACTCGGGCGACGGATCCTTCGCGCATCCGTTCGCAACGTGGGGCAGAGCGGCGGAGGCCGCCCGCGGGATCGAAAAGACCGCGGAAAAAGGTTCGGTCAAAGTCGCGTTCATGGCGGGAGACTACGGCGCGCTGTCCGTTTACCTCGACGCCGCGGACTCAGGCACCGCGGACTGCCCCGTTATTTTCTGCAAGTACGGGGACGGAGACGTCGTTTTCAATAACGGTTTCGACGTGCTCTCATCCGACTTCACCGACCTCACCGAGAAGGAAAAGAGCTTCTTCAATTCAAAAGCCGTCGGAAAGATCAGAAAGGCGGACCTGTCCGGTAAACTGGAAAACTACGATCCCGTCTCGCTGATGGTTATGGGAGACTCGGGAGAGTGCACCCTCGCCCGTTATCCCAACAAGTTCCCGGACGGAACTGACGATCTTCTGCCCGAATGCGGCTATACTATCGACGACAATCATATCAGAATAACGCTTCGGTTCCTTAAAAGCAAAATCGAGAGATACCACGCTCCCGAGGAACTTTACCTCTTCGGTTATCTGACGACGGGATGGTACAAGGATACTCTCGAGACCGGCGGGTACACCGTTTCCGACGGGGGAGATTTCGATTTCCTTATCACTCACCCGGAAACGGCGAGAATGGGTCATCTGCGCTATCTCGAACTCGACGGATTTGACAGCGCTTTCTGGAACAAGACCGCAGTCATCAACGCGTCCGAGGAGCTCGACTCCTCAGGCGAATACTGGATCGACAAGAGCACCGGCGCCTTTTACGTATACGACCCGTCGGGAGACTACCACTTCACCGGCGGCGGCGATATGATAACGCTCGGCCGGACGGCGTACGTTACTTTCCGCGGACTTGATTTCAAGAACTCCGACGGATTTATGATATATGCGGATCACCCTCGCGGGGTGACGGTCGACGGGTGCAGTTTCGTCGGATGTACCGCCCCCAGCATGGTATGCCTCGAAAGCTGTGATCCGGGCGTACCGTTCGACGTGACCGTAAAGGATTCGACCTTCTCTACGTGCGCGGCTGAAGGAGTCAGGATCCGCGCCGGAAGCGCGTCCGACAAGTTCGGCACCGGAACGGGAGTCGTCGTCGACAACAACTATTTCACTCTCACCAACCTGCGCATCGGAAATCAGGGCGCGCTCAAGACCGAGGTCCCGGGAGCGCACGTCACTCACAACGTTTTCAAAAAGTGCTACTGGGAGGGTATCGACTTCCGCGGAGCTTCAAACCTGATCTCCGAGTACAACGTTTTCGACGAAGTCTGCTATAACGGCGACGACACGGGCGCGATGAACAACTGGAACTCCGTCGACTGCTGCGGGAATATCGTCAGATACAACCTGTTCATGAACATCCGCGGCGGGACGAACGGAAGAAACTCGCTTTACCTCGACGACACTGCGGGCACGACGGTCGAATCGAATATCTTCTACAACGTCAACTGCACCGCGCTGAATAACGGTATCAGTAAGTACAACGTCTTCAGGAACAACGTCATCATTCTGCCGGAACAGAATCGCGGCATAGGATGCGCCTACACTACGGCGGCAACGCTCGAAGCAGAAAAGTATATGACCGAGGGAACGCCCGAAAAGTTCCTCACAAGCGAGTATTACCTCAGATGGAAGCGCGCGTTCGATTACTTCGACAGCCATCCCGAGATCAAAGCTCAGGCGGAGGAAATGTGGCCGGGATACTTTGATATCTCCCTTGATCCCGACGACTGGCAGAAGCCCGAGTTCTGCATGAACTCGTCGCTCGTTATCACGGGCAACGTCGAGATCAACCGGGTAGGCGGCGTCGGCGAGTACGATGAGACGATTTCAAAATATTCCGTGATTGAGAACAACGTGGGATATACGGTCGAAGAAAACCCGTTCTTCGTCAACCCGACGGCGGGCGACTACCGTCTGACGGAAGAGGCCGCGTTCCCGGATTATCACTTTGAACTGATCGGCAGATATTGAACGTCCCCGATTTCGGGATACGGGAAAGAGGCGCGTTATGATCGAACTTTTGTCCCCTGAAAACGGGACGGAAGTCTCCGTTCTTACGGAGGCGCAGAGAAGATTCATCAGGGATTACCGTGACGGCGGTCTCCCCAAGGGACCGGTCGCATATATCACGGGCGAGTCGTCATGGCCCGCGGCCGTGCTGTTCAGGTGGCGGGCGGAGGACGTACCCGTCCCTCAGAGGGTCGAGGTGTCGGAGAGCGAGGATTTCACGCCCTGCCGATACGTGAACCTCACCCGCGTCTCCCAGTCGCAGGACGGAGAGTTTTTCTCGGCGGGACGCAATTTCATGACAGGCAAACGGTATTTCTGGCGGGTGACCGCGGAGGGCGCCGTGTCGGATACGAGGTCGTTCACAACGGCGCCCGACCCGATCCGTCCGATCGCCGCCGATTTCTCACCGAACATCCGCGACCTCGGCGGAAAGATCGCGGCGGACGGCAGACGGATAAAACAGGGTCTGCTGTACCGCGGAACGTACCCGGAACCGGACTGTTTCGAGGACGTCGACAATCAGGGCCTCACGGAAAGAGGCAGAGACACCTTCATCAAGGAACTCGGGATCCGGTCTCAGATCGACCTGAGGCACGAAGCGGAGGGACGTTTTGAAAAAAGTCCCGTCGGAGACGGCGTGAGATACGTTCAGGTCTCATTCGACGCCCCGTTCGGGGGCACGTTCAACGACCGGGGACTCGGTCAGATGAAACAGGCGTTTGAGGTCCTTTTCGATGAGGACGCGTATCCCGTTTATTACCACTGTCACACCGGGGCGGACCGGACCGGTTTCCTGTCCATCGTCATCGGAGGAATACTCGGCTTTTCCGACAACGATCTCAGGCTCGACTACAATTTCACCACTTTCCACGAATACAGAAACTGGAGAGAATGCTGCGATCTCAAGGACTATTTTGCTTATCTGCGCGAATGCTTCGGAGAACACACGCTTTCCGAACTCGTTATGCTCCACCTTACGAACTGGGGCATTCCCGAGGAAAAGTTGCTGAGAATGCGCGCATTTCTCACCGAATGATCCGTCTTCTCAGAGCAAAACGGGTTTTACGGTTTGGCTTTCTCCGTTTTGCGCCGTTCCGGGCGGAACAAATAAACTCGGCGAAGCCGAAGGATCTGAAGCCTTCCCCTTGAGGGGAGGGCTTTTTTTCTCACTTCATTTCGTTTACCGGACTTCAATACGAAAACCGGCATGAAAAATATTTATTGAATATGTAATTACGTTTTGATATAATGGGATCGATCAAAGAAAGTCACGGGGAGGAAAAATATGAAAAGAATTCTTTCGCTTATTTTTGTGCTTCTTATGACCGCGTCGTGCGCCACGGTGATTTTCGCGTCGAAAACCGGTTTTTCGGACGTTGAAGATACGCGCTGGAGCGCGTCTTCGATCGCCTACGCGGTCGCAAAAGGATATATGAACGGCGTGGGAGACGGTAAGTTCGATCCGACCGGATCCCTGACCAGAGGGATGGTCGCGACCGTTCTGTGGCGGCGCGAGGGATCCCCCGCTCCGACCGCCCCGAGCGGATTTGTTGACGTCCCCGCCGGCGCGTGGTACGCGGACGCCGTCGCGTGGGCAAAGGAAACGGGCGTCGTCAACGGGATGACCGAAACGACGTTCGCCCCGAACGGTTTCATCACCCGCGAGCAGCTCGCGACTATGCTCTTCCGTTTCTCGTCCTCCGCGCCGGTCTCCGTGCCGGAGCGCGCCGACCTCACCCCTTTCGCGGACGATGAAAAAACGTCCGGATGGGCGAGGGAATCCCTCGAGTGGGCGGTCGAAGCGGGATTGATCAACGGAACTGACGGAAACAGACTCGCTCCCGGAGGCAACGCGACGCGCGAGCAGTTCGCGGCGATAATAGAGAGATACGACAACACGTTCTGGCTTCAATACAACACTCCCATACTCACGAGCCGTCATACGGTACGCGATTATCCGCTCGTGACCGACGCCGACTTCTACGTCGCGACTGACGGCGACGACGGAAACGACGGATCGTTCTCACGTCCGTTCAAAACGTGGGACAGAGCGATCAAAGCGGTGCGCGGAATTCCGAAAACCGCCGAAGAGGGCGGGATCACGGTCGCATTTATGGCCGGCGAGTACGACGCGCCGCACGTTACGATGACCGCGGAAGATTCCGGCGCTCCCGAATGTCCCGTCACCTACTGCAAATACGGCGACGGAGACGTGACCTTCAACGGAGGCATAGATCTTTACCCGGAGGATTTCACCGAGCTCGACGAGAGCGAAAAAGCGCTGTTCAACGAGAAATACACCGACAATATCAAGAAGTACGATATCTCGTCCGTTCTTGACTCCGGCCTCGACAAGGATTCGGTCGTCATATTCTCCGAGGATTGGCTCTGCACCCCGGCGAGATATCCGAACAGATTCCCCGACGGCTCCGACTCTCTTCTGTACGGCGCGTCAAGTCATACAAGGACCGCAATGAAGATAATCCATCCCATCCTTGCGAAGAGGATCGCGTCGTATTCCCCCGAAGCGGTCGAGGACATGGAGATCTACGGATATATCATCTGGGGATTCAAAAAGTCGATATTCGGATGCGCTTCCTACGACGCGGAGACGTCCGTACTCGAGACCGATTACGACACTCTGAACCTCGACTGGTGGAACGGCTCGGCGGGACTCGGCATCGAGGTCGCCGTTCTCGATATAGCTTGCGAACTCGACTGCGACGGCGAATACTGGATAGACGCCGCGACGAAGACGCTTTACGTTTACTCCCCGAACGGAGTTTACCATATCCCCGTCGAGGGAACGATGATCTCGATGGACGGGACGAACGATATCACGTTCCGCGGACTCGGGTTTCAAAACACGACCGGAGCGTTCATCGAAGGGGAACTTTGCCACGGCGTCACGATCGACCGGTGCACGTTCAGCGGAGTCAGTTCGACCGCCGGGGTCAGTTTCAGAGACTGCTCGACGGAGCGGGCGCTCGATCTGGCGGTGACCGACTGCGAGTTTTCATGCGCATACGGTCAGTCGCTGTACGTCAACGGAGGATGCAGCGGCGCGGTAAGATACTCTAAAAACGCGAGCGTCCTGTTCGACAACAACCTCGTTTCCTCATCCAATCTCGTGTTCGACGATCAGAACGCCGTCGACCTCGTCAGCTGCTCGGATCTCAGGATCACTCACAACCGGATCGAGCATACGTCGCGCGGTTCGATCTCCTTCAGCATGTCGTATAACGTGCTGATCGAATACAACGACTTCGACTCGGCGATGATCAACTCTCAGGACGGAGGGATCCTCTACTCCGCCGGCAACGTCGACGGCAGAAACGTTACGGTCCGCCATAATTTCTTCAACTATATGGAGGTCAGGGGGATCGGAGCGTTCGGCTACTACGTCGACGACAACGAGGCGGGAGTCGAAATATACGCGAACCTGTTCTACGACGAGCTGTTTCCGGTCGTGATCCACAAGGGCAGAGACAACTTCGTTCACGACAACGTTTTCATCAGAGAAAGCACGGCGGTCTCTCTCAGCATCGGTCAGATGCACGCCGTTGAAGAGTACGGTACGGACGCACCCGCGAAATCCTACGACGTCAGGCAGACGACGAGGTCCTATCAGGCGGTCTTCGACAACATGGCGGCGTATCCCGAATACCTCGCCGGGATCGAAAAGTGGTGTCCGGAGCTTCTGAACTACCACCTTGACTACAGCCGTACCGACGATCCGAATTTCGTCATGAGTCCCGTGAACACGATAAAAAATAACGTTCACATCAACTCAAAGGCGTCCTTCACCGAGCAGCCGACCGCCGACAAATATCTGAACAAGTACACCGTCGTTGAAGGCAACCGCGGATTCACGACTGACGAGAACCCGTTCTTCGTCAATCCGACCGTGGGAGACTACCGTCTTAAAGACGGCGCGGGGATAATGGATATCGAAATAGAAAACATAGGTCGTTATTAGTTGATCTTAGCCTTCCCCTCGAGGGGAAGGTGGGTCCGAAGGACCCGGATGAGGTGAGGAAACAAAATCCGGGTCACCTCAATCAGTTCGCATTGCTTCGCAATGCTGACAGCTTCCCCTCAAGGGGAAGCCTCGGCGGAAGCCCGAACGGCACCGTATAATCATTTCCCATTGTTAATTGTCAATTGTCAATTCATAAGGAGTACGTGAAGTATGAAAAAACTTATCTCTCTCTTTATTGCGATCGTGATGCTCGCATCAGCGCTTGCGGCGATACCCGCGTCCGCTGTCGGCACCGGCTTTTCTGACGTCGCCGACAGCCGCTGGAGCGCGTCGGCGATAAAGTACGCCGTTGATAACGGCTATATGAACGGCGTCGGAGACGGTAAGTTCGATCCGACCGGCGCCCTGACCCGTGGAATGGTCGCGACCGTTCTGTGGCGCCGCGAGGGAGCCCCCGCGCCGACCGCGCCGAGCGGCTTTGTTGACGTCCCCGCGGGCGCGTGGTACGCCGACGCCGTGGCGTGGGCGAAGCAAACCGGCGTCGTCCAGGGGATGACGGAGACGACGTTCGCTCCGAACGGTTTCATCACCCGCGAGCAGCTCGCGACGATGCTTTTCCGCTTCTCTTCATCCGCGCCGGTCTCCGTGCCGGAGCGCGCCGACCTCACCCCGTTCGCGGACGACGAGAAAACGTCCGGATGGGCGAAAGAATCGCTCGAATGGGCTGTCGAAGCGGGACTTATCAACGGCACGGACGGGAACCGTCTCGCACCGTCGGGCAACGCGACCAGAGAGCAGTTCGCCACGATAATCGAACGTTACGACGGCACGTTCAAGCTCGTCTACAACAGACCCGTGGTGAGGTCTCACTACACCGAACCCGAATACCCGCTCGTCGACGACGCGGATTTTTACGTTTCGACGACCGGATCGGATGAAAACGACGGCTCCTTCGATCATCCCTTCGCAACTTTCGAAAAAGCTGTCGAAGCGGTGCGCGGAGTTCCCAAAACGGCGGAAAAAGGCTGCGTCAAGGTCGCGTTCATGGCGGGAAGATACTCCCCTGTCCATCTCGACCTGACGGAAGTTGATTCCGGAACGCCTGAGTGCCCTGTAATATACTGCAAATACGGCGACGGCGACGTCGTGTTCGACAACGGCGTCACGATCCCCGAGAGCGCGTTCAAACCGCTTGATGAAAACGAAAAGTCGATGTTCCGCTACCCCGAAAGGATAAAAAGAGTCGACATCAGCGCGTATTATGAGGATATCCCCGAATACGACGACTTTTCCCTTTACAGCGACGACGCTCTTTTGAACGTCGCGCGGTATCCCAACAGATACGAGGACGGCTCGGATCATTTTCTCTCCTCGGGCCGCACTTACGACGATGCGTCTCTTCTGATAACGAACACCGTCCTTGCGCGCAAGATCGCTAAATACTCCGCGGAAGAGGTCGCGGAAATGCGCGTGTTCGGATATATCATCCGCGGATACAGAAAAGACGTTTTCAAAGCGGCGTCCTTCGATCCGGAAACCGGCGTCCTCGTGATCGCCAACCCCGAGACGTCCGAATTCGGAAGAATGAGAGAAGGATGGCAGGGAGTCGACGGCCAGGGCATCGAGTTGTGCGTCCTCAACGTCCCGTACGAACTCGACTATCGGTATGAATACTGGGTCGACAGATCGACCGGGACCCTTTACGTATTCGAACCCGAGGGCAACTACCGTATCCCGGGCGGGAAAGGCGAGAAGCTCCTCCGCGGCGATCCGTACGACGCGGGCGACGGTCTGCCCCCCGTTCCCGAATACGTCGTGATCGACGCGCGGGGCGTCGGCTATATCACTCTCCTCGGTCTTGACTTTGAAAACGCCTCCGGCGCTTTCATCTTCGCCTTCAAGACGTCCGGTCTTATGATCGACAGATGCTCCTTCAGATATTCGACCGGAAGAAATCACGCTCTGCTTGAGTATTCGCTCGACGGAGCGCCGATGGATCTCTCCATCATCAACAGCGAATTCGACTACTCGGTCGGCTGCGGCGTATACGTCATGGACGTGTCGAACGGGCCGAACAGATATACCGATATCAGCAACGTAAAGGTCGACAACTGCTATTTCGGTCACACCAACCTCGAGTATGACGTCGAGGGCGCGTGCAATCTCTTCAAGTGCACGAAGGGAGTCATCTCGCACTGCGATTTCGTCGAGTGTCACCGTTATGCCGTTCAGTTCGACTATTCCTGCGACGTCGTCGTCGAGTACAACAATTTCGACAGCGCGATGACGAACTCCGAAGACGGAGGAGTCATCCGCACCGCGCTCGGTATGGACAGTAACGCGGTGATCAGATACAATCTCGTCAACACCGTTCCGAACGGCTCCGTAGGAAGGTTCGCGCAGTACTCCGACCTCGTAGACTGCGGATCGACGGACTGCAACAACCTGTTCTACGACGCGGGTCCTATCGTATACGCAGACGGAGGGCGCGACAACGCCGCGATCGACAACGTGTTCATCGGCGGCGGTATCGACGTGGGCTCACTCGTCCCGGGTATCCTCGAAGCCGGAAATGCGGCGCGAAGCGAGTTCCCGATCAACATGCATCTCGGCAACTGGTCGCGGATACTCAGCTACTGCGACACCGTCCCGGGCTACCGCGAGGAACTTGAAAAACGCAGACCCGGAGCGTCGACGTTCAGTTTCGATTTCAACGATCCCGATGACCCGAACTTCTTCCTGGCCCCGGTCACCACAGTCAGGGGCAACGCCTTCATCAACAGTGACGGTACGGTAAGGGCGGGCGCAAAGAGTCCCGAATTTCTGATACTGGAAGACAACACGGCTTACGGATACGACGAAAATCCGTTCTTCGTCAATCCGACGATCGGCGACTACCGCGTCCGCGAGGGAGTCGATCTTGATCTCCCGTTCGAGCAGATAGGTCGTTATTGATTCGTCTTGAGACGGATCAATAACGGATAAAGTTCTCTTGAAATGGGGCCCAACCCATTTCACCCGGCTTCGCCGGGACGAGAACTTTACGGTGATACCCATTTAATAAAGCGTTTTCTTCATTTACGCGTTATTCTGAGCGAAGTCGAAGAATCTGAAAAGGCAACGAAAAATGGACAATGACAATAAATCCATCGCCGGACTGCTTGCGGAGTACGCGAAGTCGGACGTCCTGCCGATGCATATGCCCGGCCACAAGAGGAATATGCTCGGAGCGGATTATCTCTCCGTTCCCGCGGCATCGGTCGATATAACCGAGATCGACGGATTCGACGATCTCGGCGATCCGCGCGGGATCATCGCGGAATCGGAGCGGCTCGCCGCATCCCTTTGGGGATCGGACGTAGTCCTCTATTCGGTGAACGGGAGCACCTCGTGCGTTCTCGCCGCGGTCACCGCCGTATGCCGCGAGGGGGCGCCCGCCGTCGTCGCGCGCAACTGTCACAAATCCGTTTTTCACGCGCTCGAGTTGTCCGGAGCGGTCCCCGTCTTTATCGCTCCGCCGAAAACGGCGCTCGGTCTTCCGGGATCCGTCACGCCGGAGTCGGTACGGACCGCGCTTGAGAAGACCCCGGACGCGTCAGCCGTCATACTCACCTCGCCGACTTACGAGGGCGTTATCTCCGATATCGCCGGGATCGTCTCCGCCGCGCACGAACGCGGCGTTCCCGTGATCGTCGACGAGGCGCACGGCGCGCATCTCGGGCTTTTCGGGGTATTCCCGGAGGGGGCGGTAAGATGCGGCGCGGACGTCGCGATCCATTCCCTTCACAAAACGCTCCGCTCGCTTACGCAGACCGCGGCGCTGTCCGTGTCGGGAAGTCTCGTCGACCGCGATGAGATCCGCCGGCGCATGGCGATGTTCGGGACGAGTTCGCCCTCGTATCTCCTCATCTCTTCGATCGACGGAGAGGTACGGTCGCTCCTCGACGGAAGGGGTTCTTCCCTGTCGCGCTGGCTCGGGGCGGTGACGGAAACGAGAAAAAAACTCGGCGCGCTTGACAATCTGACCGTCCCCGACCTTTCGGAGGATCCCGCCGCTTTCGCTGCCGATCCGTCGAAGATATATATCGACTCGCACGGGGTCGGGATCCGCGGCGCGGTGATCGCAAAAGTTCTGCGCAATCTGCGCGTGGAAGCCGAGGCGGTCTACCCGTACGGCGTCCTCGCCATGACGGGCGAGGGAGACGATCAAAAGACGCTCCGCAGGTTTTCGGACGCGCTTTTCGAGGTCGACCGGAAGATCGAAAAAAGAGAGCCCGCCGTCCCGGACAAGACCGTCTTCATTCCCGAGCGCGTCAAAACGGCGCGTGAAGCGCTGGCGGAAAAACGCGTCCGCACCCCGCTCGACGGCGCGGAGGGGACGGTTTGTGCGGAATATATCTTCGCCTACCCGCCCGGGGTGCCGATAGTAATACCCGGCGAAAGGATCGCACGCGAGACCGTCCTCGCGATACGCGAAGCGCTTGATTCCGGCATTCGGGTCGTGGGACTCGAAGGGGACTCCGTCCTCACGGTCGAAAATTGACCCGCGTCTATTGACAAGTATTCTGCGCGTATGATATAATTTTTAAGTAAGAAAAGTGCGGCGTCGCCGCATTAAAAGAGGAGACGGTTACTATGAAAAGAATAAAGACTGTTGCCACGAGAGATCTCAAGAAGAGCGTTAAGTGCGGAGGATGCGGCGAGTGCCAGACCTCCTGCCAGTCCGCCTGCAAGACCTCCTGCGGCGTCGCAAATCAGAAATGCGAGAATAGCAACAAGTAAAAACGAAAAAACCCGAAATCGCCGCCGGTCGATCTCTGATCGCTCGGCGGCGGTTTGTACGGAGGGCAAATGGTACATCTGTTTGAAAGCAACGGTTATTATATAGCGGTCGATCCGGCGTCCGGCTCGATCCATTCGCTCGACGAGGTCGCCTACGACGTGATCTCGCTCTTTGAGGAGAAAACGGAAGACGAGATCGTCGCGGCTCTTCTCGAAAAGTACCGGGGCCGCCCCGACGTGACGGAGGACGAGATACGCGAATGCGTCGGAGACGTCCGCGAACTCAAAGAGTCCGGAGTTCTGTTCTCGGAGGACGAGTTCCGCGATCTCGAGCCGAAGGACGAGAAGAGCCCGATCAAAGCGCTCTGTCTGCACGTCGCGCACACCTGCAACCTCAACTGCGAATACTGCTTCGCGGCGCAGGGCAAGTACGCGGGAGACGAGACCGGCAAACGTCCCGCTCTGATGAGCTTTGAGGTCGCTAAGGCATCGATAGACTTTCTTATAAAAAATTCCGGCACGCGCCGCAATCTCGAGGTCGACTTTTTCGGCGGCGAGCCGCTTATGAACTTCGACGTCGTGAAGAAAGCCGTCGCCTACGCGCGCTCGGTCGAAAAGGAGGCGGGAAAGAACTTCCGCTTCACGTTGACGACGAACGGCGTTCTGCTCGACGACGAGGTGACCGAATACTGCAACCGCGAGATGAACAACGTCGTCCTGTCCCTCGACGGGCGGCGCGAAGTCCACGACCGGTTCAGACGGTTTTACGACGGACGCGGCAGCTACGACGAGATCGTCCCGAGGTTTCAGAGATTCGTCGAAAAGCGCGGGAACCGGTCGTACTACGTCCGCGGCACGTTCACGCACATGAATACGGATTTCACCCGGGATCTCTTCCACATGGCGGACCTCGGTTTCAGAGAACTCTCTATGGAGCCGGTCGTATCGAAGCCCGGCGACCCGTACGCCCTCACCGAGGACGATCTTCCCGTCCTCTTCGAGCAGTACGACATCCTCGCCTGCGAGATGCTGAAGCGCGAGCGCGAGGGCGATCCGATCACGTTTTATCACTATATGATCGACCTCACAGAGGGACCGTGCATATACAAACGGATAACCGGGTGCGGCTCGGGGTTCGAGTACATGGCGGTGACGCCGTGGGGCGAGCTCTTCCCGTGCCATCAGTTCGTCAACGATCCCGAATATTCGCTCGGAAACGTTTTCGAGGGCGTGAAAAATCCCACCCTTTCGGAAAAGTTCCGGAATTGCGGCGTCTACTCGCACCCCGAGTGCGCCGAATGCTGGGCGCGCCTCTGGTGCGCCGGCGGCTGCGCCGCCAACGCCTACCACGCGACCGGCGATATCTCGGGCATTTACGAGTACGGCTGCCGGCTCTTCCGCCACCGCCTCGAATGCGCGATCATGATGAACGTCGCGCGGGAGGAAGAAAAACAGGACTGAACAGAATAGTGAAAACGCCAGTCCCGCAAGGGTTTCCGGCGTTTTTTTTGAGCGGTTTCGACCAAGTTTTCTATGATAGCTTTGATAAAACGCAAGATATAAATCGCGAAATCTTCTGATAAAGCGCAAGGTATGAAAAAGCGTACCGGTGTTTACCGATACGCTTTTCTCTTATTATTTACCGGTCAGTTCGTCTTATCTCTGTAAAGGAAGGTCACTATCTGCGCGCGGGTACACGTGCTCGCGGGGCTGAAGGTTTTATCCGTCGTACCGTTCGTGACTCCCTTTCCGACCGCCCAGAGGACGGCGGCCGAGAAATAATCCGATTTTTTCACGTCCGTGAAGCTTGAGGACTCGCTTTTCGGCTTCGGCTCGCCGTTCGCGCGCCAGAGGAACGTGACGATCTGTCCGCGGGTACACGGCTCTCCGGGGCTGAACGAATTCCTGTCCGTACCGAGCGTGATCCCCTTTTCGACCGCCCAGAGAACGGCTTTGCAGTAATACACATCCGACTTCACGTCCCTGAAGGGGTTTGTCGCGCCCGTTGGTTCGGGCGATCCCGCGGCGCGCCACAGAAGCGTGACGACCTGCGCGCGGGTGCAGGGATCGGCGGGCGAGAACTTACCGTCTCCCGTCCCCGTCGTTATATCCATATTGACCGCCCACGTCACCGGGTCCTCGTAATATTCCCCCCTCTTAACGTCCGAGAACGCGGGATCCGGTCTGTACGCCTTCAGCGTCAGCACGTCCGAAGGATCCTCGATCGTGTCGCCTGCGTAATAATGTGTGATTTCAAATCCTTTCGGCTCGAGTTCCCATCCGAGAAGTCTGCCGCCCTTCGCGTCGGCGAACGAACGGTTCGACGGAGCAAAGAGCAGGAGGAATCCGTCGACCGGATCGGGCACCGGAACGTCGTTCACGGCGGATCCCGATACGAATCCGGTCGCGATGTATTTACCGTCCCGTTTTTCGACCGAATACATCACGTATTTGCTCGGGAACGCCGAGCCAACGCCGGAGAGATCCCTTACGGTCTGCGTTCTCCCCATCTCCACTATGATCATTCCGTCGTTTGAGTACCAGTTGTATTCGTTCAGGTGGGAGATCAGAATATCCTTTCCCTCCCTCTCCGGCGGCGGTTCCGGTCCGTCGTCGTCAGGCGAATCCCTGTCGACGCCGGGTCCGCCTTCCGTGACGGTCACGGTGACCGGAACGCTTATGAGAGAGTACGCGGTATTCGCCGCCGTCTCCGTCAGAACGGAGAAAACGACGGTCGCCGTTCCGGCTTTCTCGCCTACGATCCTTCCGTTTGAAACGGATACGCAATCCCCTTCGATGATCTTCGGCGTGACGTTTTTCGGAGCGACCGTTACTGTTTCCCCGGAATACGTCAGCGCCGTGATGCCGGGATCCGTTTTTTTGCCTGTCCCGACCTCGATATCGCGCGCCGAAACTGACGTGAACATATCCGCCGCCCAGCCGACGTCGCTTGTGGTGATCCCGGACGCTCCCGAGAAGAACGCCCGGTCGTTGCTGTAATAATTGAACGTCCACGGCCACGTCGTCATTCCACGGTCGTTCGACACGGTCGCGTAAGCTCTCGTGGCGGAACCGGAGAAGTTTATCGAACTGTTGATGGACGACGCCGTTTTGAGATTCGAAAAGAAGCAGGCGAGAGCGGCGTCCGTCTCCGCGACGCCCGTCGATACGCCGCCGAGATAACCCGTCGACATTCCGGGAAGATTCCCTTCTCCGTAAGTCCTTGAGAGCATCGACGCGTTGAATGAGATGACGTCGACCTGATCCTCCATTCCGTACTCTTTTACGATCCGAGCGACCCCGTCGACGGAAGCGAGGTTGCTTCCTTTGAGTTCAATGAAAACGCGATGCCCGGGATAAAGAGCGAGCAGTTCGAGCACTTCCTCAAGCGTCGGGACTTTAAGATCTGTCACTTCGCCGAGGCGGTACTTCCCGGGACAATACACGTCGCTCACAATATTGTATTCTCTTATCTCTTCAAGCGTCATCTCGCCTATCGAAAGAGGTCCGTCGTAGTTAGTCGTCCTGTTTATCGATCCGTCGTGCATTACGACTATATGACCGTCCTTCGTTATATCGACGTCGATCTCGAATATCTCGCCGCCGTTTTCCAGCGCTTCCCTGAAAGAGTCGAGCGAGTTTTCCGGCGCGCGGGTTTCATATCCCCGGTGTCCGATAAACAGAGGAGTCCTGCTCACCGTTCCCGGATCGCAGTACGTGTTTATCGCGTCCGCTATCGCGCCGTCGTCGGAGCCGATGATCCCGTTGCATCCCGACGCGAGCGTGCGGAGGATATCCGCGGTCCCGCCGTCGCCGACGTCGACCCACACGGCGATCGCGAGCGACTGGAGCGCACGTACGTTGCGGACGTTGGCAAACTCCGGTCCCGTGACGCAGAACGTCGCGGGGGCTCGGCGGACCGCGCTTCTGATCGCGTCCGCCTCTTTTGACGTCATCTCCCCGTTCGGAAGCGTGACCTCAAGACCCGTGCGGATATACGCCGACTTCGCGCGCGCCAGAGCGAGCAAAGACGGATCCGCCGAAATCACGGTAATATCGTAAAACGAGTTCTCTTCGGAGTCTGCGTACAGCGCTTCGATCTGTGCGGTCTCAGTCACTTTGATCACGGGGATCGTCGTCGAGGCGCGGCACGCGTCGAACAGATCGCCGAAGTCGGAGACGTCGTCTCCGTCGACCAGGATCTGTGAAGGCGCGGAATGCGCGGAAAGGATCTCTTTGTACGAATCGGGTCCCGCCGCCTCGCGTAAGATCGCGAGCGGATTCTCAAGCGTCGCTGCGGGGTGAGATATATTCAAAAGTTCACCGCCGTCGTCAGCCGCCGCGGGAAGCGCAAAGAGCGCCGCCCCGGACAGCATCAGGAAGGCGAGCAGCAATGAAACGGTCTTTTTCATTTTTTATTACCCTCTTTTTAAGTGTTTTTCGATCTCATTTTGCTTCTGAACGCGAAGATCGCTCCTACAAGCGCCGCGACCGCGTACGCCGCTACGATCAGGATAGGGACGAGGTGATCCTTCACGGGGTCGCCTCCGCCGGTAAGGGCAAGGCGCATAACGTCCGTCGCGTTTTTGAACGGCAGACACTTCATCACCGTCACCATTCCGGGATTCAGTCCCTCTATCGGGAACCACATTCCGGAAAGGACAGATTGCCCGGTAATGACCGCCGAGGAAACTCCGCCTATCGACTTCTCGCTGCAGATCGACCCGAACAGTATCCCGAGCCCGATGAACAAAATCGACGAAAGAAGAGCGATCGGAATGCATCTGAGCATACCGACGCCTAAAATCGACGGGTCGATAATTCCGCC
The DNA here is from genome assembly GCA_017518975.1 of Clostridia bacterium. Taxonomy (GTDB): domain Bacteria; phylum Bacillota; class Clostridia; order Oscillospirales; family CAG-272; genus RUG11130. The sequence continues at coordinate 22,135 of JAFWTH010000180.1, forward strand.
CACGATGAAGAAGAGGACGGTCTGAACGAGCGTCAGCGGGATCATCGCGATCGTGTATCCGAAAATAAACTCATGCGAGCGCGCGCCGCAGACGTAAAGACGCGTCAGAAACGCGGTGTTCCTGTCCGTCGCAATCAGAAGACCTGTGAAAAGCGTCAGAAACGACTGTGAGAAAACGACGATGCCCGGCGCGAGGTTCTTCATATCGAACTGCGGGGTAAGATCGTGGAAAATGCAGTAAAACAGAACTTCGAGAAGAAGAGGGAGCGCGATCAGAAAGATCAGTGAGAGCGGATCGCGGACGATCTCCTTCATATTCCTTTTCGCCAGGGTAAAAGTTTTAAACGTCTTACGCATCTTCCTCACCTCCCGTCACGATCGAAACGAACGCATCCTCGACGTTTTCCTTCCCGGTTTTTTCGAACATCTCCTCTTTCGTTCCGACAAAAAGGAGTTTTCCGTCTTTCATAACGCCGATACGGTCGGACAGCGCCTCCGCCTCCTCCATGTAGTGAGTCGTGAGTATGATAGTCATCTTTCCCTTGAGATCACGGATCGCGCCCCAAAGCTCGCGCCGGGCGATGACGTCGAGGCCGAGCGTCGGTTCATCGAGGAAAAGGACCTTCGGGGACGATATGAGCGCGAGCGCGACGGAGAGTTTTCTCTGCCAGCCGCCCGAGAGTTTGCCCGCGTACCTTTTCGCGACCTTGCCGAGCCCGAAAACCGAATATACGCGCTTTTTGTCGTCCGCGATCTCATCTTTAGTATGGCCGCGGAGCGCCGCGTAAAATTCAATGTTTTCATCGACCGTCAGTTTTCTCGCAATCGCGGTCTCCTGCATCGAAACGTCGATCGACTCTTTAACGGTATCGGGTTCCTTAACGACCGATCTGCCGCAGATCACGGCATCGCCCGCCGTCGGTATCGTCAGCCCCGACAGCATCTTGACAGTCGTCGTCTTCCCGGCTCCGTTGACTCCGAGCAGAGAAAAGAGTTCGCCCTCCCCGATCTCGAGATCGAGCCGGTCGACAGCAACGACGTCTTTGTACTCTTTGCGGAGCCCTTCAATCTTTATCGCCGTCATTTTGTCCCAAACCTCCCATCTCATAAAACAGATCAGCTTTGAGGAGCGCTATCCCTCTTTTTCTGTCTCCCAAAGCGATCAGAGTGTCGCCTTCTTTGATGTCGAACATCCGCCGCGCCTCGACGGGGATCGTTATCTGCCCCTTCGGCCCTACCTTAACGCTGACTATGAATCTTTCGTCTTTTTCGTCTTTCAAGGTCTTCTCCGTCTCCTTTCTTATCTTTCTTACTTTTCTTACTATTCCGAATTGTACACCTATTCTGCCCGGTTGTCAATACGTTTTCGACCGGTTTCTTTACAAATCGCATTTTTTTTGATATATTAGATTAAAAGGAGGTGAAGACCGTGAAAAAAGAACGCAAACGCGCCGTTCGCTACGCGTGCGCTTTCCTTTGCGCCGTTTTTTGCCTGATCACGCTCTCATCATCGGTCTTCGCTTATTCCGGTTCGGACTACACCGACGACGAATATCTCGCCGGACGGCTCGACAAAGTGTTCTCCGGCGCGGCTCCTCTCTTCCAGAATGAAGACAAATCGTATCCCATAGGTTCCTCGATCGGAACGTACCCGGGTTCTCCTCACAGAGTGGCGGGTCTGCTCGGATACGAATGCTACATATACGCGAACGCCGTCTATTATTACCTGTTCGGCGACGTTCCGTATCACGGCGATCTCGGATATACCCGCTCGACCGTCCCCATAAAAAAAGGCGACAGGATAACCTACGAGTTGCTCCGCGACAACGGCGTCAACTGCGGAGCTTACGTCAGGACCACGTCGTCGCCGGACGGAACGTACAGCGGATCGACCGGGCACTCTTTCATCGTTCTGAACTATGACACGGAGGGGATCGACGTCCTCCAGGCAAACAACGTGGGGCCGGGGATCATCTCCCTCGACAGATGGGATTGGGCAACGCTCGATATGATGCTCGGCGACTACTGGGGCGGATATATCTCTCACGTCGTCAATCCGAACGACGCCGTATCGACCTCGGGCGACGGAGAGGTCGTCCACGCGTGGACGGAATGGATCGTCGCCGTCGAACCGGGTTGTTACAAGAACGGATACGCCGTCCGCGTTTGCGCTGACTGCGGAAGAGTCGGCGAGAGGATCATCCCGGCGGGTCACGTTTTCGACAAGGGTGTCGAAACCCTTGCTCCGACGTGGGAAAAGGACGGTCAGATTGTATATACGTGTACCGTCTGCGGTCATACCGAGACGGCGGTCGTACCGAAACTGACGCTCGCCGATTTTTTCAGCGACGTGACCGGGAAAGAATGGTTCTGTCCCTACGTTGAATACGCCTTCAGAAACGGCCTGATGAACGGCGTGACGGGCGGCAAATTCGCGCCCGGGAAAGAGATGAGCCGCGCTATGATCGTCACGGTCCTGTGGCGGATCGAGGGCGAACCGGCGCCGGCGGGAGAATCGCCGTTCGGCGACCTCAAAGCGGACTGGTACCGGTCCTCGGTCGCCTGGGCGTCGGAATCGGGGATCGTCAACGGAGTAAGCGAAGGAGTCTTCGCGCCGGACGATCCGCTGACGAGGGAGCAGATCGCGGCGATAGTGTACAGATATTCGGAATATAAAGGACGCGACGTGACGGCGTCGGGCGACCTTTCCGTATTCCCCGACGAGGAAGACGTCAGCGATTACGCGCGCGCGCCGCTCGCGTGGGCGGTCGGGAGAGGCCTGCTTCAGGGAACGAACGTAAAAGGAAAGATCATCCTCGATCCCCGTGGCGGGGCGACCAGAGCGCAGGTCGCCGCGATCCTGACGAGATACTTGAGCGAATAAAAAAAGAATGCTTTCGCATTCTTTTTTTATTCTTAATCGAAGCCCACGGTCAGCGAACATCCGTCGAGGAAGACCGTATTGTGCGCGACGCGGGTCCCGCGCGCCGAATACAACGGCTCGCGCGTGTTCGTGTGTGGGACAAAGAGCGGAAACGCCGCGGAAGCGATATCGACTCTCAGCCTCTCGCCCTCCCCGGTCTGCAGCGCGATCGGGTCGAGATCGAATTCGAGATCGACCGGCGTGCCGGGAACATAGCCCTTAAAATGATTCGAGAGCTGATCGATATCGTCGCGGAGGGAGAAGTCTCCCTCCTTTTTCGTTATCCCGACTCTGACGTAGAAGCACGTGTCCTCGCAGTCCGAGGCGACGCGCAGCCGGAGTTTCATCCCGCCTCTGACGTGCCCTCCCGCGGGGAGCGGATCGGTGAAGACAGTGACGACACCGTCTCTTCCGGGAGGCGCCATAAACTTCGTGCCGCCGAAATTGTGAGTAAGTCCGCCTTCGAAGCGTGTCGGATCCTCGGGATCGTAGGTATAGGTCCTCTCGCCGTTTCCGAGCGGATAAGTTACGGTGCAGCCGGCTTTGAAAAGAGAGCCGTCGGTCGTCCATCCCTTGCCGAATATCTCATAATATGTGACCGATCCCGGCGGGACGGGCGGTTCGCCGACCCCGCGGGTGTAGTTGAGCCACCTGAGGTCGAATCCGGGAAAGCCCTGAGCAAGTTCTCCGTTTTCAAAACAGTAGGGCTGTTCTTCCGCCGAGCCGCCGTGGTGGTACGGGTGAACGATCAGCGCGCTTTCAGCTTTAGCGCGCGGCGTCATATTCTCCCACATTTTGAGAACGCCGTGGGTGAACGCGTCGAACGTCCCGACCGTCAGGAGCATCGGCACGCGTGTGTCGCGTTCGGCGTCACGCGAGTCGCTCCCACCCTCTTTCGTCGACCAGAACGGAGCGGACCTGTCGGGGTTTGCGAGCGCGGCGTCGTAATTCTCCACCGGCTCGCCGTAAACGCGGCGGGTGAATTCCGTCAGCGGCTTTTTGAGGTACTGCTCGGGTGAGTAGTCGGTCTTTATCCCCGATTTCTGCTTGTAAACCCCGGGGTGCCATCCCCCGAAGAGATTGATCTTGAAAAAACCGTTGCGGTAGAACATACCGTACCGATCGGAGTCGAACGATTCGAGGGACGCGCCCTTTATATCGTCCGCAAAAGGCGCGGTGACGTAGTGGACGAGCGACGTGTAGCTTCCGCCGAGAAGATATATCTCGCCGTTATAAACGGGACTCTCGCGTACGAAGCTTTGCAGCGCCAGCCCCTCTTCCCTCTCGTGTACGAACGGGATACAGTCGCCCCCGCTCTTTCCGCTTCCCCTGCAATGCTGAAAAAAGACCGCGTATCCCGCGTCGAGGAACGGAGTGAAAAACTCCGCGAGTCTGCGGCACATTTCCCCGTCCGTTATGTTTTCGTGCTCTTTTTCATAGGGTGATCTGAAAAGGATCGACGGGAATTTTTCCCCCTTGGCGGGGCGCAGGACGACGGTACAGATCGGGTCGCCGTCAACGGGCAGATAAATGACGTCCGACTTGTATTTTTCCATTTTCACCTCTCACTCAAAGCGATCTTCAGGACGTCCTCCGGAGTCTTTGCCGTCTTATCGCGTCCCGGGATCAGCTCCGGCTCTGAATTGAGATAACCCCACTCTACTAAAACGCAATCGAGTCCCGCCGCGTGCGCCGTGGCGAGGTCGACGCCGGAATCCCCGATGTAGAGCGTCCGTTCGGGCGTCGCGCCGAGTTCTTTCATCACCGCGATCGCTCCGGCGGGGTCGGGCTTGCGCGGGATCCCCTCCCGCTCGCCGTAATAAACGTCGAACAGACCGTCGAAGAATTTCCGGCACAGTATCGTGACGGCGAAATCGGCTTTGTTCGAGAGCAGCGCGACGCGCAGTCCCGCCTCTCGCAGCGACTTCAGCAGATCCGCGATACCGTCGTACGGCCGCGTCTTGTCGGTCAGATGATCTTTATAATATTCGACAAATGCCTTATACATCAGTCCGGTCTTCTCTTCGCCGAGTTCCTCGCCCGCTCCGCGGCGCAGGAGCATCCTCACCCCGTTGCCGATGAACGAGCGCGTTTCCTCCGCGGTACGCGGGGGATAGTCGAATTCGGCGAGCGCATGATTGAGCGTGGCGGTCAGGTCTCCGAGCGTGTCGAGGACCGTCCCGTCCATATCGAATATGACGGCGTCGTATCTCACAATGTCTCCTCACTTTCCGCTAGCGGGAGCTCGAACCAGAACGTACTCCCCTTGCCTTTTTCGCTTATCACGCCGAACGGCGCGCCGTGCAGCATCAAAAGATTCTTTACGATCGAGAGACCGAGCCCGGTCCCCTCTTTCGTTCGCTTGTGGAATTCGCGCGATTTGAAATATCTGTCCCAGATAAACGGAAGATCCTCCTCCGGTATGCCGTCTCCCGTGTCGGTTATCTCAACGCGGCATACGGATCCCGTCACCGTCTGACGTACGAAGACTTTTTTATCGTCTCCGGTGTAATTGACGGCGTTGTTAAGAAGATTGTACAAAATCTGAAGGATCCTCGTTCTGTCTGCGGCGACGGTCGCGTCCCGGTCGGCGTCGAGCGTGATATCGAACCCCTCCGCGCCTTTCAGCTTCGAGTAGCGCGAAACGGTCTCGGCGAGCGCCTCCGTGAGAGAAAACGGCGCCCGTTCGATCTTCACCGCTCCTTCCGTCAGCTTGGACGCGTCGAGCATATCGTTCACCAGATGAGTGAGCATATTCGTCTCGTCGACGATTATATCCATGTTTTCAGAGTTCATCTCGCCCGGGATGTCGCGCATGACATCCGCGTATCCCGAGATCAGCGTCAACGGGGTGCGCAGATCGTGCGACACGTTCGCGATCAGATCGCGCCTCATACGGTCCGTCTCGGAAAGTTCGTGCGCCGCGATATTGAGAGCGTCGGCAAGCTCCGCGGTCTCCTTTGAATTACCTCTTTCAAAGCTGACGTCATAGTTCCCGACGGCGAGCTTGCCCGCCTCGTCGCGCATCTTTCCGAGCGGTTCGGACACGCGCTTCGGAAGAAAATACGCGATAAGCGCAACTCCGGCGACGAGCACCGCGCTGATGATCGCAGTCATTATGCGAAGCGTCGTGACGGTCGTCGAAAGCGGACTCAGATGCGCGTTCAGAACGACGAGTCTTCCGCCCGACGATTTTGCGGTCAGTATGCTTTCTCCCCCGTCAGCCGTTTCGCGCCCCTCGCGGTCTCCGAGATCGCCCCGGATCTTTACCGTCCGGACGTAATCTCCTTCCGGTCCCGTTTTCTCGTACATATCGAAAGCGAGGGAGTCGGAGACGAATCCGTGGATAAAGCAGAACGGATTTACCGTCGAATGCCAGTTTGCGATCACCTCTCCGCCTCTTCTCATATCATATACGGAAACGCAGAGGTTGTATTTAGTTCCGAGACTCTCCGCCTTCCGGTCGAGCTCGCCCGCGTCCGCCGCGACGATCTCGCCCGCCGCTTTTCTCATCTCGCCCGTCTTGACCGAGCGGTGAAGCGCGCCGAGAAAAAACGTCTCCGTCAGCCAGATCACCGCAAGGATGATCGCCGCGGGGATCGCAAGATAAACGATCAGCCGTCTTCTCAACGTGGGAAGACGGCGGACCGATCCTTTTTCATTCTTATGCGTTTTCATCAAAACGGTACCCCACTCCTCTGACGGTGACTATCATGCGCGACCACTCGCCGAGCGCCTGCCGAAGCAGTTTGACGTGAGTGTCGAGCGTTCTGTCGTCTCCGTAATAGTCCCAGCCCCACACCTCGGTTATGAGTTTTTCCCGCGACAGCGCGACGTTTTTGTTTTTCATCAAATAAAAGAGCAGGTCGTACTCTTTCGGGGTAAGCGCCGTCCTTTCCCCGTCGACGTATACGATCCGCGCGGTGACGTCTGCGCGGATCCCGCCCGCGACGATGACTTCCGATGACGGCGCGTCCGATCTTCCCGCTCTTTTCATTATCGCCTCGATGCGAAGCATAAGTTCCTTCGGAGAGAACGGCTTTACAACGTAATCGTCGACGCCGATCTCGAATCCGTTGATCTTGTCGTATTCCTCGCCTCTCGCGCTGAGAACGATGATAGGCACGGAGGAGAATTTTCTTATCTCCCTGCAGGCGGAGAACCCGTCGAGTTCGGGCATCATGATGTCGACGACGAGCAGGTCGTACTCCCCGTCGCGCGTCATCTTTATCGCTTCCATCCCGTCTTTCGCCTCGTCGACGGTGTGACCCTCGAATTCGGCGTATTTTTTTATGAGACGGCGGATGTTTTCCTCATCGTCGACAACGAGAATCTTATACATTTTTCTCTCCTCGGGAAACTGTCCGGGGCGGGGCCGCCCCGGACAGTTTTACGTTGATTATTCTTCGTCGCCGCTCTCAAAGCAGGAGACTTCGACCTTCATGACGTCTCCGTCGCGGAACAGCGTAAGTTCGATAGTGTCGCCGGGCGAATGCTTTCTGATCTCTTTGATCGCGTCGTCGCCGGACGAGATCTCGACGCCGTCGACCGCAAGGATGCGGTCTTTTTCCTTCAGAACGTCGTCGTTATAGCCCTTTGTGACTTCGAAAATATAGACTCCGAGCGAGTTCACCCCGAACTGAGCCGCCTTCCCCGCGGTGTCGACATTGAAAAGCGTGACTCCGATGATCGTCCTGTTCGACGAGGGAGATCCGTTTTCCATGATATCCTTCGCCGTGGCGAGCGCTTCGTTGCCGGGGATCGCAAACGCAATTCCCTCGACGGACGAGTCGGAAACGGCGTTGACTATGCCGATCAGTTCGCCTTTGAGATTGAAGAGTCCTCCGCCGGAGTTGCCGGGGTTGATCGCGGTGTTCGTCTGGAGCAGCGTCATATCGTTGCCCTCTACGCTGATCTCTCGCGCGAGAGAACTGATGATACCGTTCGTCACGGTACCGCCGAGTTCTCCGAGCGGATTGCCTATCGCGATCACTTCGTCGCCGACAGCGAGCGCGTCGCTGTCTCCGAACGTTGCGGGAACGAGCCCTTCCGCCTCGATCTTGATGACCGCTATATCCGCGTCCGGATCTCCGCCGACGACCGTCGCCGGATACTCGTCGCCGTTCCTCATGCGGACTTTGACGGAGTCGGCGAGCGTTTCGTCGTCCTCCGCGGTTACGACGTGATTGTTGGTGACTATATATCCGTCCTCGGAAATTACGACGCCCGATCCGCCGCCGCTTACGATGTAGCGGAACCAGCCCATCGTCGTGTATTCCGTGTAGACCTCAACGACGGAATCGGCGACCGAGGAAACGACGTCGGCGTAGACCGACGATCCCGCCGAGGGTTTCTTGTCGGAGACGTCGGTCGGCTCTACCTGACGGATGACAGTGCTCTGCGACCCGTCGTTTTCGGTTTCCGTTCCCTCTGAAGTCCTGACGGTCCCGGTCACTCCCGCGACGTATGCGCCGAGGAAGCCCGCGCCGAACGAGAGAAGAACGCAGACGGCGACGACGACTGCGATCCATCCCCTGCCGCCTCTCTTTTTCTGTTTATGCTTTTTCTGCCCGGCCTGATGCGTCGGCTGCGCCGGAGCGTACGATATCCTGCCTTCGTTCACGTCGGGAACGCCGTAATTCGCACCGCCGTACGGCTGAGGAACCGGCTGATTTGCCGGAGCGCCGTTCACGGGTCGATATTCTCCGGTCCGGGGCGCGTAAGAAGGCGTGTTTGCCGATCCGGGCGCGCGGTTCAGATTGTTGAAATACGGCGGGGTAAAAGCTTTCTCATCCGCTTTTTCGGCGGCCTCTTCGATCGGCCCTTCAACGGGTGCCCCGCCGACCGGTTCGTGATTCACGATCTCCGGCTCTTCCGGAACCGTATTTTCAAATTCGTTTTTTTCAAATTCGTTTTCCATTTACGTATCCTCCGTTTCGTCTTTACGCCGTTATTTTACCCCCGGAATGTGACGGTTTGTTGAAAACGGGAGAAAAGTTCATTGAAATCAATCCGCCGGAGCGGTTTTTTCATAAAAAGCGGACACGTCGTCCCCGACGGATACCACGCGTGACGGAGATACGTCGCCGAAGCGAACCGTGACGATAAATCCGCCGTCGTTATCGCCCGAAACGGACGGGGCGTCCGCGCCGTACGGGACGGGGATCCTCGTCGTCTCCCCGCTGCCAGCCGGGACGCGATAGATCGCGTACCCGGGTCCCGCAAAGGACGATTCGGCGAACGGGACCGACGAGAGTTTCCCGTTTCCGGAAAGGAAGAGAACGCTCCCGCCCGACGTGAAGTTTTTAAGCAGTCCGATATATTCCTCGAAACAGAGTCCGGCCTTTTCGATTATCAGAGAATGAGGCAGACCGACGTATCTGAAATGCCACGGTTCCGTCTCTATCCTCGTTATCTCTTTTTTGCCCTCCGGATAGCGAAGGATAAACCCGTGATCACGCAGCAGGCGCATGATCTCGTCGTACGCTTCGCTCCGGGTGATCGGGAGCGCCGTCCCGTCGTCGCGGACGAGAATGAGGTCCGCGGCGATCCCCGTGTGATGTTCACTGAAACCGGGATCGGCGACGTAGAGCTTCGCCGTCTCCTCTCCCCACGTCTCCCTGTACTCATCGTATATTTCCCGCTGTTCCTCGAGCGTTCTGTACGCGCTGTTGACGGTCAGATCGTCCTCTCCGGTAGCGGCGCTCAATTCGTGAGTGAGCGATATCAGCACGTCGAGCACGTTTTTGTCCATCATATAATCAGAGTACGCGACTTTGAAATCGTCCGTTTTGTTCTCATAAACGTTAACGAGATCGTCCTTTTCCGGAAAAACGTACGCGTGATCGTAGTTCACGAGGATGAGATCGCCCGCCGCGGAATCCGACGTCGGCACGTCGATGAAAGTTACGGTTTTCTCTTCTTCTCTCCCCGGGGTCTCCGACTCCGCCGCCGTGTCGGCCGTGTTCTCCGTCGCCCGGGGCGCTTCGTTCTTCGAACGGAATATGAAGAACAGCGACACCGCCAGAATAAGAATAACGACGACGGCGAAAATGATATATCCGGGGTTCACACCGCCGTGTCTTCTGACGTATTTGAGACTTCTGCCTCTTTTTCTTCTGCTCTGCGCGGGAATCCTCTCGCGGCTGTCTCTTTGTCCGTTGTTCACCGTTACCTCCGATGAAAAAACACGGGGAGGAAGATCCTCCCCGTGAATATTTCTTATTATCAGTCGAGCGCGTCTCTTCTCGAGAGATTCATTCTGCCCTTTTCGTCCGTTCCGAGGAATTTGACCTTCATCTCGTCGCCGACCTGACATACGTCCTCGACCTTCTCGGTACGCTTGCGGTCGAGTTTCGAAATGTGGACGAGGCCTTCCTTGCCGGGCGCGAATTCGACGAACGCGCCGATCGGAATGATTCTCGTGACTTTATCGGTGTAGATCGCGCCGACTTCGGGCTCGAAGATGATGCCGTCGATGATCGCCTTCGCCGCCTCGATGGCGTTTTTGTCAGGCGACGCGATGTAGACGGTCCCGTCGTCCTCGATGTCGATCTTCGCGCCGGTGTCCGCGACGATACCCTGGATGACCTTGCCCTGCTTGCCGATGACTTCGCTGATCTTGTCGACCGGGATCTTCATCGTGAGCATCTTCGGAGCGTACTCGGAAACCTCCGGACGAGGAGCCGGGATCGCTTTGAGGATGATGTCGTCGATGATGTAATCTCTGCCCTTGTGAGTGACTTCAAGCGCCTCTTTGATGATCTCGGGGGTGAGGCCGTCGATCTTGAGGTCCATCTGGATCGCGGTGATACCCTTGTGCGTTCCGGCGACCTTGAAGTCCATATCGCCGTAGAAGTCCTCAAGGCCCTGGATGTCGATCATCGTCATGAAACGGTCACCCTCGGTGATAAGACCGCAGGAGATACCGGCGACGGGCGCCTTGATCGGAACGCCCGCGTCCATAAGGGCGAGGGTCGAACCGCAGACGGACGCCTGCGACGTCGAGCCGTTCGAGCTGATGACCTCGGACACGAGACGGATCGTGTAGGGGAACTCCTCCTCGTCGGGGATAACGGGAAGAAGCGCTCTTTCCGCCAGCGCGCCGTGACCGATCTCGCGTCTGCCGGGACTTCTCGTCGACTTCGCTTCGCCGACGGAATAACCGGGCATATTGTAGTGGTGGATGTATCTCTTGTGATCCTCTTCGCTGATGCCGTCGAGCATCTGCTCGTCGGAAATCGTTCCGAGGGTGGCGATCGTCAGGACCTGAGTCTGACCTCTGGTGAACATACCGCTGCCGTGGACTCTGTTGAAGAGACCTACCTCAGCCGCGAGCGGTCTGATCTGATCCATGCGTCTGCCGTCTACGCGCTTCTTGTCCTCAAGCAGCCAGCGGCGGACGATCTTCTTCTGGATCTTGTAGATGAGTTCGGGATATACCGTTTCGAGATCGGGATATTCCTCGAGGAATCTCTCCATGATCGCGTCGCGGATAGGCTCCATGCGCTCGTCGCGGACGTTCTTGTCGTCGGTGTCGAGAGCCGCCATGACGTCAGCTTCGCAGAAGTCGAAGACTTTATCGAACATATCGTGATCGAGCTCGCAGGAGGGATACTCGAATTTCGGCTTGCCTATCTCGGCGACGATCGAGTTGATGAACGCGACGAGACCCTTGATCTCCTCGTGCGCCTTCATGATGGCGTCGAACATAACGTCGTCGGAGACTTCCTTCGCGCCCGCTTCGATCATGACGACCTTCTTTTCGGACGCCGCGACGGTGAGCTCGAGGGAACTTCTCTTCCTCTGCTCGGAGGTCGGGTTCATAACGATACCCTCCTCCTCGGTCAGGCCGACGAACATACCGCCGATCGGTCCGTTCCACGGAATGTCGGAAATGGACAGCGCGATCGACGCGCCGATCATGCCGGTGATCTCGGGAGAGCAGTCGTGGTCGACGGAAAGGACGGTCAGGGTGATCGCCACGTCGTTTCTCAGATCCTTCGGGAACAGCGGGCGCACCGGTCTGTCGATGACGCGCGCGGTGAGGATCGCTTTCTCCGTCGGTCTTCCCTCTCTCTTGAGGAAGGAGCCGGGGATCCTGCCCACGGAATAAAGACGCTCTTCGAAGTCAATCGAAAGGGGCAGAAAATCGATGCCGTCTCTCGGTCTCTTGGACGCGGTCGCGCACGCGAGGACCGCCGTATCGCCGTAGCGTACGAGAGCGGATCCGTTTGCGAGGCCCGCCATCTTGCCCGTCTCAACGACGAGGGGACGGCCCGCGTATTCGTACTTGAATACTCTGTAGTTTTCAAACATTTTGAAATCCTCCGTTTTATTTTTCTCGTTCCTGGTCGGAGGTTCAGCAATTAAACAAAGAAGCGTATCGCTCCGTTCCCTTGTTTAATGGCTAAAACTCCGGGCCAGAACGGTCTTAACATACAAATGGCTGTCGCGGGAGAGGTATCGGTCTCCCGCAACAGCGCGCGTTTGATATTTTATCTTCTGAGTCCGAGCTTTTCGATGATCGCACGGTAACGCTCGATATCCGTTTTCTGCAGATATCCGAGGAGACTGCGGCGATGACCGACCATCTTGTGCAGACCTCTGCGGCTGTGATGGTCTTTCTTGTTCACTTTGAGGTGCTCGGTAAGAGTGTTGATCCTGTGGGTGAGGATCGCGATCTGTACCTCGGGAGAACCCGTGTCGCCCTCGTGTGTTCTGTACTTCTCGATAAGCTCCTGTTTCTGTTCCTTTGTAATCATTTCAATCACCTCTTGATTTCTTCCTGTCACTCAGCGTACGGCGGGTGATACCTCTGCGTTAAGCAGCCATTTGTCCTGTACCCGTGCGGCAGGTATTCCGCGCCCTTCTCCAGACGCGCCCTAACAGTATAACACAGTTTTTTTGCTCCGTCAACCATTTTCTACTATTATATGTAGATTTATTTCGTGTACTCCGTGTCGAAGAGAACGTATACGTCGAATTTGAATTTCTTGAAGCAATAGTTTGCGAGCTCGGCTTCCTCGCGCGAGGATGCGTAGATTATCAGCGGATTGGAGACAAGCCCGCGGCTCGTAGTATAGGGCAGTTCGCGCGCGTGGGACGCGATCTCGAGATACGGCACGTTGATCGCGCCGGGCAGATGACCCTTCGCATACTCTTCCGCACTTCTCGCGTCGATCAGGACAGCACGGAAAAGGGGATGCTGAGACAACCGTTCTTCGGCGTCCTCTTTCGAGATCTCCTTTGACGTATAAAAATCGCCGCTGAATAAACTGTCATACAGCCTCTCTCCGATCGACTCGTAATACGCGAGCGATTTGAAGTTCGGGAACGCATCGGCGCAGTCGGTCTCGTACTTGAATACCAGCGTGCCGTGAGGCTCGACCGTAACGGTAAATGACGTCTTCTCTCCGAGATCTTCTTTCCCGAACAGATCGTAAAGCGCCGCACGTCCTCCGTCGAAGACGAGCGACAGATCGACCGTCACTTCCTCGGCGTCGTCGCCGGGATTGAAGAGCGCCAGAGCGCCCGTACCGCCGTCGGCGTCGCCGGTCTTCTTGCGCCACAGCGTCGTGTCTTCGCCCACCGTCGCGATATACGCGGCGCAGTCGCCGAGCGGGTCCTGATCGAGAGCGATCAGGTCGGGGTCTGTCAGAAGCGCGATCTGATCGTCGGTGAGGCTGCGGATATCGCACGAGATCTGCAGAGGAGAGGAGAACATACACCACATCGCGAAATGGGAGCGCTCCTCAGTCGGGGTGAGACCCTTGCCGATCATCAGCATATCGAGATCGGCGTAGTGACCGGGAGTCGAATACTCGCTGAAACGCTTCATCTGATTCACGACGTCTGTGACGAATTTGAAACTCGGATAACTGTCGCCGCCGCATCTCCACGAATCGCCGACGAGAAACTGATAAGGGCTCTCGTATATCCACCGGCACATATTCATGTTGAGATCTCTGCCGGTCTCGCGTTCGATCTCTTTTATTATCTTCCACGTTTCGACGTGAGATTCGGACGCATTGATGCCGTGCGTACCCGTTCCGTTCGAGTCGATCTTGATATAGTCGTATCCCCAGCACTCGACGCCCGGATCCTCCGGGTGGGAGCGCGCGTATTCGTCGCGGTAGTTGCCGACGGACAGGTACGTGTAAAGATCGTCTTTCTTGTTCCCCGAAGCGAGTCCGACGTTGATTCCCGAGATAAGATCTCCTGTAGCGCTTGAACCGCAGGAATCATACCCGATGTCGGTGTAGATCCCGGCGTAAAGACCGCGTTCATGCGCCGAGTCAGCGAGATATTTCATGCCGTGCGGGAACATATCCTCCCGGATCATTATTCTGCCGGTCTCACCGTCGCGAGTGGTGTACCACCAGTCGTCCAGGGAGAAAGTTTTATACCCCGCGTCGGCGAGACCGCGCTCGATCGCGGCGTCCATCTGTTCGATTATCCGGTCTTCGGTCGCAGACCAACCGAACGCGTAATACGCGCTCCATCCCATAATAGGCGCCTTCGGTGCAGTCGCCTCGAGGACGGCGGGATAAAGACGGGTGAGGACCGTCGCAGTTTCGGCTCTGGTCGCCGTAGCTCCGGGGTTGAATCTTCCCATCCCGTCGCCCTTCATCAGACCGGTCGAGCGGAGTTCTTCTATATACCCGTGCGACCATTCGGGGAAAGAGGAGGCGTCGGTAAAGACGTCGACCTTATCCTCCGAGGACGCGTCCGCGCGAAGGTAGCGGATAAAACTGACGATCAGTTTCGCAAGTTCCTGACGGGTCACGGGATTGTCGGGGCGGAAAGTCCCGTCCTCGTATCCGTCGATCAGTCCCTCCTGTTTGGCCCAGCCGACATAGGGGGCGTACCACTTGGTCGACGATCTTTTAACGTCGGTGAAACGGAGATTCTGCTCGGGGTATTCGCCCCATCCGCCCGCCATTCTGTAGAAAACGGTGACGATCTCTGCGCGGGTGACGTTGTCCTTCGGCCCGAAAACGGTATCGGATTTTCCCTGCATTATGGAATTGTCGTACACGTATTTGACGTACGGATAAAACCAGTCGCCCGACTTCACGTCGCGGAAAGGAAGCTCCAACGCCTCGGCAGAAACCGGAAACGCCAAGGTGATGGAGGCCGTCACGAGAACCAAAAGGAGAGATATGATCTTTTTCATTACGGTCACCTCTTTTTTACAGATCGATTTCGGGGCACTCTTCCCCGTCGCGCGGGAAACACAGTTTTACCGAAAGCTCGCAATTCTTCGCCTCCTCGGTAAACTCGAGAACGAAAACGTTGATCTCCTTTTCCGCCATCGCGGGGGTGACAGGCAGATAGTAGGTATAACCGCGGTCGGCTTCCCTGACGCCGCACTCCCAGCACATCGCGGGATACGCGGACGCTCTGTCGGGGCAGCCGTATTCCCTTCCGTCGATCTCGATGACGCCGTACGCGCCCTCGGCGCCGTGTTCGCCGTCTATACATACGGAAAGATACGCGCCGGGAACGATATCTTCCTTGTGAACGTAAACTCTCGCTCTCCTCGCGCCGGCGATCTTTCTGTCGCGGTAATGAGGAAGCATGATGAGCAGTTTCGGGTCGGAAAGAGGAACTTCTGCCCCGTTCTCCTCAAGCGCGATCTTGTAGATCCTGTCGAGCGGTTCGCGGATGCGGAGATACCTGATCTGCCCGCGCACCGAATACTCGGCGCGGACGACCTTTCCGGGGACTTTTTCGATATTGTGGACGTCGTTGACGACGACTTCCTGCTCTCTTGCGCGAAGAGGGGTCTCGCCGATGAGGTCCGTCCTGTTCCAGATCGCGAGATCGGTCGAGTAGTCTCCGAACGGATACGCGCTCTGCGGCTTGATCTCCCCGGTCTCGACGTCGCCTTTGAAATACTCGATGATTATTTTGTCGGCGTGATATTTCGCGCCGAAGTCGACGCGCAGGCACGCGCCGCTCTCGCGCATGCTCCCTTCGTAAAACGTTTTGGAGCCGCCGTCGAAGAACGTGTCGGGATCGCCGTCGAAAGCGAACCGGGATTCGCAGCCGCGCAGGACGTACGTCCTCTGCGCGAAAAACGCGTCTCTCGCCGCCCTGACCGCCGGGATCGCCGTTTCGCCCGCGGACTTCAGCGCCTGCGCCTCGAGCGAGTCGTTCGAAGAAGCGAAGATCGCCGCCTCGTACAGACGCTCCATCTTCGAGGTGACGGGCTCGCGTTCCCACCTCGTCCGGTCGACTCTGACGGGATCGCGCATTGAACGGTCGAACTTTTCACCCGAAAGATACGGCATCGGGATCGTCTCCCCCGCCGAAAATCTGCCGATCCTGCCGGTCGAGGAAACGAGTTTCACACGGGTGGGAACGCCGTCTTTTTCCTTGATAACTTCGTATTTGCATCCGGTGAGGACCGGTCCCGCGACGGATGCGTCGCATACCTCGATGAGCGTCGAACGGAAAGGCGGGACCTGAACTTCCGCAACGGAGCCGTAATCGAATACGCCGAGGAATTCCTCATACGGATGGTGCGTCATAACGGCGACTTTCCCGCACTTGTCAAGACCGATCTCCGAGTCGAGACGAACCGCGACGGAGACTCTCTCCCACGTCGGGTTGCCCGATACGATGAAACGGCGCTTTCCGTCGCCTCGCGAAACCGAGTCCGGACCGTAACTTTCCGGTAAAAGTATGCCGTCGACGAGAATATCACGGTATGTGCGGTGGAGGTTGTATATCCTCGAAAGACGCGCATGATCGCGGTCGGGGAGAAGCCACGGATTGCCGTAGATCTCCGGGGCGAGGATGAGACATCTTCCGAACGCCTGATAGATCAGATCGTCGTCGAAAAAGTCGTTGAAGGACGAGATGCAGACGCCGTGGTCTTCCGCCAGACGCTGAAGATCCGGCACGGTCCCGCGGCAGAAAGAGAACGCGCGGTGATGAGGCGCGGGGATATCGTTGCCGATGTGGACGTCTACGTAGGTCTCCTGTCCATTCCACAAAAACGTGGTCGCGTACGGCTCGCCGATCCCGAGACGCAGACGGTGGTTGAGAAGGATGAGATCCGGGGAGTATTTCCGGCACTCCTTCATCGTCTTTACGAACTCGCCCTGCTTTTCCTCGCGCAGACGGGAACAGACGCCGTCGATCTTGAAAAGAGCGAAATGATGGTCGCGGCAGAGCGAGACGAGCAGCTCGCGCCGCGCGGCGGCGGACTCGTCCGTGTCGCCGTAGCCGTCCGGACCGCACCACACTCCGAGGCGCATTCCGATCTTCCCCGCTTCCTCGGCGCATTTGCCGTATCCGTTCGGATACTGCGCGCGGAGCTTGGGAGAGTCGAACGTCTCGTATGTACCGCGCGATCCGTCGAGATTTCCGGCGTCCCACGCGTAGATGTCGAAGATCGCTCCGTACTCGTCATAAAGCCACTTGAAGTATCCGATATTCGCGAGAGTCTGGGCTTCCGTCGAACCCTCGTTTGTACTGTTTATCCATGAAAAATACTGCGACCGTGACGGCGTTCTCTCGTCCGCTCCCGCGGTCTCAAATGTTTTTACGGGTCTTTGTTCTTCCATATGGTTCCTCCGGTTTTTTTGTCAGAAAAAGTATACCACAGGCGGGGTGAAAAAACAAGCGCGCCGCCGGAAATCCTTGACACGGCGCACGGCGCGGAATATAATTTTGGTAGGGTAACAGGAGTTCCCCCGGGAAAACGAGGTGACGAACGTGGCGGACGTATATGAATATCTCAGATGGAGAGGCGACGTGCCTTTTTTCGCCGATCCGTTCGGCGAAGTCGACGCGATGATCCTCTCGATGCTCGCATATACGGAACTCGACGGCATCGTGAAGAACGACGGGGTGGAAAAACCGCTCCGGGACGTACGCGACGAGTATTTTGAGGTGATCACACCGGACGAGATCCGTGCCGACCGGGATTTTCATCCGAAATCGCCTCTTATGCTCGACGGGATGCTGAGCGGAGAACGGTTCGGCAACATAACCCTCTCGTATTACGACGACGAGACGGACGGGGAGCGCGATATGCAGTTCTGCGCCGTCACTTACCGTCTATCGGACGGATCGGCGTTCGTCGCGTTCCGCGGGACCGACTCGACGCTCACGGGATGGCGCGAGGACTTCGATCTCAGCTTCACGGGCCGCACCGAGGGGCAGAAAAAAGCCGCCCTCTATCTCGACCGCGCGGGAAGAGAACTCGGCGTACCGCTCCGCGTGGGAGGTCACTCGAAGGGCGGCAATCTCGCCGTTTTCGCCTCCGCCTTCTGCTCGCCGGACGTGCGGCGGCAAATAATGACGGTCTTTTCGTTCGACGGACCGGGATTCCCGCGCGAGACGATCGAAACAGAGGAATACCGCGCGGTCGTCGGAAAGACGGTGTCGCTCGTTCCCGACACTTCCCTGATCGGACAGCTCCTGAGCTCCGAGGCGCGCCGCGAGGTCGTCGTAAGCACGGCGAAGGGGATAGGACAGCACGACGCGATGACGT
Source organism: Clostridia bacterium (assembly GCA_017518975.1). GTDB lineage: Bacteria > Bacillota > Clostridia > Oscillospirales > CAG-272 > RUG11130. Next base: position 40,569 of record JAFWTH010000180.1, read on the forward strand.
GGTCGATAGACCGCAACCGCTTCGAGCGGACGACTCTGTCGGCCGCCGGAGAAATGATCGGCAGGGCGGTCGGCGAGTGGATCGAAAAGATCGATTACAATACGAGAAAATCGCTCACCGATACGCTCTTCACGCTTTTCGGATCGACCGGAGCCGACACGTTCACGGAGATCGGAAAGAAAAAGAGAAAGAGCGCCGAGGCGATCCTCGCCGCGGCGAAAAAGCTCCCGCGCGACAAGCAGCGCGAACTGCTCCGTCTCGTCGCGCTGCTCGGTCAGAGCGGCGGCGCCGTCGCGACGGATTATATCAACAGGCGAATAGATAAGAAAAAGGAAACGGACTGATTTTCAGTCCGTTTCTTCTGATTATTCGCCGCTTTTCGAGTCAGGAAGCGTTTCCTCGTCCCGCGCGTATTCGAGAATATCGCCCGGCTGACAGTCGAGCGCCTCGCATATCGCGATAAGCGTCGAAAACCGGATCGCGCTGATGTGACCGTTTTTCAGTTTTGAAAGATTGACGTTCGCGACGCCGACTTTTTCGGACAGCTCGTTTAGTCCCATCTTCCGGTCCGCCATCACGCGGTCAAGGCGCAGTATGATCCTTCCCATAACCGATCACCGTTTTCGTCAAAGAGTCTCGTCGGACTCTTTCTGGATCGCCGCGCCGTATTTGAAGATCATAATGAGAAGGATGATCACGAGTGCGGCGAACGCGGTCGACAGATCGACGCCGAAGCTGAAATCGACTTCTCCTCCCAGGAGAAATCCTCTTCCGAGACCGGATGCGAGCGGCTTGAGTACCGCGTAGGGGATAAGGGAGATCGCAAATCCGGTCATCCCCTTCACCACACCGTCGGAGAAAGGAGAATCGGCCGTTTCAAGCGCTCTCATCAGCCTGCGCATCATAACGAAAACGGCGATAAGCGCGCCGGGGATCAGCGCAAAACAAAGCAGCGCGAATCCTACCTTGCGGAGCGTGAACTGTCTTGCGTCGCCTTCGGCGTGGAGAACGATTTTGTCCCCGTCGCGTTCGACATCCTTCACCTTGTCCCCGTTGATCCTTAAAGCGAACGAACCCTCTTCGATCTTCTCGGGAATATTATCGATCTGATCCTCCGGAATACGGTCTATCCAGTCGCCGCTTACCGTGACGTCCGCGCTGCCCGTAACGTCCGCGGAAATCGCGCTCTGCGGGATCACCGCGAGAACGATCCCGGAGACGACCAGTCCCGCCGTCCCGATTATCATCAATACCATCATTACCGTCGAGAGTATCCGGCACACCTTGCCGATCGCTTTGATTCTTCTTACCGATTTGTTCATTTTGAAGTCCTCCTCTTCTGTCGATGGACATATTATAGCACCTAAAAATACGTTTGTCAACTATTTTTTAACGTTTTTCGTTAATTTTTTTATACTTTTCGTTTTTGAGACGGATTTCTTCATTTTTATTATACGCGAAAAAAACTCTCTCCGCGCCGGGCGAAGAGAGTTTATCTCTTTCGTTATACTTTGAATACTTTTGAGGCAAACCTCGGGAAAAGAGGTGAAAAATCAATGAGCCGGTCGAAGATCTTTCCGAACAGACCGATCATCGGCGCGTTTACCGCCGCGAGGACGAGCGTACCGGGACCGATCAGAGAAAAATCAAACCTTCCGAACAGTATCAGCATCAAAACGATCGCGACGGCAAGAGACGAAACGTCGTATATCCACTTGACTTTGTTCATACCGTACTTTTTGACAACGCTGATCTCTTTGACCGAAAAGTCGTACGCCTGTTGCGGCAGATAACTGCGCAGGATCAGCGCTATTGCGATCTCGGTCAAAAGGGCTCCCGTGACCATCAGTATGATCTTCAGATATAAAGCGTCGACCGTCTCAGTTCCGAACACATAGCGCCAGAGATCCAGCGTCACTCCGTATATGATCGCCGTAACGAAGGACAGAGGATAGGAAAGCGTTACGCGCCTCACGAAAACCGCAAGAAGGATCAGAATGATCCCCTGCACGATGTATTCCGTGTTGCCGAACGTAAAAAAGGGGACGATCGGTTCAAGAAACGAAGACAGAACGTAAGCGGGTGCGACGACCGTCGAAACGCCGAGTCCGCTTTTCGCGGACAGGCAAACGCCGAGAGCGCAAAGAACCGTTCCCAGGATATACGCCGCCTCTCCGAACCGTCGCACGGGTCTGTTGCCGAGGTTTGACATAACTGTTCCTTTTTCAAAGCTCCCTCCGCCTGACGCGGGGAGAGTTTTCTATATTGATGTTTTTTCTTTCTTGCAGGGATCTCTTATTCTTCGTATTCGTAATAATACGAGTAGTCGATGCCTTTCATGATTATCTCGCGGTTGTGGATATCGTCGGTCAAGGCTCTCTTTATCAGCCCGTAGATTTTCGTCGGATCGGATACGCTTTCGCGCATAGCGGCGAGATAATCCTTTTTGTCGATCAGGCTCCAGTCAACGCATTTTTTCAGATTCTTTTTCAAGATCAGATCGAGCCAGATGCGCGTGCTTCTGCCGTTGCCCTCCATAAACGGATGCGCGACGTTCATTTCAACGTATTTGTCGACGATCTCCTCAAGCGTGCTTTCAGGCATTTTTTCAATATGCGCGAGAGCTCCGTCCAGGTACAGCGCAGGAGCAAAGGCAAAGCCGCCCTTTGCGATATTGACCGTCCGTATCTGCCCGGCGAAATCGTACAACCCGCCGAAAATGTAACCGTGGATCTGCTGCAAACCTTTCGCTGTACCCACTTCTATGTTGTCGATGAAACCGCTTTCAAAAAGCTCATACGCCTTCTGCTTGCTTTTTTCGTCAAGCGAGGTTTTCATGTTTTTCATCCAACGGGCAAACACTTCGGTTTTTTTGCTCGGGATCAGCGCGATGACCGTGTTAAGCCCGGTCTCATCCACAACGTCGGTGTTGTAAAACTTGCCGTCCCGCGCTTTTAATTTCAGTTGTTTGCAATTTGCAAACAACTCGCCGTTTCTTCTTTTTACCGTCGCCCAATACACGCGCGGATTTTTACTTTTGGTCAGCGCTTCAACAATATCCGTAGCACAAAACCACCATTTGGAACTCTCTTCGTCCCAAA